>JAFSPR010000015.1 GCA_017451395.1 Bacteroidales bacterium
GCGTTTTGGGTGCCGACACGGCAAGGTTTTTCCGGGGAAAGGCCGTTTTTGCTGCCATGTGGGTAGTGAAATCGGCCTTGTACGCGTTCTGGCTGTCAACACGGCAATGGTGGCTCCAAACGCCCTGCACCTCGTCCAAAAAGTGGCTGGACCAGGTCCACCGATGCGGTTTAAGTTTCGGAAGCGCCTATTTCACGGAAGCCTGATACTCTATCTTCTGGCCCCTCACAAGGTGGTCACATTCGATGGAGGGCCTGGACGAAGACGAGGCATCACATTCAATCTGGATCCAGGTGGATTCACCGGGCATAAGGTTACGGAGGTTGAAGTCTCCTCTCACGCCATCCACGGCCACCCAGGCATCCCTGTAGATGGGAGCCACGCCAACATTGGAGATGTTTACCGTGGCGGACTTTCCTGGATTCACGCAGAAGTCACGGATCTCAAATCGGTACCCCATAGACATAGCGGCTTCCGTAATGCGGGCATCAGTCTGCTTGCCGGGCTGGTCGTTACCGATGATGAAAGTCATGTGGACCTTTGCCACAACATCCTCAAACTTGCGGCCGTGCATACCGCCCTTGTCCAGGGCGTGTTTCTGGTCATCATCAGTGTAATAGCTGAACTCTCCGCCGCCGGGGCCTTTCTTGTACCTCTCCTGGCCGAAGAACTTCCAGCCGGACCAGTTGTAGCCGTCCCAGTCCTCGCACATGAAGGAGTCGTCAAAGTTCCCGAACTTGAGGTCCAGGAGTTCCGGCTTTGAATGGAACGGAGCGTATTTACTGTCAGAGGCATCAATTGAGAACAGCCAGGGCGTATCCTGGAACCACTCGTCCATAAGCGGCAGGAACTCTGCCTGGAAGGCGTGCGAAGGGAACGTGCGGCCAATTACGCACGGGCCGTCATAGATATGGTATTCGGCCCAGAGGCCAAAACCGATCTCCACAAACGCCAGGCGGGGATCCTTGTCATAACGCTCTGCAAAACGCCTGTGGAACTCCTTGTGGAAGCGCTGGAGTTCTTCGCAGCGCCAGTCCGGGAACTCAGTGTTGCGTCTTTCGCTCTTGCCGTTTGTGGCCTCATAGCCCGGCCAGGACTTGATGTAGTCCGGCACGGCGCAGGACTTTCCGGGATAGGTATAGCGGAAACGCACCACGGCCTGGTGGCCGCGGGAGGAAACATCGGCAAGGAGCCTGTCCATCACGCCCCAGTCAAAGACATCCTTTTCCTTGCATACATCGCTGTAGAGCATATAGGAGAACTCTAACTGCACGTAACTCTTTGTGCGGGCGCTGCTGGTGTTCCAGAGCACGATGCCCGTCATTGGCTGCACACCCGTAAGTGATGCAGACAACGGCACCCTGTCCCCGGCATCCTCCGGCTTATTGGGGATGGTGGGGGATGAAGGCGTTCCGGAGTCTCCGGTATCTCCGGACTCACCGGAATCTGTGTCATCGGCCTGCTCTGGATCGGCCTTAGGGGCCTTCCTGGGGAACTTCTCCCCCTGGCAGGCGCAGGAGCCAAGAGTGAGCGCGAAGACGCAAAGGATGAGGAAGACCTTTCTCATTATCTTCTATTCACGGCTGAAGATGAACACGCAGGAGATAGCCGCCACCATACCGCACACCTGCCAGATGGTGGGAAGGGCATCCATACCGGCAATAAGGAGGAGCACTATGGAAAGCAGGCAGCAGATGACGGGAGAGCAGGCATCGGCCAGCGGAGCAATCACCATTGCCTTTCCGTAGCGGTTCGCGTACACCAGGGTGAATGCGCCGATCGCATTGAGTATCTGGACAAAGAACACCTTTGTGGAGATGCCCCAGCCATATTCTGCCAGAGCGGCGGGAGACTTGAGAAGGAACGCCACCGGAATGAGCACTACGGCTGCGATTGCCATATATACAAACACGCTCTCGGCGTCAGGGGTGTTGTTGTTTGCAAGTTTCATCACGAAGGCCTGGATGCCCCAGCAGATGAACACGACTGCGGCAAGGAGGATCCAGATCCAGCCCTTGGCGGCGCCGTTGGTGTCACTGGGAACGGCAAAGCAGATGATGGCCACAAATGCCAGCACAATGCCAAGGATGCCCAGTTTGGACACTTTCTCCTTAAGGAAGATGGAAGACAGGATTACCGTAACGATTGGCGCCACGGAAATCATAGGCATCACAAGATATGAGGGGGCATACTTGAGGGCCAGGAACAGCACCAACTGTCCGCCGGCGCCAAGGAGCCCTACGCCCATGGAGAGGGCCACGGTCTTGGGGCGAACATCCAATTTCCACTTGATGTTTATGAGCGCGAATATTGCGCAGGGAATCATTGAAAGGGCCCACACCACATACACCATCTCAGAGGGGAAGTCTGCGGGAATTCCAAGATAATGCTCCCCGATGGTAGGATCTGAAAATGTCATCCAGATGCCCCAGGTAATCATTGTTATCAGGGCATACAGCAGCCAATTGTGTTTTTTCTGTGCCATATTATTTTACAAAAGATGCTACAAGTTTTCCCCAGTCCTCATTCTCACGGATACCCGTGAACTGCGCGCTGCCGGGGCCCCAGGCGTAGAAAGGAACGGCAATGCCGTTATGTGCCTCAGAGGCAAAATGAACGCCGATAAGGCCTTCCTCAAGATTGCCGTCCTGAAGCGTCAGGCAGCCTGTAGCGTGGTCTGCGGTCATCACAACAAGGGTATGGCCGTCGGCCTCCGCCCACTTGAGGACATCGCCCAGCGTACGGTCAAAGTCCAGGAGTTCCTCCATTGCCTTTTCAATGTCATTGCCGTGCAGCCAGTCATCTATGCAGGAGCCCTCAATCATCATCACAAAGCCCTTTTCATTCTTTGAAAGCCTGTCCAGCCCGCGTGAAACCATATGGCGGAAGAGGTCTCCGCGCTCCTGAGCCACCGGAAGATTATCCGGGGAAAGGAGGCCGATAACCGGAAGTTCCGCCTTCAGGAGTTCATCCTCCGTAAGGGCAACGTTGTACCCCGCCGCAGCCATCTCCTTTGTGATGTCACGGCCGTCCTTGCGGTTTACCGTGAACCAGTCCAGGCCGCCGCCCGCAAGGTAATCCACTCCGCATGTAACATAGTCTGCGATAAGGTCCTCCTGATTGTACCGGTACTCATTGTGGCAGCAGAAGTCGCAGGGAGTTGCGTCGGCAAAATGGCAGGTGACCGCCACGCCGGTGCTCTTGCCAAGACGGGAAGCATCCACCAGGATGGAATAGAGGTCAGTGGTGTCTGCCGCTGTTCCAACGTGGCTATATCCGGTCTTCTGACCGGCAGCCAGGGCGGTTCCGCCAGCGCCTGAGTCCGTGATAAGGGCGTTGGTGCACCACGTACGGGAAATGCCCACGGACCTGAAGTTGTCAAAGTTCAGTTTGCCTTTGTTGAGAACCCACGCGCAGCTTACCTGCTCAAGGCCCATCCCGTCACCTATCATAAAGATGATGTTTTTCACCTCATTTGTCTGGGGCGGTTCCTGTACCTTCACAATATCATAGGTATAAGGAGTCTGGTAATACTGTAACTGCTGTTCCCCGTTCTGCCTGCAGGAAACCAGGAGAGCGGCCAGCGCGGCTGCCGATACGGCTATTAGAATAGACTTATTCATCCCTTTAGGTTAATTCTATGGTTCACACAAAATTACGGAAAAAACTGCTTTACCGCAACGCCCCGCGTTTCATTTTGGTTTCGCTTGCTTTCATTTGGTTTCAAAATGCCACCCCATCCTTATGGCAAGCGCCTCCAGCAGCCCGCTGTCCCCAGGCGGGACTGAAAGCTCATACTCTACCCTGGTGCCATACTCCACCTTGGGAGAAGCCAGCACCGCTGCAGGTTCCGGGTGTGGGTCCCGCTCCATAGAATGGGAATACCCCGCCACCAGCCTGGAAAGCCCCTGCTGTTTTTTAAGCATTATATGTTTGTTATACCTCTCCTGCAACCCCATCCAGAAACTTGACGGAATCCCGTCAAGTCCCATAGCAATCTTCTCCGCTATTGCCGGAGTGATATTCCTCACTCCATTGATAAGGGCGCTAAGATGAGTTGCCTGCATGCCAATCTTCGCGGCAAAATCCTTTTGCATGA
>JAFSPR010000016.1 GCA_017451395.1 Bacteroidales bacterium
AAGGCAGGTATCAAGTATGTAGATTACAAGGATCCTGAGTTCCTCAAGAAGTTCCTGAATGAGCAGGGTAAGATCCTTCCCCGCCGCATCACCGGTACTTCCCTGAAGTTCCAGCGCAAGGTTGCCCAGGCTATCAAGCGTGCACGCTCCCTGGCCCTTCTTCCGTATGTTACTGACCTTCTTAAATAATCTGCCTTATGGAAATTTTACTCAAGAAAGATGTAGCCAACCTTGGCTATGCCGGTGAAATTGTAAAGGTAAAGGCCGGTTATGGTATGAACTACCTCATTCCTCAGGGATTCGCAGTTTCCGCAACTGAGTCCGTGAAGAAGCAGCACGCAGAGACCCTTCGTCAGCGCGCTCACAAAGAGGCCAAGCTTGTTGCAGATGCAGAGGCTCTTGCAGCCACCGTTTCCGCACAGGTTCTGGAAGTGAAGGTTAAGGTCTCCGAGAGCGGCAAGCTCTACGGCAGCGTTACCACTATGGACCTTGCCGAGGCACTCGCCGCCAAGGGCCTGAACATTGACAAGAAGGACATCACCATCCTCGCCGGTGAGGTGAAGGAAGTTGGTGAGTACGAGGCCGCTGTAAAGATTTACAAGGCTATCAAAGCAAACTTCAAGTTCAATGTAGTTGCTGAGTAATCAGCCAGATTGCCGGTCAAGCCGGCAATGACGAATAAAAATCCCGCTCTCACCGAGCGGGATTTTTTTATTTATTGTAGAGGAAGGGGAGTAGCGTCCGGGTTGTCGTAGTTATTGATATCGTAATTGCATACCCATTTGGCAATAGGTATCTCCAGGGCGCTTCTTACGGACACAAGTCCTATCCCGCCGCTTACATTACCCGGATATGTCCTGGGGATCGATTCCAGGGGAAGCATTGACAGGACGCCATTGAGATTGGGCCCAAGTGCATAGGCCGGGTCATCCACAAGATACCTTAATGTCCAATAGTCGTCACGGTTAAGGGCCGATATCCTGACACAGAAAAGGACGGTGCGGGTATATGATTCGGGCTCGAATACCTGTTTGTTATCATCTATACGTAGGAACTTGTTGCTCATAGAATGGGTATTATAGCCTCTTAGAAAGTCCGTATCACCTTCAATAGTTATGTCGCAGGAGTCGCCGTCCCCAAAGGCATCGGAATCTACCAGAAACATCCTTGGATACTTTTGAAGCGGATATGATTCCAGATTCAACGGATAAATAGTCATCCTGTCAAGAAGAACTTCCTTGTCATTGTCCCGTATTGCGTGCTGATGCGTGACCAACTGGAGGATGTAGAGGTTATCAGTATCAGGATTACGCCTTATTCTTGCCTTTACTGTTGCTTTTTTACCTGTAAGAGAATACGATGCATCCAAAATGACACCATCCGGAACCTGAAGGCCGGAAACGGTGGCCGAGGCATTCCCGGAACTCAGCGTTACAATATCGGCCGCCTTGATTGTCCTGTTGAAATAGGCAAATCCGTCGGATCTAACCTGCGCCGTGTCCGAGGGGGCGTCTCCAACCTGCAGGGTTACAACCGCTCCTGTCATACTTATGGTGCGGTTCACGTCAGAGCCTTTTATCTGGACCTTATGAAGGGTATCAGCCGTATTTAGCCTTGCATTCATACATATAAGGGTGTTCTCATTCCCGGTTGTGGGGAAATAATCGTGAGTGCAGGAAGCAAGGAATATTATAAGAGGTATAATATGTACTGTTTTCATTATCAGAAGTTTCTGGAGAAAGATACCGTAGGGATGACTAAAAGGTATGATACTGTCCGGAGGAAAGGCGTCCCTTCTGGCTTGTCGGGATAGTAGAAGTCTGATCCTATTATTGTATCCGAAGTCTTCATATAGCGGAAGAAATCCGGATTGTTGGCGCCGTAAAGATTGTACAGTCCAATGGTCCATATCCTTTCTCCCCGTTTCAATGGCTTTCTGAGATTCACGCTTATATCGGCCCGGTGGATGGGGGGAAGCCGGAAATTGTTCCTTGACGGGGCGTAATCAATGTAGCGGACGGCGTCCTCATATTTCCGCGATTCATCATAAATGGCAGTACTTCTCAAAGGCATAGTTATGGGACTTCCGGATGCAAAAGTCCAGGCCAGGGTAATGTCTACCGCCTCATTCACGGCCCAGGTGGCGCAGAAATTAATCCTGTGGCGCCTGTCGGTGGAAGAGGGAAAGGGGATTCCATTGTTGATGGTGCCCTCAGGATAGACTCTTGTGCTTCCGGATAGCGTGTATCCGAGCCATCCGGTCAGTGGTCCGGAAGTTTTTCTAACCATAAGTTCCATTCCCATCCCGCTACCTTTTCCGGAAGCCACACTGCCGCTCCAATGGGCCTGACTGGTCCCAAGGGGAGCATATGAATCAATATAATCCACAACGCCGCTCTGCATTTTGTAGTACAGTTCTGCCGACAGTTCCCATCCCGGAAGCCCCTCATATCGGCCGCAGAGGCTTATCTGGTCGGAAATCAGGGGCTGGACGTTTCCGGAGACCGGATGCCAGAAATCCGTGGGGAACGAACTGTATCCGGAAGGGATGCGGTGGAAATACTGCACCATCCGGGAGTACCCTGCATCGGCCTCCCATCCATCACCGGAGCGCCATTTTACTGATAACCTTGGCTCTGGATGTATCCTGATGGATCCCAAGGATTCAAACAGACTCAGCCGGAGTCCGGGGTTGATGCAGACGGCGCTTCCTATGGGGATAGAAGCATCGGCATAAATGGCGGCTTCATTTGCCGGGATTGTTTCAGGCTTTACGACTGTGGAGGGAAGGCTGGTTGTTTTGCCCTCGGAACTTGTTTCCGTGTTAAGGGACGACAGGCCGTCACTTCTCAGATAATGCCTTGTATACTCTCCTCCGTAGGAGAAGATTCCGATGTTCCAGTCTGTCCTGAGGATTATGCCTGTGAGGGAAGTGGCTGCGCCGCAGTTCCTGTATTTCCCGGTTTTGACACCGTCAGTGTCATATTCCCACCTTGTGTCGGAATATGTTCTCATCCTGGAATTGGAGAAAGCAAGGGTTGTACGGCCCGTATCCCTGTGGCGCCAGGACAGCGCCGCCGTAGACGTGCCCCAGCCATAACGGCTCTTGTCGTACTTGTTTGTCCGGATATTGTATGCGGCATAGTTCTCATCGTAACGATGCTCATACTCGTACCAGTTCTCATGTAAGTCAAGTAGGTCGTAGCCGTTGTATCCGGAAAGGGTAATCCTGTCATTGTCCGACAAATACCAGTCCAGGCGGGCGTTGAGGTCATAGAACCAGTAGTTCCCCGCCTTGTCCATCAGCGCGGTGACGGGCTGGGCAAGGAAGGTGTGAAGGACTCTTCCGCTGGCCGATAGGGACAGTTTATTGCCGATAGGGCCGTCTGCGTGGAATCTGTCTGAGAGAAGCCCTACGGAGAACCCGCCCCGCCATTTGTCTCGGTTCCCGGATGCGGACTGAAGGTCCACTATGCCGGAAGCCCTTCCTCCGTAACGTGCAGGGAAGTTTCCTTTCCAAAGAGTTGCTTCTGCAACAGACTCGGCCGGGAATATTGAGAAAAGCCCCATAAAGTGATCGGCCTGCATAATAGGAACGCCGTCAAGCAGGATGAGGCTTTCGTCGGAGTATCCTCCGCGGATGCTTATGCCGGCATAACCTTCTGCTGCAGCCTGGACTCCGGGGAGCATCTGCAGCGTTTTAAGGACATCCTTTTCTCCAAGAAGGACCGGCGCCTGCTCAACGGTGAGCCTGGTTATGCCAAGGGCTCCGGACTCAGGATGGGTAAGGATGGGCATTCTCCAGTCCACGACAACGGAAGAATCAAGAAGTTCCGGCTGGGAAAGGCTGTAGTTGGCCTCGAGGCTTAATGTCCTTTTCTTTTTGAGAATGACCTGCCGGCCTTTGACGATAAAGTCAATTCCGCTGCCGCTGAAAAGGCGCGAGAGGTTTTCCTGAAGAGTCCCGGCATTAAGCCTGTCTCCATCATAACTTCTCAGGATTGGCAGGGAAGAGTCATAGATATAACTTATTCCATATTGTTGACGGAGCATCTCCATCCCTTCCTTCAGCGTGGACTGCGCATTCATCTGAATGCATATGGCCAGGCTCAGAAGTACTGTTATGGTCCGTCTCATTGCCGTTTCTCCTTTGTGAAAATGCATCTATAACGGAAGGTTTCCCTGCCCGGAACGGCAGTCTGGCTTACGAGGTCAAAGTAATCCGTATCTCCGCTTATCACAAACAAATCACCCTCAAACCCTGCCTGGACATTGTTAAGCCTGCGTTTTTTTGCTCCGCAGTAAGTATAGACGGAAGCCTTATTGAATTCGAATGACAATGCTCCTTCAACGTCCACTTTGTAGTAAAACTGAATCTGGTCAAGTGAATAACCGCCATTGCTGTCATCCTCGAAATCACCGTGGTAAATGTACGCGTTAATCTGGGTGGGGGAGTCAAGGCGGGTTGCAGGGAATATAGTCACATCGCAGTACTGATCTTGACATCCCAGCCAATCTCCGGAAAGAAGTTCTTCCATAAACGAAGGGCTGGCAATTCCGTCTCCGTCAAGATCAAGTGGCGCTCCGTCCCATTGGACCGATTCCAGGGTGTATACTCCGCAGATCCGGTCAACCACGTTCTGGGCCGTCCAACCCATAGGCGGCTGCGGGTTCCTGTCTTTTGTGCAGGAAGCGGTTGCAAGAATCAATGCGGAAATTAAGATATATCTGCTTTTCATTTCTCTATCGTTATTGTTACATCCAGGGCCGTTTCTATTAGGCCGATTATATCTTCAAGGCTGCTCCCGGCAGCGAATTCCGCCGTGAGCCTTTTCCTGCTGTCCTGGCAGTAGAGTTTTGTATCAAAAAAGGCCGAGAGTTCCTCAAGGACTGTCTCCAGCGGAGTGTCTTCATAGACAAACTTTCCGGTTGCCCATACCGCCGGGTTAGGGGCCTGTGCATCTTTCAGGGGCTCTCCTTCACTGATTGAGGCCGATTCTCCCGCCGATACTACAATACCTTCCGGATTACCGGCATTGCAGAAAAGGACTTTTCCCTCAAAGACGTCCAGCCTGGAGCCGGCAATTTGGAATACGGTTCCAAGTACCTTGATATATGACACGTCAGTGTGTACCGTGAAGGGCTTCTGAGGATCTTTCACAACTGAGAAGAGCGCTGTGCCCGTGAGTTCTACGCTTCTTGGATTGCGTCTTGGCTTCAGGGAGAGTTCCGAGCCAGGTTGCAGGATTACCCTGCTCCCATCAGGAAGCGTAAAGGATTGAGCGGTATCGTAAGCCAGATACTGTGATGTGTGATTCTCATACCTGACAAAGAGGATCGCAGCAAGAGCCACCGCAGCGGCGGCATAAAGCCAGGGCATTATCCTGAATGTGCGGGGCTTTTTGCCACACACGGTATGGAAGCCTTTTCTCCAGTCAAATACCCCCTCCTTGAAGTGGGTGAGTACAAAGTCAAAGGATTGTTTCATAGTTTTCAATTGTTTCCGTATGTACGATGCGGTATTGCCCGGAAAGTACCATCAGAAAAACAATAAAATGAAATTCAGGCTGGCTGGTAAAGTATGCCGGAGGGTGTCCAGGGCCTTGGAGATGTTGTTCCTTACTGTGTTCTGGGAAATGCCAAGTTCAGTTGCAATATCGGCATAACTCATACCGTCACGCTTTGACATGACAAGGCACTTCCGCCTTTGCAGTGGCAGTTTCTCCACTGCTTCCCATAACCTGGCATCCTCCATACTCCTGTCAATGGCATCCTCCATGGGCAGGTCTTCAGGCAGGTCTTCCATCGGCTTCCGGCTGCGGAGCCACATAAGTGAACGGTTTCTCACAGATGCGTACAGATAGGGGACAGGTTTATCGGCCCGATGGCTCAGAAGCGCCATGAAGCACTCCTGTACTATATCTTCCGCTGCATCTGCATCCAGGGTGAACCTGAGCGCATACAGGCACAGCGGGCGATAGTATTCCTTGAACAGTTTTTCCAGTTCCATTACATTATATATAGGATGCCGAATAACGAAATAGTACTATTCCCGGTCACAAAAAAAGGTTGATTTTACTCAACCTTTTCTTCTTTCTTCTCTTCCGGCTTCTCCGGTTCGTCGCCGTGGGCGTTCTTGTAGAGGAAGCGGCGGATCTTCTGGGTGGCGGTTTTCTCGAAGGGCTCTTTCATAGCGTCCACCTCTCCAATCTTGGAGTTCTTGCCAACCGTCTTGTTCACCCAGTCCAGAACGGCCTTCTTGCGGGCTTCCAGCTCTTCAAAGAGTTTGTCTTCGGAGGCCTGGTTCCAGTCAATTGCGTTGTCCTGGAATTTCACAAGGGCTACAAGTTTTCCGTCACGCTCCATCACCAGGGATTCCTCAACGCCTTCAATGTTGTTGATCACCTGCTCAATCTCCTCAGGGTAGATATTCTCTCCTGAAGGGCCCAGGATGGTGTTGTTGAGGCGGCCCTTGATGTAGTAGTAGCCGTCTTCGTCCACAGTTGCAACGTCATTGGTGTGGAACCAGCCTTGGTCGTCCATAACCTGCAGGGTGCGCTCGGGGTCCTTGTAGTAGCCAAGCATAACGTTGTTGCCGCGGACAACCATCTCACCTTCTCCGTTTTCGGGGTTCACATTGTCAAGGCGTATCTCAACCTTATATGAGGCAGGGCCGATAGAACCCACGCCCTTGCTCTTTCCAACCATAAGGTTGCAAACCAGCGGCGCGGTTTCCGTGAGGCCGTAGCCTACGGCGTAAGGGAAGTGGCAGTCCCTGAGGAACTTCTCCACAGCGGGATCCAGCTTGGCGCCTCCGATGCCAAAGAACACCAGTTTTCCGCCAAAGGTCTTGACCATCCTCTTGCCGATGAACCAGTGGAGGATGCGGGGGATATGTTTGTCGGCCCAGGAAAGGATACGGCTTTTCTGGATTGTAGGAAGGACGCTGTTTTTCACCACCTTCTCTATGATGAGGGGCACGGAGCACACTATGGTGGGGCGTACCTTCTTCATTGCGGCAAGGAGGATGGTGGGGGTAGGGGGCTTCTGGAGGGTGTAGCACGTTGCGCCTACGTAGAACGAATATATGGTGGAAACGTTCATCTCATAGGCGTGGGCGGCGGGAAGGATGCTCAGGAAGCGGTCCTTCTTGAATGCCGGCTGGGCCTTGAATGATGCCGCCAGGTTGCTTGTTATGTTGCGGTGGCTGAGCATGACGCCCTTTGCCTTACCGGTGGTGCCGGAGGTGTAGATGATACACGCGAGGTCGTCGGGTTGCGGGTCTTTCACCCAGCCGTTGCAGCGGAAGTCTTCGTTGTCCTTCTTGAGGAATTCGAAGGTTTCTATGTCAATCACAAGGGTGAGCTTGCTCCGGCATTCGTCCGAGAGCTTTCCAATGAGGCGCTGAGAAACGAACAGCACCTTGGATTCGGAGTGGGTGAGGATGTTTGAGACCTCGTTCTCCGAGCTGTCCGGGAGCATGGGCACCGCAATTCGGCCATAAGCGGTTGCGGCAAAGAAAGCCACAACCCAGTTGGGCATGTTCTGGGACAGAATGGCCACGCGGTCTCCGTGCCGGATCCCGAAGCGGGACATGCGCTGGGAGAGGTTCTCCACTTTGGCGCGGAACTCTGCGTAGGTGTACTTCTGGCCGCCGTCCACATACTGGTAGGCGACCTTCTTTGCATAATTGGTTGTGGCGTAGTCAAAGACCTTGTGCAGGGTAGTGCACGTGTTCTCGCGGGAGCGGTACTTACGCCATGCCTTGTACGGGCTCTTGATTTTCTTTGCCATAAGGTTTTGGGGTTTTAGGATTTCTTTTCAGGGACGGCGAACTGGTCCTTGTGATAGCCCTGGATGCCCATGGGACGGTAGTGGTCGTAGATGCGCTCCATATCCGCTTTGGGGTCATCGGTGAGTTCAAAGGGTTCGCCTACCGATATTTTCTTCCGGCCCCAGTCGTAGTATCCAAGATATACGGTGGCGCCGGTTTCACGTGCAATGAGGTGGTAGCCGCTCTTCCATCTTTTGACAAGGGAGCGGGAACCTTCCGGAGCCAGCGCAAGGTGGAACTCCGGGACGTCTTCCATAACTTCTATAAGGCTCTTTACCGTGGTGGCGGGGCTTGAGAGGTCTGTGGGAACTGCGCCGCAGGCCTTGAGGATGGGACCAAGGGGCCACACGAAGAAACTCTTCTTCACCATTATGTGTGCCACTTTGCCAAACTGGGTGTAGAAAAGGTAACTCACAAGGAAGTCCCAGACGGTGGTGTGGGGGACTCCAAGGACTATTGCCTTTTCCTCCTTCATGGGGCCGCCTACGCTTTCCCAGCCCATTTTCCTGAGGAGCCAGCCGCAGAATTTTGCCCAGCGGGGACCTACGGTAGTTTTGACTTTAGTTTTCTTAGCCATAGTTTAGATATTTACGTCTTCCAGTTCCTTTTCGGAGCGGAGGTTGTCCATAATGAAATGCTGGCGCTCATAGGTGTTGATGCCCATGTAGAACTCCATGATGTCCTGGATGGACTCTTCATCGGCCAGTTTTACGGTGTCAAGGCGCATCTTTTCTCCGATGAAGTCTGCGAACTCGTTGGAGGAGATTTCTCCAAGGCCCTTGAAGCGGGTGATCTCAACGCCGTTTTTGAGTTTCTTTGCGGCGGCGTCCCTCTCTTCCGGGGAGTAGCAGTACACGCGCTCCTTCTTGTTGTTGACGCGGAAAAGGGGAGTCTGGAGGATATATACGTGGCCTCGGCGGATAAGGTCAGGGTAGTACTTCATTATGAAGGTGAGGACCAGCATACGGATGTGCATTCCGTCGTCATCGGCATCAGTTGCAACAATGATGTTGTTGTAGCGGAGGTTGTCAAGATCCTCCTCCACGTCCAGGGCGGCTATGAGAAGGTTCAGTTCCTCGTTCTCCGCCACCTTCTTGCGGCTTTCCTTGAAGCAGTTGATGGGTTTTCCCCTCAGGGAGAACACGGCCTGGGTGTTGGCGTCCCTTACCTTTGTGATGGTTCCGGATGCGGAGTCTCCCTCCGTTATGAAGATGGAGGTCTTTTCCCTGAGGTCTTCCTTGCCCTTTGCCACTTTGTCACAGTAGTGGTAGCGGCAGTCACGGAGTTTACGGTTGTAGACGGCCGTTTTCTTTGCCCTTTCGCGGGTTTTCTTCTGGACGCCGGCAATTTCCTCACGCTCTGCCTGTGAAGCCTTGATCTTGTCCTCAATTGTGGGGACTATGTCCATATGCATATGGAGGTAGTCGTTGAGGTTCTTGGCCACAAAGTCATTCACGAAGGTGCGGATGGTGGGACCGCGGTCTGTGGAAGTGGTGCCATCGGCCCCTTTCACCTGCTTTTCCCACATATAGGTGCTGCCCAGTTTGGTCTTGGTCTGGCCTTCGAAGATGGGTTCTTGGATCTGGATGGAGATGGCGCCCACAATGCCCTGGCGGATGTCCTCAGGCTTGTAGTCCTTCTTGTAGAAGTCCTTGAAGGTTTTGGCTATGGCTTCACGGTATGCGGCAAGGTGTGTGCCGCCGTCACGGGTGTTCTGGCCGTTTACGAAACTGGAGATGTTCTCTCCGTAACTGTTGCCGTGGGTGAGGACTATCTCAATATCCTCTCCCTCAAGATGGATGAGAGGATAGAGCGGAGTCTCGCTCATGTTCTCCGTGACAAGGTCCAGAAGGCCGTTTTCGCTCTTGTAGGCTACGCCGTTGAGGTTGAGGGTAAGGCCCTTCTTGAGGTAGGAGTAGTTCTTGACCATGGTTTCCACAAATTCCATATGGAAACTGAAGCCGTTGAACATCTCTTCATCCGGAGTGAACTTGATGTAGGTGCCGTTCTTCTCATTGGAGGGAACAATGGCGCTTTCAAGGAGTTCTCCGCGGCTGAAACGGGCGTAGGAGCACTGTCCGTCACGGTAGGATGCCACGTAGAAGTCTACGGACATGGCGTTCACGGCCTTGGTACCGACGCCGTTCATACCCACGGACTTTTTGAAGTTGGTGTCGTCGAACTTACCGCCGGTGTTGAGTTTTGACGTGGCGTCTACCACCTTGTTGAGGGGAATTCCGCGGCCGTAGTCACGTACGCTCACGGTCTGGTACTCTATGGTGATGTCTATGCGCTTTCCGTAGCCCATTGAGAACTCGTCTATGGAGTTATCCACAATTTCTTTCAGTAGCACATAGATGCCGTCTCCCTGACGGTCACCGTTTCCCAGGCGGCCGATATACATTCCGGCGCGTCTGCGGATATGTTCGTTCCATTCCAGGGTCTGGATGGCGTCGTCGTTGTAGGTGGTATTAGTAATCTCTGCCATAATCGTACAAAATTACTAAAATTCCGTGAAAACTCAAAGGTCCGGTGATATTGCTCCTGCTACAAAAAGGTTGATGAGGGGCCGCTGGGGGGAATTGGTGGTGAGGGATATCATTATCACGTTGTCTCCTTCAGGCAGAAGGGTTGTGTCAAGTGTGAAAACCAGTTTCCCTTTGGCTTTAGGGCCGATGTCCGGAAGATCGGTAACAGATATAGCCTGAGAGTCTGTATCGGCCTTATAAATATGAAAGGTTGAGCCGCCTTTGTTGGTGCAGGGGAATGTGACAGTGATATTCTTGGTGGCTCTTGCGCTGTTGAAAGAGAATGTACTCATATCAAACGCCGGAATGGCGCCCTTCTCTATGGCCTCCTTGCTCCAAAGGGCAAAATTCTCCTGCGTCCAGGCGGCTACTTCAATTGAGCCCGCAGCCGGAACCCCGTCAAGAACCGGCGTGGCCTTATACACGTTGAGCCCGTAAAGGGAAGGATCAGATGTCACGGTAAAGGCAATCTGGGCGGTTTTGCCGGCAGGAATGGGATTGGGGCTTACACTTACCTTAAGTTGCTCAGAAACGTCCGTAAAAGTGACGTTAAGAGGCTTCTTCCCAAGGTTAGCCACATTAGCGGTTTCACTCACGGAAAGGCCCTGCTTGAGGGGACCGGTTTTAAACTGCCGCGTCTTAAGACCCAAATCCCCGAGCCTCTCGGGGGAATAGAGTTGGCTCAGGGATTGTTTCTTGGGATGAACCACGCCGCGAAGGCGGAGAATTACCGGACGCCTTATGCCGGAAATGTACACCGTAAGGGTTTTGTCAAAGGCCGTGGGGCCGTCTTCGTTCTTATATGTGGCCGATATAGTGGCGCTTTGCCCGGGTTCAATCTTAGACTTTGGGGAATCTACGCCTGTACAGCCGCAGGAAGACACCACTTCAAAGATTGCGATGGCCTCCGTGCCCTTGTTTGTGAGCGTAAAACTGCAGGTGAGAGGGCCGTCAGATACGGAAACATCCCCAAAGTCGTGAACAGTCTTGTCCCATTCCACAACCGCCTTGGGTTCATCGGCCAGATTCTCAGTATCCAATTCCACAAAGGAGTCTACGGATGCAACGGCCGCTGCCTGAGACCTTCCGGTGCCGCACGTAGAGAGCGCCAGGGAGGCAATTATTGAGATAAACATCATTTTCATACGTACAAAGTTAGTCACAACTGTTTTCAAAATCAAATTTAATGCCTACCTTTGCCATCACGAAATTTTACACATATTAATTATACAGTAGAAATGGCAAGAAAAATTAATCCCGAACTTTGTGTTTCCTGCGGTTCCTGCGCAGAGGTTTGCCCCGTTGGAGCAATTACCGCCGGTGAGGCCGCTTATGAAATCAACGCAGACGAGTGCATCGACTGCGGCGCCTGCGAAGGCACCTGCCCTAACGAAGCCATCTCGGAGGCTTAAGCCGTGGGGCTAAGTAATTGATTATTACTTTCTTAAACAAAAACGTCTACCGATATTTCGGTAGACGTTTTTGTTTAAACTGCTGTGAATCAGCAAGTTACTTCCACGCGGGATTACTCGGCCTCGGCCGTGGCGGCGGGCTTCATCACAAGTTCAATGAAGTTGTCCTGTGAAAGGATTTCCTTTGCAAGGGACTTGATTGAATCTGCGGAGAGGTTACCTATAGCGGCCTCGTAGGCGGCGTCACGGTCCACTCCGTAGGTGAGGTAGAGTTCTATGGAGTTCAGCCACCAGTTGTTCCTCTGACGGCTTTCCGGGAGGTTCTTCTGGAGGTTGAGTTTAGCCGCTGCAAGTTCTTCGTCGGTGGGACCTTCATCGGCCAGTTTCCTGAAGCCTTCGATGGCCAGTTCGCGGAGGCGGTCGCAGAGGGCGGGCTTGCAGTCGAAGTAAACCTCATAGACAGCAGTCTGCCTGGGACGGCGGACAAGGTTGCCGGAAGCGCTGGCGCCATAGGTGCCGCCTTCTTCCTCGCGGAGACTCTCCGTGTAGCGCATATCCATAATATAGGAGATGGCTTCCATTGCGGCGTCTTTGTCGTAGGAGTAGTCAAGGTCTGCGCTGTAAACCTGCAGGACGGTGCTCTTTGGAGTCTGCATATCAACCTCGAACACGTTCTCAATCTTACCCTTCACAATGTCCTCGCGGGGATCCACCCACTTCAGGGCCTTTCTTCCCTTGGGCAGTGAGCCGATGTATTTCTCAACAAGCGGCTTCACTGATTCGGGGTTCACGTCACCCACAATCACCAGTTTGGCGCCTGCTGCATCGGCAAAGAGCCTCTTCCAGTTCCTCTCTACCACCTCAAGGCTTGCGCGCTTAAGGGTTTCCTCCGAAAGGGCTTCCTTACGGGCGTTTCCGCCGTAGATGGTCTTGTATAGTTCCTTCTGTAGTTTGTAGTTGGGCTGGTTTGCGAGGTTGGGGAGGATAGCGCTTATCTGGTCAATGCCGTTCTGCCATTCTTCGGGGTCGAAGCGGGGATCCGTTACATAGAGGTAGAGGATCTGGAGGGCTGTCTCAAGGTCCTTCACGGTGCTGTTTCCGTTGATGCCGTTCTCAAGTTGGTCGAAGTAGGGGGTTACGCTGATGTTCTTTCCGGTGAGCATCTTTGCAACGGTGGTGCCGGAGAAGGAGGAAACACCGCTGTTATTCAGGAACAGGCTGAAGATGCTCTGGTCAAATGAAGCGATATCGTCTGTGGAGACAAGGCTAAGGCCGCCGTCCTTATAGTAATTGAACAGGATCTGGTCCTTGGCAAGGTCTGTGGGATAGACATAAACCTCAACACCGTTCCTAAGGGTCCACTTGGTGGAACCGTAAATTGATACGGCCGATTTCTTCACGGGAGAACCCTTCAGTTTTGCGGGGTCAAGGAAGGCGTCGGGGACTTCTTCCCCTTCCGGGGCCGATATCTCAGAAGCGTTTACATCGGCCATAACCTTCAGGAGATCCTCAGCGTTGGGGGTGGCGATGCCTTCTTTCTCCGGACCGGAGTAGACCAGGACGAGGTTGTTGTCGGAGAAGATCTGGGCAACCACCTGGCTTACCGCAGCGGAGCCCAGCTGGGAGAAGAGCATCTCTACAAGCTGCTTTTCGTCGGCGGGCTCAAGGATGGGCTCCTTGTCAAAGAAGTTGGAGAGGATGGGACGTACGAACTCCGGGTTCTTGCGGGTTTCGGCCTTGTTGGCGCGGGTCTCCATCATGGAGAGGTAATCGGCCTTTACCCTGCCGAACTCTGCGTCGGTGATACCGTAGCGCTGAAGGCGTACGAGTTCCGTGTAGAAGTCACGGAAACCGCCAAGGATGTTGTCCTCCCTGAGGGTTACGTCTCCCGTAACGGCGTCAATGTCCTCGTAGATGAGGCTGGAGATGCCGAAACTGCCGCTGAGGTAGGGTGAGGATGGCTTTGAGGTAATGTCCTGGAAACGCTCCCTCATAACCATTGCGATTACGTCCTTGATAAGGTCGTTGACCTGGCCGTAAACGGTGGCGTTGATGGCCTCCGGGGCAGCAGGGCTGTGCCAGATGAGTTCAACGGAAGGGCTTGTGGTTTCGGGGTCAGTGATGACTCCGACGCGGGGAACTGCGTGGTTCTCAATCTCCACAATGGCGATGGGGGCGGGGTTCTCCTTTGCGGGGATGGCTCCGAAGATTTCTTCAATCTTTGCCTTGGTGCGCTCTACGTCAACGTCTCCAACCACAACCACTGCCTGGTTGCCGGGGTGATACCATTTATCGTAGAAAGCGTTAAGGGATTCGGGGAGGAATGTCTCCAGATGCTCCTGTGTGCCGATGAGGGTGTGCAGGGCAGGCTGGGTGCCTTCACCGAAGTAGTAGGGGAGGCTGCGCTCCAAGGAACGCCAGCTGGCGTTGCGGCGCTGACGGCGCTCCTCTATGATAACTCCACGCTCTGCGTCAATCTCAGAGGGTTCGTTGAGCACATAGTGTGAGTAATCGGCCAGGATCATGAGGCAGCTGTCCACAACGCTTGCACGCTCTACGGGGATGTTGTTGAGCATGTACTGAGTTTCCTCAAAGCCTGTGGAGGCGTTGATGTTACGGCCGAATTCCGCACCAATTGAGCGGAGATAATTGAGGATTGCCTTTCCGGGGAAATGCTCTGTGCCGTTGAAGCACATATGCTCCAGGAAGTGGGCAAGACCGTCCTGGGAAGGATATTCCTCCTGGATGGCTCCTACGTCCGTTGCAAGATAGAATTCCGCACGTCCCTTGGGGAGTTCATTGTGGCGGATGTAATAGGTGAGTCCGTTTTCTAGATGGCCGATAGTGACCTCTGCGGAATTGGGGAGTTTGGGCATCTGGCCAATCATAGCCTCCATCTGCTCGCGGGAAGGTTCCTGGGCGAGCAGAGTGAAGGCTGCGACTGACAGAGCAAAAAGACTACTGACTAACCTTTTCATTTGCTCTGAAATATTAATTGGTTTTTATTATTTGCCTGCAAGGCGCTTGTAGGTGTTCAGGCGGACCTTTGCGAATTCCTCCGTCTTGGAGAGGAGTTCATCGGCCTGGTCCGGGAACATCTTGTAGAGGGATGCGAAGCGTACCTCACCCTTCAGGAAGTCCTGGAACTTGGTCCAGTCGGGTTCCTTGGAGTCAAGGGTGAACGGATTCTTGTCCGTGCCTTCAAGGGCGGGGTTGTAGCGGTAGAGGTGCCAGTAACCGCACTCTACGGCCAGTTTCTCTTCCTTCTGGCTCAGACCCATGCCGGCTTTGAGACCGTGGTTGATACAAGGGCTGTAGGCGATGATGAGGGAAGGACCGTTGTAGGCCTCGGCCTCCTTGATGGCGTTGAAGAACTGAACAGGAGATGCGCCCATTGCTACCTTGGCAACGTAAACGTAGCCGTAGGAGATGGCCATCATACCGAGGTC
>JAFSPR010000017.1 GCA_017451395.1 Bacteroidales bacterium
GAGCGTAAGCCCAAGGTCGAACATTAAAAGTGCAAGTATAGGCAGTACAATCCAAATAGCCATATTCTGATCTGTGTATTTGGGACTGCGAAGTTACTACTTTATTTTCATTTACTTTTCATTTCCCGCCTCTTTTCCTCATAATACTGATGGCGTTTGGGGTTTTCCGGGAACCAGCCCTTAAGAACCCTCTTTTCCTGGAGGAACATCTCGTGGATGCCCCAGAGGCAGCAGAATGCAAAGCCCCCGAGGATGATGGAAACTATCTGATTCCTGACTATGATTGAGAGCCCCAGGATGACAAGCCCGGCCACCAGCCATATCCACCAACTTTTCCTTCCCAGTTCATACTCCATCTTTATCACAAGCGGGTGGCATATCCCTATGCTAAGGAACACGGCCGCGCCAACAATTATTCCGCTGAAATTCATACGTCTACATTTTGAGAGTGCAAAGTAACGAATTCTCAGCGGAATTATTTAGGGATATTTTGCTGCTGATTAGGACTTTTTATTCAGTATGGTTATTCACTGTAGTTATTGCAAAGATAAGCGAAAAATGGCTATATTTGTAAGGAAAAACTATTCAATACCTATGAAAACCATTAAAGAAGTCCTCTATGAGTGCCAGGCCAGTAAAACGGCCGTTCTGGCAACAAATTTCTATAACTACGAGACCCTTCTCTGCGTAGCCAAGGCCGCCCAGGCAATGAACGCTCCCGTGATGCTCCAACTCACCCGCTCCTCCATTGACTATATGGGCCTCCATACGGCTTATAAGATGGGTAGGCAGGTTTTGGCCGATTACGGCCTCCAGGGCTACATCCACCTGGACCACGGTCCCAGCCTGGAACTTGTCCAGAGGTGCCTTGACGAGGGTTTCGACTCCGTTATGATAGATGCATCTGAAAAGCCCTTCGAGGAGAATGTGGAGACATCGGCCAAAGCCGTTGAGATGGCAAAGCCGTACGGGGCCAATGTGGAGGCCGAACTTGGCTATGTGGCTAAACTTGGCCAGGAGCAGGGCGGCGGTTTCACCACCCCGGAGCAGGCCGTGGAGTTTGTGAACAGGACAGGGGTATCGGCCCTTGCCGTTTCAATCGGATCGGCCCACGGATTCTATAAACTCCCCCCGCACCTTGACATCCCCCGCCTTGCCGCAATCCACGCCGCAACGCCCGTGGCGCTGGTCCTTCACGGCTCTTCCGGCATTCCCCACGACCAGGTGAAGGACGCCATCCATAACGGCATTGTGAAGGTGAACCTTGCTACGGAAATAAAGGACAACTTCATGAGGGCCCTGAAAAAAGTGCTCTCGGAAAGCGACGAGATTGACCTCAGGAAGGTCTTCCCGAGGGCCATGGATCCCGTGGTGGAACTCCTGAAGGAAAAGTATGAGGTAATGAAGGGCTAAGACCCTACCATTTGTAATTAAGCAGCCTCGGAGCGGCCTGAAGGGATATCCAAGCCCAGAAAAGACGGCCGTCCTCGGATGCTCTTTTGAGGAGTTGCATATTCTGAGTGCCCACCATATAGGATAGTCCCACGGACAGCGTCACGTCCTTCAGGAAGGTCCAGGAGCCCTGCATCTCAAGTTCGTGGCCAAGGGTGCTCCCTATGTCCTGAAGTTTTGTTGCAATGGCCAGATAATGGTAACTGAGGCCGATGTTCATCCCGGGCATCGGCCTAACTTTTACGCCCGCGTAGGCGTTCTGGAGGCCTGGAGAGAACCCGTTCACGTAGGTGCTCATATAGAAAAAGTCCATTGCGCCGTAGAACTGGTGGTGGGAGCCGTACACGGGATTGAAGCCCTTGATAACTTCGTGCTTGATGAGCCCAGTCTGGCCGGGCTGAGGCACGGCGTAGGTGTCGTCTCCGCTGAGGTAGTCGTAGCCTGCCTCGATGCCCACAAGTTTCCACGGGCTGTAGGTTGCCTTTCCGCTTGCCATCCAGGCGTCAAGGCGCACGCCCTCCTCCGTTTTTCCGGCCTGGCGGTAGTAGGAAGCCTCAAATGACATATTCTCAGGGGCATATTTCAGGTAGCCGCCGTAGGCCTGCTGCCATTCCACGTGTTCATCGGCCCCTTCCGCGCCAGCCTGCATACCTATATTTAGGAACATAAGGGAAAGGCCCACGGGAGCCACAGGGAGGTCATAGTGGTACCACGCCAGCTGCATAGTTTTGTAGGGGGCCGATCCACCGGGATAGTAGGTGCTGCCGCGGTTGATGTTCTCTGCGCTCTGGTTGAAAGCCCCCGCAACGTGGAATTTATGCCCGTAACCCTCGAATCCGGCAATTATTACGTCGTGGGAATTGCCCGCCATATTCCAGTCATTGGGGCCGATAATTCGTTCGTCGTCATAGCTCAGCGCCTGCCTTCCAAGCTTTGTAAAGAGGCCGAAGGGGGCGTTCAGCTTGATCCAGGCTTCGTGGATGTTGAAGGAGCCTTTATCGGCCTGTCCCCATATGCCGGAGTGCTGCATTGAGGTTTTCACCTCAAACTCAGGGCGCTTGTATCCCACCAGCAGGCGGCTGCGGCTCAGGAAGAAGGCGGAATGGTCCTGGGAGGCGTCATCGGCATTGGGAAGGCCTCCGTCCCTCACTTCTCCGCGGCCCATCACCTGAAGGTCCAGGTACACGTTGTTGTCCTGGGCCCGGGAAAGGACGGTAACACAGGTGAGGGTTAGTAATGCTATGATTCTACGGAACATACCGCGCAGCAATTATTTCTCAAAATTGCACATTTTTTATTATATTCGCAAATAACACTTCTCACCTATGTTTGAAAAGATAGTATCTCAGATAAACTCCATAGTCTGGAATCCGGGGCTTGTTGCCCTCCTTATCATTGCGGGGCTTTACTTCTCTTTCCGCACGCGCTTTGTGCAGGTGAGGCGCTTCGGCCTTATGCTCCGGTCCCTGTTCTCAAAGAAACAGGACAACAAGGGGATATCGTCTTTTGAGGCTTTTTCAATTGCGCTTTCAGGAAGGGTAGGAACGGGAAACATTGTTGGTGTTGCAACGGCCATTGCATTCGGCGGCCCCGGGGCGGTGTTCTGGATGTGGGTTGTGGCTTTCTTCGGGGCGTCTACCGCTTTTGTAGAGTCCACCCTGGCCCAGATGTACAAGTTCCATCATTCATCGGGGTACCGCGGCGGGCCGTTCAGTTTCATAGAGCACGGCCTTGGGGCGCGCTGGCTGGGGATTGTGTTTGCCGTCATCACGGCGGTTTCCTGCGGGTTCTTCCTTCCAACGGTGCAGTCAAACGGTGCTGCATCGGCCATCAATAATTCCTTCCCTGTCACTCCCCTTGCGGCAGGAATCGGCCTTGCGGTGATCCTCGGGCTTGTTATCTTTGGCGGGGTGAAGCGCATTGCGCGCGTTGCTTCTATCGTGACGCCGTTCATGGCGCTTGGCTACATTGTGCTGTCGCTGGTTGTGGTGGCGTTCCATATCCAGGACGTTCCGGCGGTGCTGGGAGCAATTGTGAAGGGGGCCTTCGGGCTCAATCCCGTTTGCGGCGGCATCATCGGCTCCACCATCGCCATGGGCGTGAAGAGAGGCATCTTCTCCAACGAGGCCGGCCAGGGCACCGGGGCCATCGTATCGGCTGCAACGGATGTCCCGCACCCCGCACAGCAGGGCCTTGCGCAAGCATTTTCCGTGTACGTTGACACTCTCCTTGTGTGCACCGCCACGGCCCTGATGATCCTCTGTTCAGGTACCTACAATATATTTGGCCCGGACGGTCAGGTGCTCTTTGGCGGCGCCCCTGACCTTGGCGGCAACTATGTTGGCTACACCCAGAGCGCCGTAGACTCCGTCTTCACTGGCTTCGGCGGCAAGTTCGTCTCCGTCGCCATGGTCTTCTTCGTCTTCACAACCATCATGGCCTACTACTTCTACGCCGAAACAAGTATCATCTACCTATTCAGGAGACGTGGTTCCGGCCCCTCCGTTGCTCATGCCGCCGGTGCTTCGGCCTCCTCTGGTCCTGACACTGCCGGTGTTGCCTCAGGGGCTGTCGGTTCGGCCTCCGGTGCTGCCGGTGCTGCTTCCGCACCCTCCAGGGCAGAACGCACGGTCATCCTCATCCTGCAGGTGCTGATGCTTGCAGCAGTGGTGTTCGGTGCGGTGAAGGAGGCGGACGTAGTGTGGCAGATAGGAGATATTGGCGTTGGTCTCATGGCCTGGGTCACCGTGGTCTCCATCCTCATCCTCTGTCCCAAGGCAATATCGGCCCTGAAGGACTTCGAGAAGAACCTCTAGCCGTCCTTCCCCCCCCCTCCCCGTAATGCCGACGCAGTGGGGCCTAACACCCTATCTCTCAATCACTTACACGGTTATTTGGGATTACCGGTAATCCCAAATAACTTCATAACAAACTGTATGTCAACCACTTAACCTCCACCGCCCCCTCTCGCTGCGAACAGCCCTTGTTTCTTTATGCTTTTGCCGCCAATCCACCTAGAACGCGCACAATGAACATTTTGTGGATTCGCGGCGCAAATAATGGCGTTTTGAGCGAAAATCCTTGCCGCCAGTACAGAAAATCCCCGTTCTGTGCGTCCTAAGTGGATTGGCGGCAATAGGCACTGTTCGCAGGTTCCTTCAACGGAGTCCCTGCAGATGCCATCAGGGGCATCAGGACCGCCGCCACAGCCAGTATTACCCTCCGGAGCCTCATCTACCCCAGCACCACGTCAAGGGCCATCATAAGGGCAAAACCTATGGCAAAGCCCACTGTGCCAAGGTTGGAGTGCTCTCCCTGCGAGGCATCCGGAATGAGTTCCTCCACCACCACATAGAGCATTGCTCCGGCGGCGAAGGACAGCATAAACGGCATAATACCCGTTATGGCCGATGCAAGCCCCAGCACCAGTCCCCCTCCGATGGGCTCAACTATTCCGCTGAGCGCTCCGATGAGGAAGGAGCGTCCCTTGCTGTTCCCGGCCGCCCGAAGGGGCATCGAGATTATTGCGCCCTCAGGGATATTCTGGATGGCGATTCCAAGTGAAAGGGCCAGGGCGGCGGCCATGTTGAAATCGGCCTGTAGGGCGCCGGCTATAGCAACGCCAACGGCCATTCCCTCCGGGAAATTGTGGATGGTCACGGCAAGGGCCAGTTTTGCGGTACGGGAAAGGCTGCTGCGTGGGCCCTCGGCCTCACCGCCAATGTGGATGTGCGGCGTCACGTGGTCAATGAAAAGAAGGAACGCAAAGCCGCCCAGAAGGCCCGCAAGAGTTGGGCCGATAGGACCCATCTCCATGGACGGGATGAGCAGCGACCACACCGATGCCGCCACCATTACGCCGGACGCGAAGCCCAGCAGCGCCTTCTGCAGAAGGGCCGGCATATCCTTCCTCATAAAGAACACGAAACCCGCCCCCAGGGCAGTCCCCAAAAACGGTATGAGCAGTGCCAGAATAACCGGATCCATAGATTTCAGATTTAGGATTACAAAGATAATTAAGATTTTTACAAAAAAAGTTTGCGGGCTCCAAAAAAGTTACTATCTTTGCAATCCCAAACAACGGTGCTGTAGCTCAGATGGTAGAGCAATGGACTGAAAATCCATGTGTCGGCAGTTCGATTCTTCCCAGCACCACATTAGCCCGCTGATTTTCAGCGGGTTTTCTTTTTCCGTCCCACTTTCCGTCCCACTTTTTGAAGAAAACTGCCTTATATCTGACTATACAAAAATAGCCTGTACAGGGCGTTGTGTGGTCGTTTTTCAGTATGGTCGCCTATACTTTAATGGTCGGTTGGAGGTCTTTGTTCTCAGTGCATCAACCGAACTTTAAACTGGGACGGAAAACATAATAAGTGGGACGGATTTTTCAGATTATTATTTGTTTTGCCACAAATTTGTCATATATTTGTGGCAAAACTTGTGTTATGGCAGACCAAAGCACATACAACTCCATCAAGAAACGCATCGAGGAAGCGGGACACGGAACGCTCTTCTTCCCTGACAATTTTGCCGATGCAGGCACCTCAGACGCTGTGCGCTCAGCCCTTGTGCGCCTTTGTGAAAACGGCATTCTCACACGCGTAGCGCAGGGTATATATTGTTATCCCCGCATCGAAGAACGCTGGGGCGGAGGCAATATCCTTCCATCCTTAGAAGAGATTGCACAGGCCATCGCAACTCGTGACTGCGTACGCATCGCACCCACCGGCGCTTATGCGCTCTACCGCCTGGGTCTGAGCACCCAAATTCCTGCCAACGTGGTGTTCGTCACCGACGGTTCACCCCGGCGAGTATCCATCGGCAAAGGCCGCGGCATCCTTTTCAAGCACACCTCTGAGATGCGCACTTTCGCCTTCAAGTCCTACTTGATGGCCCTTATCGTCACCGCCCTCCGGGAAATCGGCGAAGGAAACGTGACTGACGCCCAGATGGCCGTTATCCGTGAGCAGTTGAAGAACATCCCTGCAGAAGAATTCAACCATGACCTTTCCCTTGCCCCCCTGTGGGTGCGTAAACAACTCACCGTCCAATGAAATACACCGACCTCAACATAGAAGACCGCCAGGACATCCTGCGCCGTGTCCAGTCCGAAACCGGCAAAGACCTCCAGATCATAGAGAAAGACTGGTGGGTTGTGGCCGTCCTCCGGGCACTTTTCGAA
>JAFSPR010000018.1 GCA_017451395.1 Bacteroidales bacterium
CTTGATGGCGGCGTCCTGGCCCACAACGCGCTTATGAAGTTCGGCCTCCATTCGGAGGAGTTTTTCCTTTTCTGATTCCAGCATCCGCTTCACGGGGATGCCGGTCCATTTGGCTACAACTTCCGCAATGTCTTCCGGGGTAACAGCCTCTGTGACAATTGGTTCCTTGATAGCCTCGGCCTTTGCGGTGAGCTCATCTATACGCTTCTGCGTTGCTGCCATCTTGCCGTAGCGGATTTCGGCCACCTTGGCGTAGTCTCCGGCGCGCTCGGCGGCCTTTGCCTGGATGTTCAGTTCCTCAAGCTGCTGGCGGGCGGTCTGGAGCCCTTCCAGGATCTCCTTTTCGGAGTTCCAGCGTTTCATGAGGACGTCACGCTTGCCCTGCAGGTCCTTCAGTTCGGCCTCCAGTTTTTCCATTTTGGCCGATGTCCCTTCACGCTTAATAGCCTCACGCTCAATTTCTTTCTGCCTTATGGCCGAATTTAGTTCGTCAATGGGCTCCGGCACGGAATTCATCTCCAGGCGGAGTTTTGAGGCGGCTTCATCCACAAGGTCGATGGCCTTGTCCGGAAGGAAACGGCTGGTGATGTACCGGTGGCTCAGGTTCACGGCGGCAATGAGGGCGTCGTCCTCAATGCGAACCTTGTGATGGTTCTCATAGCGCTCCTTAAGGCCCCTCAGGATGGCAATGGATTCGGCCGGGGAAGGCTCGTCCACCATCACCATCTGGAAACGGCGCTCCAGGGCTTTATCGGCCTCAAAGTACTTCTGGTACTCGTCAAGGGTAGTTGAGCCGATGGTCCTGAGTTCGCCACGGGCCAGCGCCGGTTTAAGGATGTTGGAGGCGTCCATTGCGCCGCTGGTCCGGCCTGCGCCGACAAGGGTGTGAATCTCATCGATGAACAGGATAATCTCTCCGGCGCTGTCCACGACCTCTTTCACCACGCCCTTCAGGCGCTCTTCGAACTCGCCCTGATACTTTGCGCCGGCAATGAGGGCGCCCATGTCCAGGGAGTAGACTTTCTTGCTCTTTAGGTTTTCCGGCACCTGCCCGTTCACTATGTTCTGGGCTATGCCTTCAGATATTGCGGTTTTACCCACGCCCGGTTCACCAACCAGGATGGGGTTATTCTTGGTACGGCGGGAAAGGATCTGCAGCACGCGGCGGATTTCGTCGTCACGGCCTATCACCGGGTCCAATTTTCCCTGCGCAGCACGTTCATTGAGGTTGATTGCAAACCTCTGCAGGAATGATTGATTATTATTGTTGTTCTGATCCATAGTTTTGTCCTCCTTGTGCTATGGATAGAATCAATCTCCGTTCCGTTAGGAGTTTTCTGCCAAAATGTCAGTGATGGGTGTGGGGGCTGGACCTGGTCCACAACTCTGGCGGCGAGGTTGTGGTGCGATAGGTCCGTGTAGTTATTCCAAGATTCTGCCAAGGAAGTCTTCCGGGCTTATTGCGGGGATCTCTGAGAGGGCGAAATCTTCAACATCGCGGGTCACTATAACGTCGCAATTGCCGGTTTTGGCCGAAAGCAGCTGTAGCGTATCCTCAATGTCATTCAAAGGACATTCAAACATTTCGTTCACATGCTCCGGGAGTGAGGGCAGAACCTTGACAATAGAAGTAAGATTACTAATCTTCGCCTTCTTCACATCCACGGTCACATTTTTTATGACATATGCGATAATAGGGATAGACAAAACGGACATGTATAAGTCTACCACACCATTCTTTCCTGCCTGCAAGATAGCATCGGCATTCTGACAAAACAGGGGATTCTTCCGCTCAATAACGGTGTCCAGCAGGACGTTGGTGTCCAAAAAAGCTCTCATCTTGACAGAATGTATTTAAGACGTTCATCCGCATCTATCTCCTCCTGGGAAATATGTATGCGTGGCCCAAAATTGAGTTCAATTTTCTCAAGTTCCGAACGCTTAACCTTTGGGAACACCAAATCATCAAGAGTCTTGCGCTTTGGCACAATTTTAATACCGTCGCTCACCTCAACGATGTCGAACTCCGTGGCCGATGTGAAGCCATGCTTTTTAATAATACGTGCCGGAATAATGATGGCATTGCTGTTGCCCACCGGTATCAGTTTATGCGCCATAACGGGTAATGCTGTTGTTGTCATGACAAAGATACAAAAATTATAACATTTTACAATAAATTATAACACGCTTAAACAGCGTTTTGGGTTTCCAGCGCAATTTGGGGAAAAGAAATATGAAAAGCGAAGAATAAACGTTTAATTAACAATTCGCTGATAATGAGAAGATTATGGCATTATTTTGCGTCATCGTTTAAAACCGTTCCGCTTATAACATCTTCTGTCACAATATCTTAACAATGTAGCAGCAATTAAACGTTTATTTCTTGGAAAAGACGTTTGTTTTTAGTATGCGAATTACCCACCCCTGTTACTTGAACAGGGCAAAAAGACCAAATCGGTGCTGGCGCATAAGCCTCAATCAATCAGCCACTTATGGAAAATCGGGTGCACCGTGAGGTGCACCCGATTGTTTGTAAAACGCTGTGAATCAGCCGTTTGCGCGCCAGTGGAAAACTACTTCACCAGCTTGAAACCTACGCGGAACTGGTCGTAGCCGTCGGCAAGGCCTGCGATGGCCTTGATCTCAGAGGATTTCTCGCCGAGTTTGGCGGAGATGCTCTTCATCAGGGACAGGAGTTTGTCGGCGGTGAACAGCATCTTGGCGCCGGTAAGGCTGCTCTCGAGGGTGCCGGTCATGCACAGGAACTTCATTGTCTTTCCGAAGGTGAGGGTGACGGTCTTTTCACCGTCTCCAACCTTGAAGGTGCCGGGGAGGGCCAGGGGACCGCAGTTGAGGACAAAACTGTTGTCTTCCGCGTTGAAGGTGAAGGTCATTACGCCGGGCTTGATGCCAACCTTTGCAAGGTATTCATCGGCCTTGGATTCCATGCCGGCGGTAACTGCAGTGCCGGCAAGATTTGTGAGGACGTTGCCCTCTGAACTTGAAGCGGAGCAGGCCACACCGTTGTAGGTATAGGTGCCGTTGAGGCTGATGGGAGCGCTGTAAACGGTGCCTGCGAGGCCGGAGATGATGTTGCCGAGGGTGCTGAGTGTAGCATCGGAGTTCTGGGAGTTTCCGCCAAGAAGGCCGCCGAGGAGGCCCTGAGCGGGAGCGGTGGCTGCAAATGCCACTGAAAGTGCGATAACGCTGAGGAGTTTCTTCATAATATTATATGATTTAATCAGTTTCCGTCCGTAAATATAAGAATTTTTATTCACTTTGCTCCGGCCAGCCCTGGGCTTTTACCGGAAATTCAACGCCTTCAGGAGTAACAAGAACCGTGCCCGCTTCCGGCTGAGCAAGGTGTCCGATGATGTCGAATGTCTGGAACTCCCGCCTGAATTTCTCCAGGTGCAGGATGGGAACCACAAACAGCAGGCGGTTGTCGTCGCCGCCGTTCATTGCGGCCGATACAGGGTCCAGGTCCAGTTCCTTCCCAAGTTGGAAACTTCCGCCTTCGAAGGGAATCTTATCGGCATAAACCTTTGCTCCAAGGCCGCTGTCGCGGGTGAGCCTCTTCAGGGCATCGGCCAGTCCCCGCGTCACGAAATAACCGTAGGAAGGGTAGATCTCAACGTCTTCCAGCCTCTCTACAACGGAGGCCTCAAGTTCCGGGCGCAGGTAATCTCCCACCAGCATCTTATACTGGCTCATATCAGGCTGCGTGCCTTTCTCAGAGAACTCCTTAGCGCCCCGCTCCAGCACCTGCAGCCCAAGGAAAGCGGCTCCCAGGGCCCCTGAAACGCAGATAAGGTCCTTGCTCTTTGCGGCCATCCTGCGTTTTGCTGTAAGGGCCGATGTCTCTCCCGTAGCGCTCATACTCACGTAAAGCCCGTTCTGGGACGGCTGAAGGTCCAGGTTCACGGCCTCGAAGCCGTGCTCCTTTGCCGCCACCGTAATTCCCATCCAGAGGTCCTTCACCTGCGGGAGGTCCAGTTTGGCCGATACCCCAAGGATCACGTTCAGAAGTTTTGGCCTTGCCAGGGCGGCATAGAGTTCTCCCACAACGCCCACCACGCACTTGTAGCCCAGGTGCTTCAGGGGGAAATACACCAGATTGAAATCCGGCCCCTCCAGGTACATCCTGGAGGCCGTGATGATGCTTCCGCCCTTGGAAGTGTAACTGAGCCCGCTCACGGGGTTATAGGCCGACAGCCTGTAAAGCTGCTCTATAGCCTCAATCTTTCCTATCTCGGAGAATGATTCTGCCATAGTGATTAATGTTCAGTTTACAAAGATAAGAAAAATACTGCAGTGATGTTGGGATATTTTTGTACCTTTATGGGGTAAAAAAGCGCAAACGCCTATGAAAAAACTAGTAACCTTACTCGCCGTGCTGCTTCCGGTAGCAGCGGCATTCGCTCAGGAAAAAGACCCTCAGCTTGAGGCGGAATACGCCCAGCGCATCTTCCGCGCGGGCGTGAACATGGACCCATATGAATACCTTCCCGGGCCGCAGACACCCGCCCCAAAGGGATACAGGCCGTTTTATATCAGCCATTACGGCCGTCACGGTTCACGGAGCAACTGGGCGGGGACGGAGTATGCCGCCATACAGCGCAAATACCGTGATGCCCATAATGCGGGCATACTCACCCCCGAAGGAGAGGCCGTGAGGGAGCAGATAGACCTTCTCATAAAATACCACGACAATATGGACGGCCGCCTCACCTACCTTGGCACGCAGGAGCACCGCCAGATTGCCGCGCGTATGTACAAGAACTACAGGCGCGTGTTCCATAACGGCAGCAAGAAGATCACCGCCCGTTCCAGCACCGTGCAGCGTTGCATCATTTCAATGTGCGCCTTCACCGGGGAACTTATGGAAAGGGAAGACGGACTGGACATCCACTGGGATACGGGATCGGAACTTATGAAAATCCTTTCCACGGACGACCCCCGCTGGGTAAGGGACAGTACCAGGGCCATCCTGGCCAGGCAGGCGGCCGCCCACGTGCCGGACACAGCCGCCTTCAAGAACAAGATATTCTCTGACCCCGAAAAAGGCCGCCGGATATGCGGAGACCCCATAGAAATGATGCAGGAAACCTATGATATGGCAACCGGCACCGCCGCATTCCAGATGCCCGAAACTCTTTACCGCGTGTTCTCCCTGGATGAACTTTACTGGTATGCCCAGGCGCTCAATATGGAGTTCTACCTCACCCAGTGCAACAGCAAGCCCTTCGGGGACGCCCGTATGGAATCCGTGCAGCCGCTGGCGGAGGACGTGATTGAAAAGGCCGATGCCGCAATCGCAACCGGCGAATATGCCGCAGATCTCCGTTTCGGCCACGACTACCAGCTTCTGGCCTTCTCCTCCTGGCTGGGGGTTGAAGGCGTAGGAGAGCGCCTTGACGCTGAGGAATGCGCCAACTGGCCGGGTTGGAAGTACACCCCCTTCGCCGGCAACCTGCAACTCATATTCTACAGGAACAAAGCCGGAGACGTAAAGGTAAAAGTGCTTCTGAACGAGCGCGAAACAAGGGTTATCGGCCTTGAAGGCTTCCCGTACTATGACTGGAAAGACATCAGGGCCCGTCTTATGGAAAAGGCAAGATGAGGCTTATCTTCATGGGAGATTTCTCCGAGCAGTTTCCAAACCGGATACTGCGCGGAATCCGTAAATATTCCCGGGAGGCCGATGAACCCTGGGTGGTGTGCACGATGCCGTCTTCCTACAGGGAAACCCACGGTTTTGAAGACTTCCTTGCCTGGGCTCAGAAGTGGCGCGCAAATATAGTCCTTGCCCCGTTCAACCCCGATGACCCCGTGGAGAAATTCCGTGAAAACGGCATTGTGGCCATCTCCATGGACCATATCCGCCCCTTCCCCCAAATCCCCAGCCTTACCTCGGACTACCACATGACGGGGGAGATGGTGGCAACCCATTTCGTCGCAAGAGGGTACCGTAATTTTGCCTTCTTCGGGTACCACGGAGTGGTCTGGAGCGACGGCCGCAGGGAGGGATTCGTGGACTACCTTGCCTCCCAGGGCCTCAAGGACTATTATGTGGAGGGAGTGAGGATACGGACGGACGTCCTCTGGAGTTATGACGAAGCAAAACTGGGATACTGGCTTCTGTCCCTCCCTAAGCCCGTCGGGATTATGGCCTGCGACGACACCCAGGCAAACATCCTCCTTGAGTGTTGCAATACCTTCGAGATAGCCGTTCCCGGAGAGATAGCCGTTATAGGAGTGGACAATGACGACGTCCGCTGCACGATGACCCTGCCGCAACTATCTTCCGTTGATGTGGATATGGAAGGGGGCGGCTATGCCGTGGCCTCAATGGCTTCCCGTATGGTGGAAGACCCCTCTTACAAAGGTGAGGACATAGTGATGCGCCCCCTTGGAATTGTGACAAGGCAGTCTTCCGGAATAGTTGTGACTGGAGACAGGTCCGTCCAGGAAGCCATACGTTTCATAACGGAGAACCCCCGGCGCAAAATGCAGGTTTCAGATGTCCTCTCACACGTCCCAATGTCCCGCCGCTCCCTTGAACAGCGCTTCCTGAAAGCCACGGGATTAAGCGTCTACGAGTTCATCACGAAGGTCAGGATAGACACCTTTGCGGAACTTCTTCTAACCACTACGGACACGGTTTCCCAGATAGCCGCGCTTATGGACGAGCCCGATACAAAAAGCATCTCCAGGCGCTTTGCGGCCATCAAAGGATGCACTCCCAGGGAGTATAGGCGCAAATATTTGCGTAAAATGAGTGAATAAATACGCAAATTTCCCCTTATTGCGCGTGCGTGTACGCTATTTTTGCAAAAGCTAACCATAAAACTGCATAACATTGAAACACGCGCGCTTCATTATGTGTTCACTGTCTTTCTTTGCATTCCTGTTTTCCGGCTCATCGGCCGCCTTTGGCGCCTCCGATGAACTGAAGGACTGGACGCTCAGGAAAGACGGAGAAAAAACCTCCTACAAAGTTACAGTTCCCTGCACCGTTGCCGGCGCCCTCAATGAGGCCGGAGTCTTTGGGGAGAACGTCCTGGATGAGGACCGTTACTCAAAACTTGACAAGACGCCCTTCGACTCCCCCTGGATCTACACCACCTCCTTCAAGACACGCAAGGGCCTCAGGCACGTCCTCCGTTTCGACGGCCTCAACTATTACGCCGACGTAGAACTCAACGGAAAACTCATAGCATCGGCCGATACAACTTTCGGCACGTTCAGCGTCCGTGAATTTGACGTCACCTCAATCGTGAAGGGCACCAACCGCCTGAAGGTAACCCTTCGCCGCGCCGTTGACGGAGACCTCAACCACGGTTACGTGGACTGGAACCCCCGCGCAATCGATGAGAGTATGGGCATCATCCGCCCCGTCACCCTCATCACCACCCCTGATGTAGAGGTCCAGGACGTCTTCGTGAAGCCCTACGTCAATCCTGAAGACTTCTCCAGGGCCCATATTGAAGTTGTCACAACCCTTGTCAACCGTTCTGCAAAGCCCGTGAAGGGCACCCTCAGGGCAAAGTGGGACGACGGCGGCGCCTTTGAGGAAGAGGTGGAGATCCCAGCATCGGCCACAAAGGAGGTACGCGTTAGGAAAACCATCGAGAACCCGCGTATCTGGTGGACAAGGGAGATGGGCTCCCCGGAAATGTACCACATAGACGTGGAGTTTGTGAAGGGAAAGACCGTGAGTCACTCCCGGGGCGCCAACTTCGGCATCCGTAAGATAGAGGGCATCATAGACGGCTATGGCCACCGCCTCTTCATCCTCAACGGCCGCAAGGTCCTTGTGAAGGCTGGCGGCTGGACCGACGACATTTTTATGCAGGACACCCCTGAAAGCATCAGGGCCCAACTGGATATGGTGTGCGATATGGGCCTCAACTGCATACGTTTTGAGAACATCTGGGGGAAGGACGACTACGTATATGACCTCTGTGACCGTATGGGTATCCTTACTATGGTGGGCTGGAGTTGCCAGTGGGAATGGAAGTCCTACTGCGGCATTCCGGAAACCCGCGGTTACGGCTGCATCAACACTCTTGAAACGGAGAAACTTGCCGTGCGCTATTTCCGTGACCAGATCATCCGTCTCCGGAACCATCCCTCAATGATATGCTGGCTCACGGGCAGCGACCGAATTCCCAACGAGCGCCTGGAGCGCCAGTATCTGGCAATATACGAAAAACTTGAATACAGGCCTTACGTCTGCTCTGCAAAAGGTCTTACCAGCCTTGCCGGCCCGTCTGGTATGAAGATGGAAGGTCCCTATGAATATGTGGGCCCGGATTACTGGTATATAGACACCCGGCGAGGCGGCGCATATGGCTTCAATACGGAAACCGGCCCCGGCCTCAACATCCCCCAGTTGGAGAGCGTACGCCGTATGGTGGGCGAGTCTCACCTGTGGCCGCAGGATAAGAACTGGGGCTACCACTGCACGGCCTCTTCCTCCAATATGAACACCACGGAGTTTCAGGTGAAGTCCATGATAGGCCTCTACGGCAAGGCCCAGAACCTTGGGGACTATATGTACCGTGCCCACGCGATGGACTATAACTCTGAGCGCGCCATGTTCGAAGCCTTCCGCTGCAACCTTCCCCGCACCACCGGCATTGTCCAGTGGATGCTCAACAGCGCCTGGCCGTCAATCTACTGGCAACTCTACGACTGGTACGGCATCCCCACCGCCGGTTATTACGGAGTGAAGAAGGCCTGCAAGCCGGTCCAACTGGTGTACAATTACGGAGACGGCTCCGTCTATGCCGTCAATGACGCCGTCCCCAGCGCCAGGATAAACGCGGTCCTCAGGGTTTATGACGCATCCTGCCGCCTTGTGAGGGAGGAGTCCCGCTCGGTAGTAAGCCTTGAAAGGGAACCCCTCAAGGTATTTGGAGACATCAGCGGCCCCTGCTACGTATTCCTTGAATTCACCGTGGACGGAAAGAAGGAATATAACGCCTACAGTGTAGCGGGCTCCAACAACGTCTATGACTGGGCCCACGCAGACTGGTGGGGCGTAAATATCCTGAAATACGCCAACCTCTCCTTTGTCTGCGCCCTTCCAAAGGCTGCGGTCAGGATGGAGGTGTCAAAAGTTGCCGGCGGCTATTCAGTGACTCTCATCAATGAGGCCGATGTAATAGCCTATCAGAATATCCTGAAGGCCCTTGATTCCGGCGGAAACCTTATTCCCGGAACATTCTGGGAAGACAACTTCCTTGCCCTGCGGCCCCGGGAGTCCCGCACCGTTCACTGCACGCTCCCGGAAGGCTGCAATGAGGCAAAGATTACCCTTTCCGGATGGAACACAGAAGCGGAATGATATGAAAAAGTTACTTATAATAGCCTTAGGGCTCGCCGCTGTATCGGCCTATGCGCAGGAGGTTGATCCACTTGACAGGGACCAGTCCAAATATGCCACCTACAGTTTTTCCAAAGACGACCAATACACCGTAGAGACTCCCTATGAGACCGTTACGGTAAAGCAGCCCCGGGGAAAGAAGATAAAGAACGTCATCTTTATGATTGGAGACGGCACCGGTCTCACCCAGTGGAATGTGGGTTGGGTGGCCAACGGCGGCGCCCTCAATGTGGACCAGATGCCCGTGGCCGGCTATTCCCGCACCTACTGCACGGACAAACTCATCACGGATTCCTGCGCCGGAGGCACCGCCCTGGCAATAGGGGAGAAGACAAAGTACGGTATATCGGCCTCAATGAAGAGGGCGAGCCCGTAGAGTCCGTCCTGCAGTACGCCAAGCGCGTAAAGGGTATGAAAACCGGCGTCACCGTTACGTGCCGTATAAATGACGCCACCCCGGCCGATTACTGCATCCACGGCC
>JAFSPR010000019.1 GCA_017451395.1 Bacteroidales bacterium
AGACAGCTTTGAAGGGGCTCCGTATTACCTCGAGGTGGCGCCTGAATCCGCCCCCGCGGCCGCTCTCGGAGAGCAGTTCAAGCCCTCCTCCAAGCTCCTCCCCGTCCACTATCGCATCCCCGCCGTCTGCAAGGTCTCCCTCACCGACGGCAAGCAGCAGCTCATCTCGGCGCGCGTCCCCGTCTATCAGATGGGCGTCGAGGCGGTAATGCCCGTAAGCGTCAAATAAATTTCCAATCACATAAAACCAAACACCATGACAATCAAAGATCTTGAACCGAAACTCGTCTGGGGCAATTTCTACGGCCTGACTCAGATTCCCCGTCCTTCAAAGCACGAAGGCAAAGTACAGGAATACCTCTACAACTGGGGCGTCTCCCACGGCCTGGAGACCCTCCGCGACGAGACGGGCAACATCATAATCCGCAAGGGCGCCACGCCCGGCTTCGAAAAGCGCCGCGGCGTCATCCTCCAGGGCCACATGGACATGGTCCCTCAGAAGACTGCCGACACCGTCCACGATTTCCTCACTGACCCCATCAAGACGAAGATCGTCGACGGCTGGGTCGCCGCTGAAGGCACGACCCTCGGCGCCGACAACGGCATCGGCGTCGCCCTCGCCCTCTCCATCCTTGAGGACCCGACGGCAAAGCACGGCCCTATCGAGGTGCTCTGCACCTACGACGAGGAGACCGGCATGACCGGAGCCAACGAGCTCCGTCCCGGCGTCCTCAAGGGAGACATCCTCATCAATGTGGACTCCGAAGAGGAGGGCGAACTCTGCGTCGGTTGCGCCGGCGGCCTGGACGCCACGGCGGATTTCCGTTACCGTTCCTTCCGTACCCCCGAAGGATTCGTCGGCTACAAGATCACCGTCAAGGGCCTCCAGGGAGGCCATTCCGGCATGGACATCTCCCTTTACAGGGCTAACGCGAACAAGGCTGTCGCCCGCATCCTCCTTCCTCTTATTGAAAAGCACGGCGTCAGGGTGGCCGATTTCACCGGCGGATCCCTCCGCAACGCCATCCCCTTCGAGGCTACGGCGGAGATCGTCATCCCTCTCGGCGAGGTCCGCAAGGTAAAGACCATCGTGGAGAAGATTGTCCTTGCCGCAACGGCCCGCGCCGCAGCCCGCAAGGCCCGTGAGATGGTCCAGAGGAAAACCCCTATGGGAGGCGCCGGAATGCCCGGTAAACTTGCCGACTGCTCAGACCATGATCCCGAGAAATGCGAACTTTTCCTTGTTGAGGGAGACTCCGCAGGCGGTACCGCCAAGCAGGGCCGTGACCGCCGCATCCAGGCCATCCTTCCGCTCCGCGGTAAGATCCTGAACGTGGAGAAAGCCGCCCAGGACCGCGCTTTTGAAAGCCAGGAGGTAAGAAACATATACACCGCGCTTGGTGTTACCGTGGCCCAGGAGGACGAATCCGGAGAAAAGCATATGGACCTTTCCAAACTCCGTTACCACAAGGTGATCATCATGACGGATGCCGATGTAGACGGCTCGCACATCGCCTGCCTCATCCTAACGTTCTTCTTCCGCTATATGTTCGACCTTATCAAGAACGGATACGTCTACCTTGCAACTCCGCCGCTCTATCTTGTGAAGAAGGGCAAGGAGGAGCGTTACTGCTGGACCGACGCCCAGCGTGAGGCCGCAACCGCGGAACTTGGCCGCGGCACGGACAAGGGCGTTACCGTCCAGCGATACAAAGGTCTGGGTGAGATGAGTGACACGCAGCTTTGGGAAACCACTATGGACCCCGCCAGGCGTGTTCTCCGCCAGATCACCATAGAGAATGCCGCAGACGCGGAGCGTACCTTCTCAATGCTTATGGGAGACGATGTCCCGCCGCGCCGCGCCTTCATCGAAGAAAACGCACACTATGCAAATATCGACGCCTAGACTCTGGCAGAGATACCTGCCGCTTGTCATTGTTTTCGCAGTCCTTGTGCTACTTATGCCAAGGACCGCGAAATTCAATTATGACTACAAGAAAGGCACTCCCTGGCCCTATGAAACCCTTATCTCCCAGTTTGATTTCCCCATCCTCAAGACGGAGGAGCAAATCCAGGAGGAGAGGGAGCACGCCGGAACCATCATCGTCCCTTACTACAAGTATTCGGAGGAGGTGGTTTCAAACGTGGTCAAGACGGTCCAGAGCCTTGACCTTGGGAGCCATAACAACCTCAGACCCACGGTTGTAACCCGTCTTGGAGACATCTACTCAAAGGGTGTCATCTCTGACGCCAGGGTGAAACTTGACAGGGGATCGGCAGAAATATCCACGGAACTCATTTCCGTCCAGAAGGACAAGAGGGCGCATCAGTACCCCCGCAGTGAGGTTTACAAGGTGTCCGAGGCCCGTGACCAGCTTGTGGCCTTGGTTGCAAAGACCTATCCTTCCGTGAACCTGGATTCCCTTTTCCGCCGCACGGGCGTCTATTCGGCCATAGTCCCCAACCTCATCTTTGACAAGACTATGACGGAACTCACGCACGCGGGTTCGTCAGACTATATTTCTCCCACCCTGGGGTATGTCAAGGCCGATGAAAAGATTGTCTCACGCGGGGAAATCGTCACCTCGGAGATAGCCCAGATCCTTGACAGTTACAAGGAGGAATACAACAAGGTTTACGGCTACAGCGGCCCCAGGGTGCTCCTGTACCTGGGGAATCTCCTCCTTGCCCTTGCGCTTGTGGTTATCCTGTATCTGGTGGTGTATTTCACCAACAGCCTTGTATTCCAGGACCGCAAGAGGTATTACTACCTTCTTACAATATTCCTTCTTGTATCGGCCATAACGTTTATCTGCGAGAAAACGGTACCGCACCTCAAGTACGTCATCCCTTATCCCGTTTTTGCCCTTTATCTGCTGGCGTTTTTCCGCAAGAGGCTGGTGATGCCGTTCTATATGGTGCTCCTTCTGCCTCTCCTTATTTTCTGCGGAAACGGGATGGAACTCTTCGTGATGTATCTGGTGGCTGGTACGGTCACGCTTGAGACCTTCGGTTACTTCAGCAAGGGCTGGAGGCAGTTTCTCAACGCCGCCATCATCTTCGGGGTGGAGGCCCTCATCTTCCTGGCATTCCGCCTCATAGACGTGGGAAGCAACTCCGCCTGGTGGATGGACGTGATCCTCATTTTCATCGGCTCTGTTGCAACGGTTGCACTGTATCCTCTGATTTATCTCTTCGAGAAGATTTTCAACCTTGTGTCCGTCACAAGGCTAATAGAACTGGCCGATACCTCCAATCCTCTCCTTCAGGAACTCTCCGCAAAGGCTCCCGGAACCTTCCAGCACAGCCTCCAGGTGATGAATATGGTAGACGCCGTGGGCCGCGCAACGGATGCAAACGTCCAGCTTCTCCGCGCCGCAGCCCTTTATCACGACCTTGGAAAGATGCAGAATCCCATGTGCTTCGTGGAGAATCAGAGCGCAATTCCGGAGGCAGCATCCTACCATCAGGGCAAGTCCTACAAGGAAAGCGCAACAGATATTATCCGCCACGTGGACGACGGCCTTGCTATTGCAGAGGAAAACCGTATCCCTGGTGAAATCCAGGCGTTTATCCGCACCCATCACGGCACTTCGCCGGCAGGGTACTTCCTGAACAAGTACCTCAATGAGGGCGGTGACCCTTCCGATGTTGCGGAATTCTACTATCACGGCCAGAAGCCCACAACCAAGGAGGAGGTAATCCTTATGGTGTGTGACTCCATCGAGGCCGCCTCCCGTACCCTCAAGGACTTCTCCACTGAGTCCTGCGACCGCTTTGTGGAAGGCATTGTTGCGGGCAAGGAAAAGGCCGGCCAGTTGGAGGATGCCGACATTACAATTCACGACCTAAATCTTATGAAGCGTATGCTCAAGACATATCTTCAGCAGATTTATCACGGGAGGGTGAGTTATCCCAAGCGCAGAGGTTGATTCTTCGGCATTTTTTTCCTATCTTTGCCGCCCCAATTGAAATAATAAATAATAATATAACTATGAACGTAACTAAAAACCAGCCCGATGCCCTGAATTACCAGGTTACCATCGAGATTGCCGCGGCAGACTACGCAGAGCCGCTGAAAAAGCGCCTCAACGAATATCGCCGCAAGGCCGACATAAAAGGTTTCCGCCGTGGAATGGCACCTATCGGCCTTATCCAGCGTATGTACGGAGACCAGGCCCTCTACGAGAGCGTTAACGGTATGGTAGGTGACTCCCTCGACAAATTCATCAAGGATGAGAAAATCCGTGTAGTTGGAGAGCCCATGCCTTCAGAGGATCAGCCCCAACTTGCATGGGAAGCCGGTAAGGACTTCACCTTCAAGTTTGACATCGCCCAGACTCCGGAAATCAACTTTGACGTGAACAAGGACGACAAAGTTGTCTACTACGACATAAACATCACCGCCGCGGAGAAGAAGGCCACCCGTGACCAGATGCTCCAGCAGTACGGTTCCCTCCAGGAGGGCAAGAAGGCCGGAGAGAATGACTACATTGTGGCCGATATCGAGAATGAGGGTCACAAGGCCGAGGGCGTGTATGTTTCCATCGCACAGGTAGCGGAGGAAGCGCGTGGCGCATTCATCGGCAAGAAGGCGGGGGACAAGTTCCAGATGGACGTTAACGCCGCTTTCACCAATGAGACAGACCGCGCAGCAATGCTGAAGGTTGACAAGGCCCAGCTTGCAAACCTTGACCCCATGTTCAACTTCACGGTTGTTAACGTCAAGACTTTCGTTGCCGCAGAGGCAAACCAGGAAACCTGGGACAAGATGTTCGGAGAGGGCGCTGTTACCACTGAGGAGCAGTTCGACGAAAAGATCACGGAGCGCATCAAGGCTTCTCACCAGCAGGACGCAAACTACCGCTTCGGCACCGATGTCCGCAATTACTTTGTTCAGAAGGCAGCCCTTGAACTTCCTGAGGCATTCCTCAAGAGGTGGCTGGTGTATGTGAACGAAGGCAAGTTCAGCGCAGATCAGGTGGAGAAGGAATTCCCCGCATTCATCGAGGACTTCAAGTGGCAGCTTGTCCGCGGCTACATTATGCAGAAATTCAATCTGAAGGTATCCCGTGAGGATGTCAAGCAGGCCGCTCTCTCCTATGTGGCCTACCAGTACGCAATGTACGGAATGGGCGGTGTTCCCCAGAACATCATCGAGTCTTCCGCAGAGAACGTCCTTCAGGACCAGAACCAGTATCGCCGTCTTGAGGAGCAGTGCGAGGACAACGCAGCCATCGCCCGCGTCCGTGAGGAAATCACCCTCCAGAACAAGAAAATCTCCATGGAGAAATTTAGGGAGCTGAAATAATGACTGAATTTGAAAAATATGCAGTAAGAGCGAGGGGCATCAGTTCGATGACCCTTTCTCGTTATTCATCCGTTTATGACGGATACATCAATCCCACCATTACCGAAGAGCGCCAACTGAACGTGGCCCAGATGGATGTCTTCAGCCGTCTCATGATGGATCGCATAGTGTTCCTTGGAGTTCCCATCGACGACGACGTAGCCAACATCATCCAGGCCCAACTGCTTTTCCTGGCTTCCAAGGATCCGGGTGCCGATATTACGCTATACCTCAATACTCCCGGCGGCCAGGTCCACAGCGGCCTTGCCATCTATGACACCATGCAACTTGTCCAGCCGGATGTTGCCACTGTCTGCACCGGTATGGCGGCCTCAATGGGTTCCGTGCTCCTTTGCGCAGGTGAGAAGGGAAAGCGCAGCGCGCTTCCTCACAGCCGCGTTCTCATCCATCAGCCTCTTGGCGGAGCGCAGGGCCAGGCAACGGAGATCCTCATCGCAGCAAAGGAGATTGTGAAAACCCGTACGGAACTCTTCACAATAATCGCGGAGCACACCGGAAAGCCTTACAAGAAGGTGGCTCAGGATGGTGAGCGTGACTACTGGATGACCGCCCAGGAGGCCCTGGAGTACGGTATGGTTGACGAAATCCTTCGTAAACGCAAGTAATGGCAGGGAAGAAACCCCATAATCACTGTATGTTCTGCGGCAGGCAGGACTCCGAGGTCCCGTTCCTGCTTCAGGGCGTGGACGGGTACATCTGCAGCGACTGCGCAACCCTTGCCGCAGACTATGTGAAGGAAATCGAGGGCTCGCAGGCCCGGAAGGCGGCATCGGCCTCTATCGGAAAATGCCCCAAGCCGCAGGAGATCAAGGAATATCTGGACCAGTACGTGATTGGCCAGGACCGTGCCAAGAAGGTGCTGTCCGTGGCGGTGTACAATCACTACAAGAGGGTTCAGCACAATCTCATCGACAAACCGCAGGACGGCGTTGAACTTGAAAAGAGCAACATCCTCCTGGTCGGCCCCACCGGCACCGGAAAAACCCTCCTTGCACGTACCATCGCCAAGATGCTTGACGTCCCGTTCACCATTGTTGACGCCACCGTCCTCACGGAGGCCGGTTACGTGGGAGAGGACGTGGAGAGCATCCTCACAAGGCTCCTCCAGGAGGCCGATTTCGATCTCCAGAAGGCGGAGCGCGGCATCGTGTTCATAGATGAGATAGACAAGATTGCCCGTAAGAGTGACAATCCTTCCATCACCCGCGACGTTTCCGGAGAAGGCGTGCAGCAGGCAATGCTTAAACTCCTTGAGGGAAGCATCGTGAACGTTCCCCCCAAGGGCGGCCGCAAGCACCCGGAGCAGGAGTTCATCCACGTCAATACCCAGAACATCCTCTTCATCTGCGGAGGTGCATTTGAAGGTATTGAGAGGCACATCGCCCAGAGGAAGAACACCCAGATAATAGGCTTTGGCGCAGAGGAAAAGCAGCGCATAGCGAAGGACAATCTCCTGCAGTACGTGGACGCTATGGACCTCCGCGCTTACGGTCTCATTCCGGAAATTGTGGGCCGATTACCCCTGGTCACTTTCCTTGACCAACTGGACAGGGATTCCCTGAAGCGCATCCTCACGGAGCCGAAGAACGCCCTCCTCAGGCAGTATCAGAAACTGTTTGAGATTGACGGGATGAAATTGGAGATAGATCCGGATGTGCTGGACCTCATTGTGGACACTTCCATCAAGAATAAACTCGGCGCCCGCGGCCTTCGCAGCATCTGCGAGAGGATTATGGGAGATGCTATGTTTGAGGCTCCCTCCTCCCGTAAAAAGGTGTTCCATCTCACCGCAGATTACGCCAAGGCCCGCCTGGAGCAGTAATTCCTCCACTGGCAGACGTTGACTTTTTGTCACAAAATGGACTTTCTGGCACTTATGGTGACAAAAAGTCCATCTTTTTTGCTGTGGTCCCGGCTTTGCAATCTCTTTAACCGGCCCTCAGAAAGAGCCCCGGAAATAGGGACACTCCCAAAACCGGAACGATTAAAGTTTTTGAGTTATGTTACCGATGATTAGACGCAATAGTAGTGACAACTGGCTGCCGGACATTTTCAATGACTTTTTCGACAACAGCTGGATGGAAAGGCCCACTTACACGGCCCCTGCCATCAATGTAATTGAGAACGAAAAGGAGTATGAGGTTGAACTGGCCGCTCCTGGTTTAGACAAGGAAGACTTCAGGGTCCACGTCGATGAAGACAACAACCTCCATATCGAGATGGAAAAGAAGTCGGAGAACAAGGAGGGCAAAAAGCATGGCCGATATCTCCGCCGCGAGTTCTCCTATGAGAAATTCCAGCAGACGCTGCTTCTTCCTGACGATGTTGACGCAGAAAAGATTGAGGCCAAGGTGGAGAAAGGCGTCCTGAACGTCCATCTCCCCAAGAAGGAGAAAATCCAGAAGCCCGAGGCCATCAAGCAGATTGCTATCCAATAATCGCCCTGGCGCTTAAACAACTTACATTCAGCCAATTACGCATACACGGGTGCACTTCACGGTGCACCCGTATTTATATAACGTGCGGTGGAGCAATAACTTACGCGCCAGGTGGCAAAATGGTTGGAAAAGTGTTTGGAAATGAGTAAGTTTGCACTTGTTATGGCATCCGATTCACTCAAAGGACATCTGTCAATTGCGGCGGCATACACCATATTCGGGCTGAATGTGGTGTTGTGCAAGGACATCGCCAATTCTGAAGCAGTGTCTCCTTTTGTGCTTTTCACCCTGAGAGCCATCGGAGCATCGGCCGCCTTCTGGATAATGTCCCTGTTCTTGCCAAAAGAGAAGATTGATAAGGGAGACATGTGGAAGATTGCCCTGGCGTCGTTCCTGGGGCTTTTTGCTACTCAGACCACATTCCTTGTGGGAATCACAATGGCTACGGCCATAGACTCCGCAATCCTGGGTACTTTAGGACCCATTTTCACTATGCTTTTCGCCTTCTTTTTTGTGGGAGAGCCAATCACCGGGAAGAAGGCAGGGGGCGTTGCCATAAGCCTTGCCGGAGTGCTGTTCCTTATTTTCAATTCAGTTCACGGAGGAGGAGCATCGGCCACAACCCCTCTAGGTCTTGTGATGCTGCTCCTTAACAGCCTCACCTTCTCTATGTACCTTGGAATATTCAGGCCTGTCATCTCCAAATACAGTGTTGTGACATTTATGAAGTGGGCGTTCCTGTTTTCGCTTCTATACTCGCTTCCTTTATCGGCCAAAGGGCTTGTTGCCACAGACTACGCCGCAATTCCCTCCCAGGTTCGCTGGGAGATTGGTTATCTCATAGTCTTTGCAACGGTAATTGCGTATTACCTCATTCCCTACGGCCAGAAGTTCATCAGGCCCACACTGGTGAGTATGTACAATTACCTCTCGCCTGTCATTGCCACAGTTGTAAGCATATGGACAGGGCTGGACGTCATTACCTGGCAGAAGGTGGTTGCCGCTGCCGCCATTGTGAGCGGTGTGATCCTCGTGAGCAAGAGCCGTGCTGCCCGGCACGCTTAGATCCAAAGCGGTGCCAGTTAACTACCTGTGTATGAATTATTTATGCAATCATTTGGGATTACCGGCTTTCCCAAATACCCGTGTAATGAGCTGGTAATCAATCACTTGAGCTCCACCACGTCGGCATTACGAATGGAGTGCGGGTGATGAGCCCAAAATTGTCACATCACCTGCAAAAAGGGGCCGATTTTGTGGGTGGTGTGCCAAATAAAGTCACATCACCCGCACAACACGGCGTTAAACGTGGAACCCGAAGGAATCAAAGAAGCGGGCGTAGCCCTCATTGTGGAGATCCGTGCCCTGGGTGTCAAAGAGGTTAAGGGCCGATAAAGCCTGGGCCCGGACGCTGACGGCTTCACCGTAGAGGCCTTCCAGTGAGCCGATATTCCTTTGAAAAAGCGCTCCGGCTTCCTTGAAACTGCGGTAGCGGTCCATATCCAGATAGAGGTACCGCTCAGGGTGGGCAAGAACCGGCTGGTAGCCCATATCAAGAAGCCGCCTGATCTCATCCTCCGGAACTATGTCCCCGATGCGGCTGGCCTTGTGGATGGGGAGTTCTATGAGTATGTGATTGCCTTCCCAGGGGAGTAGCCAGCCCTTCTCAATGGTCTCCGGCCAGGTTTCAGGAATAAGCCTGTACTCCATTGACGGAGTGAGTTCAAGGGGAACGTCCTGCCTTACAAGTTCCTCCTGGAGGGCATTGCAGGTGCGGATGACATCCTCCGGAACATTAGGATACTTCCCAACCCGGTGAGATGTGCACACAGCCTTCCTGAATCCCCACTTCACCTGGTAACGGGCAAGGAGGACGGATTCCGCCATACACTTGGAGCCGTCGTCAAGGAGCGGCAGTATATGGCAATGGCAGTCTGTGCGCGGATCTATCATCGGGGTGCGTTCAGGCCAGTTTGTAAATCTCCGAGATATGCGTGAAACCCCTCTTTTCAAAAAAGCGGTGGGCGGCGTGGTTGTTTTTGCCGGATTCAAGGTAGATGCCGCTTACCCCGCGCCCGCGAAGCCAGCCGATGGCGGTCTTCAGCAGCGCATCCCCGGCCCCGTGGCCGCGGTAGTCCTCTTTTATAAGGACGTCGCATACCATCCCGAAGGGCGCGTCTCCGTCAGTCTCAATATCGGCCACGGCAAAACCAACGGTCTCTCCGTCCTCCGACACGGCCTTCCATACCTCTGCATAAGATTCATCCTCAATGTGGTCCAAGATGTAGCGCATCCATTTCTCACGGCCGTCTGGGGCGGTTTGCGCTATGAGAACGCCGTCCCGGATGACGCCTTCGCCAACACCCATCTGCATCTCTCCGTGGGAGATGTATTCAGGGTGTGCGGCCAGGTGGCCGAAGAAAATATCGGCCAGAACGGGGGCGTCCTTAGCCCCCGCAATTTCAATCTTCATAGTTTATAAGTGATTTAATACGTTCCCAGATGCTCCTTGCGGAATTGGTCAGGACCAGCAGCAGGGCAAATATGGTGACGCAGGCTATTACTGCCAGCACTATGGCCGACAGGCGGTTGCTCTCAAAGCCGAAGTAGGTGAGGAAGGGCATCTCGTCCTCCTGGAAGAAAAGTTCGAAGGTGGAGGCCACGGAAATGATGGCCAGGATTATGTTCAGGAGGAATTCGCTTCTCATAGACTTGAAGTCCGACAGGTTGTGGAGGCTGTTGTCCACATTTTCCATCAGGCTTTCAAGGCGCTCGTAGTCTTCGTTAAGGCCCAGGCGGGCGGTGGTACGTTCGAACATAACCTTATGGGAGGGATACTTTGAGTATTTCACCACGTCCAGTTGGGTGACCATCCTTGTAAGGCGCATGGACAGGGCCGCATTTTCACCGATGAGGTCCTGAGAGGACTTTTTCTCCGCGTTGAGGGTGGACAGGACCACGGTGTCCGTGGCAAGGCCTATCACATACTTCTTTGCCAGGATCATCTGGAGGATGAGAAGGTATTCCGGCCAGGAGACGTGGTAGTGGGCGCGCTCCTTGAGGTGTTCCACCCAGTTCACGCCTTCTTCACCGGCCCCGCGCCTGCCATATGTGCCGATAACAACGCACAGGCTGCTGCCTGCAAGCACTAAGTCGTCCGTATCAATGGCAATGTTTTCCCCGCATACTTCGTCGTAGGCGGCAGGGTCACGGTAAGGCCACTCCTCCGGATACAGGGACAGAAGGCCGATGAGTTCATCCTTGTGCTCATCCCTGATATGGTCTATGATCTGGGCCTCCGTGAGGCGCCCGGGGCGGTCCGTTGCAAAGAGGTCAGTGCCGTCCGGTTCAATGTGCTGGATGTTTTCCCACACGTCCACCATAGCGTAATGAAGGTCGTTGTCTACGGTGAAAGGCATCTTGCTCCAGCGGCGGGTATTCCTGCGGCGCTCTTCAAAAGGAGTGTCCTCCTTGAACTGGGAGCAGTGCCGATAGATGAAATTCTTGTAGCGGAGCGCCACGCCGTCGAAACTTCGGCCCGTGCCAAGGTTTGGAATGGACTCCGGCTTATCCAGGGGATTGCCATCGGCATCCAGCCAAATTGCATCTACGGCAAAATGGGTCTGGTAGTCTATGCTGGTTTTGTCGCCGCCCTCTTCCTGGGACCAGAATTCCGCGCTGAGCCAGTTGCTGAGGAAAGCGATGATGTGGTCCGTGGTGACCGGGCGGGAAAGAGTGCACGCGTGGCCGTCGAAGAGGAAACGGTAGGTGATGCTCACGGTGTGGCCGAAGAAAAGGTTCATCTCCACATTGCAGTGGCCCTTGAGGGTGGCCTCATAGATGGATTCGTCCTCTGCGGGGACTATTGGCATAGTGAAGTCAAAACCCCTCAGGCTGTATCGGCGCACATTTCCCTTCATAGGGATGCGGCGTTTTTTCCCGAACAGGCATCTCTTTGCCGATGCAGGCGCCTCCAGCGGACTTTTGTCCGGCAGTACGAATATCTGGTTCTCTATGTCACGCTCCACCCAGGCGATGGGAACCTTCAGGGCATCGGCCTTTTCTACGGACACCCCGCGTTCCTCGTCAAAGTCCCTGTATTCTTTGTTCATCTGGGCAAGGGCCTCTTCCGGCAGGATGAACTCCTTTGTGTGATGCACGGAAAAAGTCTGGATGAAAACCACGGAAAAACCCGGGTATGTGAGCATCTGTGACATACTGTGTTGCGTTATTAATCTCTCAAATATAGTGATTATTTTTCTATCCCGGAAACAATTGTTTATTTGAATGAAAACGTTATATTTGTGAAAGCTAAGACAAGATAACACTTTAACCAAGCCTCCGATATGACAGCAGAAAGAGCCAGGGAGCAGGAAAGGACTGCCACCAGGCAGCAGGAAAAACCGCAGTACCGGGAAAAAGACGCTTCCGGAAAGTGCCCCCATTGCGGCGCGGCGCTGGACCGCCCGGACTACGAGATCTGCCCGGTTTGCGGCGGTAAGCTGGTGGATTACTGCACGTTCTGCGGCGCCCCTATGCATCCTGATGACGTAGACTGTCCGGAATGCGGTATGCCTTCTGACGGCGTGGAATGCCCCGCCTGCCATATCCGTAATTTCCGCCCCTTCTGCCGCCAGTGCGGACAGCCGCTTTCAAGGGCGGCCCGCCGTGCTGTGGAAAAGGCAAAGGAGGACCCTAAAGTCATTGAAACCGCCAGGCTCCTAGTGAAGATTGCCCAGTTGGAGGCGGAACTTGAAACCTCCGGCTCCCCGGAAGACGGCACTCCGGAAGAACCCACGGAGGCGGAACTCCGCCTCAAGGCCCTTATGGCCAAGGTGGGCTTTACGGTGGCCGAAAAACCAAAGGTCACAAGCCGCCGGATAGGCCGCACCCGTGAAGAGATTATGGCCGAATATGAGAAAGCCATAGAAGATGCCAACAAGGTGATGGAAGAAATGCTTCCGCCGGCAGGTATGACCCCTCAGGAGCAGCGCAATTACTACACTGCCCGCAAGGTTGCCATGATGGAAGTGATGGAAGAGCGCTGGTGGGGGATTAAGGTGACGGAAACCATGGGCTGGGTGTGCAACGAATGCCACGTCCTTCACAACAACCCCTCAGAGTGCTGCGTTGCTCAGTTCGGCGGCCACTGGGTCACCTGTGACTCAATGCAGGTGGTGGAAGAAGGCACGGCGGGCGCGGAACTCTGCATCACAAAAGTGGAGAAGAAAGTTTATAAAAGACAACAGTAGTTTTTTATGGCCGATTTGAACGACCTCCTGAAAGACGTCCAGAAGACTGCAGCAGCGCCGCAGAAAACTGCTGCGGCCCCTCAGAATACGGATGGCATAGAGAAAACGGCCGCCATAGAGAAGACGGCTGCCGCTCCGGCTCCGGATGGCGGCACTCCTCAGGATGGCTCCCAAAAGCAGTATGAGCCCGGCTCTGCCCTGCAGATAGGGCAGCATTCCCTCACCGTAAAGAAGGTTATCGGCACCGGCTCCGAGGGAGTCCTTTACCTTGTTACGGACGGCAGGCGTGATTATGCCCTCAAACTGTGCAATCCAGGCTTCAGGACCAACATGGCCCTCATGCCCGCCATAAAGGGCCTTCCAAAGGGCTATGTGGCGGATATTGTGGATTACGGGGAGACTTATGAACTTATGGCCTATTACCCTGAGGGGAGCGTGGCGAGGGCAGGTCTCAAGGGCAACGCGGAATGGATCCTTGCCATAGCCATCAATACCGCCATGGCCCTTGACAAGTTGCATGAGGCGGGCGTCCTTCACAAGGACGTAAAACCGGCCAATATCCTTATCAGGGACCGGGAGAAAATGTCCACCGTCCTCTGCGACTTCGGCATTTCAGACCAATTGGGCAAGGACGGAAAATGCGCCACCCAGCAACTCCGTACCCCCATCTATGCTGCCCCGGAGGTGTACACGGACACCGTCACAATTGCAGACAAAACCTACATAGAACTCACTCCCAAGGCCGATTTCTACTCCCTTGGCATGACCATCCTCTCCCTCTGGATGGGGGAGGGCGCGTTCCTGGCGGAGACGCAGTTGGCCATCGATAAAGTGAAGGGCCGCATAGCCATCCCCGCCGATATGCCGGATCCCCTTGCCCGTATCTGCCGCGGCCTTCTAATCAGGGACCCTGCCAAGCGCTGGGCCTGGGAAGAGATAGAAAAGACCCTGGACGGGAAGGATGTCCCGGTGGATGAAGATGAGATAATAGAAGATCTTGGCATCACCTACAACGCTTCCAAGCACCTTACGGCCAATACTCCGGAAGAACTCTCCCAGTGTATGGCCGATGACATAGACCTTGCAAAGAAATACCTCTACCGCGGCCAGATAGAAAAGTGGCTGGCTCCCTATCCTGAACTTATGATGGAGATCCATGACATAGTGGAAAACCGCTATCCTCTGGACAAGGAGAAGGGTGTCTTTGCCGCAATGTTCCTCCTGAATCCCGTCTCTACGCTTCCTTTCCGCGGAACGGTAAGGGGAACCGGGGAACGCCTGGAGAGGGATGTCCGTACGCTCAAGGACGTGAGCAATTTCTGTAACGACGCCTTCCCTGATAAAGATACGGCCCATATGATAGCGTCGTGGTTTTTTGAGGAATGGGCTCACGTGAGAAATAAGACACTGAGGCTTCCCGTAAGCACATCGGCCGGGGACGACAACGATTACGAAACTGCCTGCCTCAGGGTGCAGACTATAGATCCGCTGTCGGATATTACGCTCCTCAATGACCCGTCCAACCCTTACTACGCTATGACGGGCCCTGCTATCGGCAGGATCCTCAATATGGCCTATACCCTGATGTACAATTATACGGATAGCGGTCCCAATAGAAAAGTCCATCCTTACGAGGCATATATTCCTCACGAACTCAAGATGCTCTTCTTTATGGACTTTCTGGAGCCGGATGCATATCATTATATGACCAGCTTCTTTGACACAAAAGGAGAGCGGTTCATTAAGCAAAAACAATGGCTCCTGTACTGTACGGACAGGTCCAGCAACGATTTTCTGAACAAGTGCCAGCCCCAGGACAACAATTTCTATTATGCACAGGTCTCATGTATGAAGACCATAAAAGGTTTTGGATGCACGCCTTTCTATGATTTTGTGAAAAGCGGAGACAGCGCAACCACCCTGGCCCAGGTTTTCTCTCACAGTTCCAGGGAACTGAAGGAGGAATACGAAAAAGGCGGTCTCCAGGGCTTTCTGGCCGTGCATCACCATGAGAATCCGGATGCCGGTCTATCGGCCCAGTTTGCCTATGAGAAACTGCTGAGGGACTATCTGGAAGACCTTCGGAGGATAGACGACGATATTATCTACGTGCAGCGCTTCGATGAGGCCAGGAAGGAGGCTTCCCGCGTCCTGGCCGGTGGTAAGGGCCGCATCCGGGGCCTTGCCGCAAGGAGCGTCATCCAGTATGCAGGCACCATAGCCCTGGCTGTCATTCCGGCACTCCTCCTTCTCACCATGCTGGTCTTCTCCATTATAGAAAACCCCGTCCTGGATACGTCTGGGCTGAGACTTGAGGGCTTCCTATGGACTATCGGCCTTATCCTTGGAGGCGTTGTTTTCTTTACCTCCGATTCTTCCGATGTAGGATGCCTGCCTTCCCTCATTGCGGGAGGCATCCTGGCCGCCATTATATGGGCTTTGGTAAGGTTCCTTGGCGGTTTTATCCTGTATATGTTTGCGGCAATTGTGCTGGCGGCGCTCATCTATTTCAGCATCAAAACCATCTTTAATCCCAGCCCTTATGCCCGTCAGGCCAGAAAGTTCACCAAGCCCGGCTTTGACGAGCAGGTTCTTGAACCGCTCTACTACGCTTTCAGTGACGATACAACCTTCGATTCTTCGCTCAACGGCGCATTTGATGATGATCAGATAGCAAATTGGAGGTACGACATAAAACTGCGCCGCCGCTTTGTGCTGCTGTTCATTGCCGTGGTGTGGGTGCTCTTTGGTTTCAGCCTGCTGGTCCCAAAGAGTGAGCGTTTCGGGCGTCTTTCAAGGCCTCTGTTCGAAAAGTTCGAAAAGGCGGTGCCGAAAGAAGCGCCCAAACTGCTGGATGTGGACAGTCTGGAACCCGGAACCAAAGGGGATGAAGTGAAGGTGATGCAGCAGTTCCTTAAGGAGCAGGGGTATTTCATCGGAACGCCCAGCCCTACCTACGGACCGGCCACCAAAAAGGCCGTGCAGAAGTTCCAGAAGGCAAACGGCCTTCAGGAAACCGGCATTGCCGACTCTGAGACCATAAAATGCATTAATAAAGTAGCATATGACTTGCAAAAAATGCGGACAGAATAACCGTCCGGAGGCAAAATACTGCAGGTTTTGCGGAGAACCGATTGCGGTTGAGAGCTCTCAGAAGGGCCTCATCGCAAAGGACTCTCTGGTCCCTCAACTGGACGAACTTGACAAGAAACTGAAAGTTGCAAAGGCCAATCTTGGCAACGGCACCCGCATTGGCATGGACTGCCTCATCCTGGGGGATTCCGGCACGGGAAAAATCTTCATCGCGCGTCTTGTTTCTTCCAGGATAACCGCCGCAGGCATTGTTTCGCAGGCGCCAAAGATTGTGGATGCGGCCGACTGGAGCGAGTTCGCCGGGGATTTTGAGAAGAACATCGCTGCCCTCAAGGACGGCATCCTGGTCATAACAAATGCCCAGAAACTGCTGCCCACAACAAGGGCCAAGGAAGTGAACCAGCTGGATAAGCTTTTCAGCCGTATGCGAAGCACCGAGGGCGCACCCATAGTCCTTCTGTGCGGTATGCTCAACGATATGCTGGAGTTCCTGGAGCACAACAAGGCAGAGCGCAGCCTTTTTGAGTTCGAGCTAAAACTGAATGCCTTTGATATCGCAGACCTTGTGAAACTGACTCAGGAACTGTGGACGGAGAAATACAAAGTGAAGGCATCCGAGGAAGCCCTGAATAAACTGTCGTCCCATTTTGCCTGGTATATGCGCCAGAAGGAGGTGGGGTACAGCAACGGCCACCTCTCCGAGATGGTGGCGGAAACCCTCTTTGTGAATGCAGCCTCAAGGGGCAGCAAAACCATCGGGGAGGAGGATATAGATTCCGGCAAATGCTTCATTCCAAAGACGGAGGAAGAGATCCTCGCGGAACTTGACCAGTATATCGGCCTTAAGAGCGTAAAGGATGAGATTCGCGCTATTGTGAGGGACATCAAGGTCAAGAAGAAGGGTGGAATGAAGGAAAAACTCCTTAAGGACCATTATCTTTTCACCGGCAATCCCGGCACGGGAAAAACCACCTTCGCCAGAAAATTCGGGGAGGTTCTCAGCGCCATCGGGGCGCTGCCTACCGGCCAGTTCGTGGAGATTTCCGGCAAGGATTTCATCGGCCAGTATGTAGGAGACTCGGAGGCCAACGTAAAGAACTACGTTAACAAGGCCATGGGCGGCGTCCTTTTCATTGACGAGGCATACGCCCTCAACGGTAGCGCCGGAAGCCAGGGGAGTTTTGGGATGGACGCCGTGAATACGCTCCTGAACCTTCTTGAAAACCGCAAGGGAGAATTCGTGTGCATTATGGCGGGCTACACCAAGGAGATGGCGGAGTTTGTGCGTATGAATCCCGGCATCCCGTCCCGCTGCAACGTCACGATAGAATTCCCGGACTATACAGCCGCTGAACTGGAGCAACTCTTCAGGATGTACCTGGTCCGTAACGATGAGACGCGCGGCGGTGAACCTGTCCGTTTCTCGCTTGACGCCAAGGCCGATGAAATGCTCCCGAAGGTATGCGAGCGGATGTACTTAAGGCGCACCGACACCTTCGGGAATGCCCGTGAGGTAAGGAATCTCTTTGACAAGGCCGTCAAGAGGCTGAGGGCAAGGGGCGCGGAGGACGATGTAATCACTTATGCCGATCTTGTGGGCGAAGAGGCTACAAAGGAACTCTCCGTTGAGGACGTTATGAAGGAGATGGACCAGTTTGTGGGTATGGCATCCGTGAAGGACGCCATCCGCCGCATAGCAAGTGAGATTGCCGTCCAGAAGCGCCTCGTAGAGATGGGGGAGGGATCGGAAGGCCTTACCAAGTACAATATAATTCTTACCGGTAACCCCGGAACCGGAAAAACCTCCGTTGCAAATACGCTGGGCAAGATTTTCTATGCCCTTGGCGTCACGTCCACGGACCGCGTCACAAAGAAGGAACCTAAGGACATCATCAGCCAGTTTAACAATGAATCGGCCAAGGTGATGGACGCCGCAATTACGGAGGCTATGGGCGGCATCCTTTTCATAGACGAGGCCTATGGTCTGAATCCCGTGGACAATGCCGGCCAGGGAACAAACCCCGAGGGCAAAAAGGCCCTGGAGACCCTTATGACGCGTATGGAGAACGAGGCCGGAAAGTTTGTTGTCATATGCGCGGGTTATCCAAAGGAGATGGACGATTTCCTGAAGGCCAACCCGGGGCTTCCGCGCCGTTTCTCCCACCGCATCCATATTGACGACTACACCGCCGAAGAACTTCTGGAAATCTATGAGCGCGCCGCAAAGGCCAAGAAGTATGGCTTCACCCTGGCCGATGATACGGCAAGGATGAAGGCCCTCAACATGTTCCAGAATATGGTGGCCATGAAAACAGAGCGCTTCGGGAACGCAGGCGAAGCCATCAAGAAGGTAGCGGAAACCAAGACCAATATCAACAACCGCCTTATGGCCGTTGAGGAGTGGACGCCGGAAGTCCTTGCAAGCGCGCGCCTGGCCTTCCAGGAGGATATCCCTTACGAAGAGCCGCAGAAGGTGTCCATAGAGGAGTGCCTTGCGGAACTTAACGAACTTATCGGCCTTGAAGGGGTGAAATCATCCCTTACAAAACTTGCGCATACTATCAACAACGAGATTGAAAGCGCCCGTCTGGAGGGCCGCCGTCCGGATATTCCGCTGGGGCATTACCTGTTCCTTGGCAATCCCGGCACCGGCAAGACCACCGTGGCGCGCCTTATGGGAAAGATCCTCTATTCTATGGGCGCCCTGCCGTCTCCCAAAGTTGTGGAAGTGGACAAGAGTAAACTTGTGGGCCGATTTTTAGGTGACACCCCGGCCATCACATCCAACGTCATCAATTCGGCAATGGGAGGCATCCTGTTCATAGACGAGGCCTATCAACTCTCAAGCGAAGGTTACAACGGAGGCGCTGGAGGTTATGGAAAAGAGGCTCTTGAAACGCTTCTGAAAAGGCTGGAGGACGACCGAGGAAAGTTCGTGTGCATAGCCGCAGGTTACTCCTATGAGATGCAGTCCTTCATTGCCGCCAACAGCGGCATAGAGTCCCGCTTCCCCCGCCGCAACTGGATTACCTTTGAGGACTACACTCCGGATGAACTCTTCCGGATATTCCTGCTCTACACCCGCAAGGGCGGCTACACGCTGGATCCTATGGCGGAGCACGCCGTGAAGGCAAAACTGACCGGTCTTTACAACAACAGGGAGCGTACCTTCGGCAACGCCCGTGAGGCCCGAAACCTCTTTGACGATGTAAAGGGCAACCTTGCCGCCCGCCTTGCCGAGGATGGCGGCGCCCATACCCCCGAAGAACGTAAAACCATTATGATGGAGGATGTGCTATGATACAGTGTCCAGATTGCAGGCAGATGATCCCAGACGACAGCGCGTTCTGCGACCAGTGCGGTAAGGAACTCAAGTGGTGCCCTGAGTGCAGGCGCCCCAAACGCGGCACGGAGTGCCCCGTGTGTGGCAGTGACCTCATCCCCGGCCGCAAATACCTCTCAGGGGACCACTCCAAGCCATCTTCCGTCACACCCGGCCCCGACCGGGTGTCTCCCGCCGCCCTTGTAGGCAACGGCTGGCGCCTCACCCTTCAGGAGGGCCCCTTCGGCCGCCGTGGAGGCATCTGGCCGGAACTCTCCTCCTGCCCGTACGTTTCCGGGAATCACGGTAAGATCTTAAAGTCCGGAGCCGACTGGCTTATTGAAGACTCTGGTTCCACCAACGGAACCTATGTGAACGGAGCCCGTATCCAGCGCCAGGCGCTGAAAAAAGGAGACCGGGTAAGGATAGCAACCTTAGATTTTACTGTGGAATGAAACTGAGTATCCAGGCTATCTGCCACAAAGGCCTTGTGAGGGACAACAATGAGGACGCCCTTTCGCTTGGTGGCTTCTTCCTCCGTGACGACACCTCAGAACTAACGCTCACAACTCCTGAGGAAGGCTTTTTCTATCTCCTTGTCTCAGACGGTATGGGCGGTCACGAAAGGGGAGAGGAGGCCAGTGAATTCACCCTGGAGCAGATTCAGGAAAGACTCTCTGCCCGCGAGATTACGCCCGAGCGCTTTGAGGATGACCTTCGTGATGCTGTGGCCGATATTTCACGTACTCTCAATGAGAGGGCTTATGCCGATGGCCAGGAGCGCCCTATGGGCTGCACGCTTACCGGGGTTATCTGGCACTACGGCAAAACTTATCTTGTGAATGCCGGCGACAGCCGCACTTACCGTTTCAGGGGCGGAATCCTGCGGCAACTTACAACGGACGAAACAGAGCGGGGGATTACCGGAGATAATAACGCCAGTAAACTGCTCCTGAACTGCATCGGAGGCGGCTGTGAGGGCTATCTCCGCATCAGCAGCCTTGACGGAAAACTCCTCCCCGGGGACACTCTCCTCGTTTCATCAGACGGCCTCTCAGATATGGTTCCGGACGAAGCCATAGAAGAGGCCCTTGCAAACGGCGCCACCGCGGATGACCTTTTCAAAATGGCTTGCGAAGGCGGCGGAGTGGACAACATTTCCATCATCCTGGCTACCATCAATTGATATATGAGATCCTCTATTATAATACTATTCCTCATTTTCCTTGCTACGGCAGCGTATGTCGCCTGGCATCTGTGGAGGCTCACGCCCGGAACCTGGGTGGTGAAAAGCATCGTGGCCGGCCTTTTCCTTATCTGGATGGCGCTGGCCTTTGCCAGCATTGGTCTCAGGAAAAACGCCTCCATAGGTGCCATCACAGCCCTTTATGAGGTTGGGCATCCCTGGATGATAGCGTATCTGTATCTTCTGATTGCGTTCATTCTGGCCGATATTGGAATGCTTGTAAGGCTCATCCCCAAGGATTGGCTTAACTCAAACTTGTATACTCTTGCGGGCCTTCTTGGAGTCATTGCTATTGCCCTTGTCCTTGGCGGAATCCACTATAAGCATAAGTTCAGGGAGGAACTTACAATAAAGACGGATAAGCCCCTGGAGAAGCCCCTCACGGTGGTTTTAGCCAGTGACCTTCATCTTGGTTACAGCAACCGCAAGCCGGAACTTTCTCGATGGATAGACCTCATTAATGCGGAGGATCCTGACCTTGTGCTTTTTGGCGGAGACATTGTGGATATCCAGTTGAGGCCTCTTCTGGAAGGGGATTTCGCCAGCGAATTTGCAAGGATAAAGGCTCCTATGTATACTGTTCTTGGGAATCACGAGTACATAAGTCAGGAGGAAGAGGCGGAAAAGTTCCTTTCCGCGGCCGGAATAACGCTTCTCAGGGACTCTATGGCAAGGGTAGGGGACATTACTGTCATAGGGCGTGACGACAGAAGTAATCCTGGCAGGAAGGCGCTCAGTGAACTGGCCGATTCCTTAAAAGGCTTCACTATCCTCCTTGACCACCAGCCGTTTCATCTGGAGGAGGCCGAAGAAGCCGGTATAGACTTCCAGTTCAGCGGCCACACTCACCGCGGCCAGGTATGGCCTCTTTCCTGGGTTACGGATGCTATGTATGAGAAGTCCTGGGGGCATCATACACGTGGAAACACACGTTATTACGTGAGTTCAGGCCTTGGCATCTGGGGGCCCAAGATCAGGATAGGTACCCGCTCAGAGTACCTTGTACTGCATATAGAATAGTTTCAGTGTGGGGCTTGCCTTTCCCATCTAAGTCACGTTTGGGGGCCTTTTCTTAACTAAGATTGTAAGCGAAGACGCTCTTAGTCACGTTTTGCCGGGGATTTGTGACTAAGACGTCAAGCGCCGGACCTTTCGGGCCCGGCGCTGAAGATAAAGTTGTGTTTCCAGAGAGTTATTCCTTTTTATCCTCTGCCTCTTTGGTGTAAGTGTAGACCGTTGTAATTCCAAGAACGTCTTTCTGCTTGATGACAAACTTGGTCTTGGTCAGTTCCGTCACATCGAAGGTGCCAAGGAGCGTCATATTGTATGTGAGGCCGTCGGTGAGGCTCAGGATCTTTGTGAAACTTATCTTCTTTTGGTCGGCATTGTAGGTGAAGCGGTTGATGTCCACGTCAACGTCGTCAAGGTCGAATGCCGTGAGGCTGCCTTTCTTTGCCACAGCGTGAGGAATAGGGAATTCGCTCAGGGAAAGATAGAAGTGCACGTTTGTGTAATCCGTATCTTTTGTGGTGACTTTACCGTTGGAATCCGTGGTTTCAATGCTTTTTGTGGTGAGTGTCCAGATACCATACAGGGTTCCGGTTTCATCTCCGGTGTGGGATACTCCTTTGGCGCAGGAAGAGAGAAGCGCCAGGCAGGCGACTGCCGCAATGATTAGATACTTTTTCATAGTACTTATGTTAAACAAATTTGCATTCGGCCCGTTAATCTGCAAATACCGGGCCGATTGAGCGGCGGCTCCTATTAGATTATTTTGTATCTTTACCGGAGATTAATTGCCAGTACACCCTGTTATGATTGACGACAAGATTCTGAATGAACTACGTGGAAGGGATATAGTCCTTTTTGTGGCGGACAAGGACGAGATTTCGGAAAATGACGTCCGCTTTCCGGTGGTTTATACCGGGATGGGAAAGATGCGTATGTTCAGTGCCCTGGTGAAGTGGGAAAAGGCTCATCCGGGAGAGAAGCCGCTGATCCTCAATATCGGCAGCGCCGGATCGGCCCGATATCCAATAGGGGAGATGCTCTGCTGCACCTCTTTCACAAACGGAGGCAGTGAACTCATCTACGACAGGATTGAGATTCCAGGAGAAGGCGCATCGGTTTTCTCCGGTGACTACTTTATGAGCACCCAGACCTTCAGCCCGGAGCAGGTGAGGACCCTTTCCGGTCAGTATGACCTCTTTGATATGGAAGCCTACGCCGCCGCCCTTTTCTGCAAGGAGCACGGCTTCCAGTTCCGCTGCCTGAAGGCGGTGTCGGACAATCTGGACGGAAACCTCAAGGATTGGCGCGCAATCCTGGCGGAGATCCGGAAGCAGTTTACGTCCCTTCTGGGGCAGATATAGCGTTATGGAATACCTGTCAAAGCAAAAATACGACGAAATTGCCGCCGAACTGCATCATCTTATCGGCGAGGTTTACCCAAAGGTGAGGGAAGACCTTGCTGAGGCAAGCGCCCAGGGGGACCGGAGCGACAACGCCGGATACCGTGAAGCAAGAAGGATACAGGGGAAGACCATAAGCCGTATCCGTTTCCTGCAGAAGATACTGGAGAATTCACGTGTGATAGATCCTGATGCCCTTCCCAAAGACAGGGTGAGCCTTCTGAGCCGTGTGGAATTCACCAACCTCACCACAAATGCCCGTATGACTTTTGAGATAGTGAGTCCCCACGAGATGGATCTTGAAGCCGGAAAGATTTCCCTGAAATCCCCAATAGGCGCCGCCCTGATGGGGAAAAAGGTTGGCGAAACGGTTGAGGTCCGCGTCCCCTCCGGAACCCTCCGGCTGAGGATTGACAGTATCACACAGTAAAACCGACAGCCGGGTGGATTCGGAGGCCGAAGGCCGACAAGGGGGTGTTTGAGGGGGCGCAGCCCCTTCAATAGAGTGAAACGGCATTTCGCAAAATAAGGGAGAGCCAAATTTTTGGCTCTCCCTTATTTTGTGAGGACACGCAGATTTGAACTGCGGACCTCTTGCCTGTCAAGCAAGCGCTCTAAACCAACTGAGCTATGCCCTCAAAATGGACTGCAAAGATAGATAAAAAATTATGATGTGCAAAATAATTTTACCTATATTTGCATAATTGACCAGTTTGATATGAAAAGATTCGTTGCTATAACTTTGTGCGCGCTGCTTTCCGTGGCGGCTTTTTCGCAGGATTATTCCGAGTATTATAAGGACCTTCCCGTCACACTTACCGCTCCGGCTCTTCCACAGATTCCGGAGTATACGGTCTGTCTTTCCAGTTTTGGAGGAGTGGGAGACGGCATTACGGATAACACGGAGGCGTTTGCCAAGGCAATATCGGCCCTTAACAAGGCTGGAGGAGGGCATCTCGTTGTCCCTCAGGGCATTTTCCTCACCGGCCCCATCAGTTTCAAGGACAGGATTGACCTTCACCTTGAGCGTAACGCCATGATCCTTCTGAACCCGGACAAAAAGGCTTCCCTCAAGGACGGCAAGGTGGTGCCCCTTATCACCGCCAGCAAGCGCAAGGACATAAGCATCACCGGAGAAGGCTTCATTGACGGCAACGGTGAGTGGTGGCGCGGCGTCAAACGCAGCAAGGTTTCCGACACTGAATGGAACGCCTTCAAGCGTATGGGCGGAACCGTAACCCCCAAGGGGGACCTCTGGTATCCGTTTGATTTAAAGGCATTTGACAATATTGCCGATTCATACGCGGCCCAGGAGAAGATGCGCACCCATATGATCCGCTTCACTGACTGTGAAAGGATTCTTGTTTCCGGGGTCACCATCCAGAATTCCCCCAAATTCCATTTGGTGCCGCAGCGCTGCAAGGACGTGACCATAGACGGGGTTACCGTGCGCTGCCCCTGGAACGCCCAGAACGGAGACGGAATAGACCTTATGAACAGCCGTAACGTCCTTGTGGTGAATAACTCAGTGGATGTGGGAGACGACGGGATATGCCTCAAGGCCGGAGCCGGCGAGGCAGGCGTGAAGGCCGGTCCCTGTGACAACATCCTCATCACCCGGAACAAGGTTTTCCACGCCCACGGCGGCTTTGTGATAGGGTCTGAGTTCTCCGGCGGAATGAGTAACATAGTGGTGCGTGACAACACCTTCTCCGGCACGGATACAGGCCTTCGGTTCAAGAGCGCCCCGGAGCGCGGCGGCATCACCTCAAACCTTTGGATTTCAGATATTTATATGGCCGATATCCAGGGAGAAGCAGTGGTGTTTGAAACCTCCTACGCAGACCGCCCGGTGGGCCGTGACGACGCCGTTGCGGCCAGGACCGAGTCCTTTGTCCCGGAGTTCACGGATATCCACATCTCCAACGTTGTCTGCCGGGATACGCGTATCGGCATAAAAGCCTCCGGAACCTTCCGGATGATCCACGGAATCACCATTGAAAACTGCACCTTCTTCTATACGGAAGAAGCATCCCTTGTGGACGATCCCGGGATGCTTCTTATGAAGAATGTCAGTTTCTCTACCTACAGGTAATCCTCAAAATACTGAGTAACCTTATCCATCAGGTGGATCCTGTTGCGGCCAAAGACATTGTGCTGGGCAACAGGGTAGGGGAAGTAGTCTACGGGGATGCCGCTGTCTATGCACACCTGGATGAAACTCAGGCTGTGCTCCCAAACAACAGTATCATCCACTGCGCCCTGGCAGATGAGTAGTTTACCCTTCAGATTTGTGGCCTTGTTGATTAGGGATGTGGCCTCAAAGCCCTCAGGATTGGTCTCGGGGGTGTCCATATAGCGCTCTCCGTACATAATCTCATACCATTTCCAGTCTATGACGGGACCGCCGGCTACGCCCACCTTGAATACATCAGGATAGGTGGTCATAAGGCTTATCGTCATAAAGCCGCCGTAACTCCAGCCGTGAACGCCAACGCGCCCTGAATCCACGTAGGGGAATTCCAGAAGGCGGCGGATGTCCACCATCTGGTCTTCCATCTCTGCCTTGCCGCACTGGCGGTTGATGGCCTTCTCAAAGGCGGCACCGCGGTTTGAGGTGCCGCGGTTGTCCTGCACATACACAATGTAGCCTTTCTGGGCCATAAGCATTTCCCACATACGGATGTCTCCAAGCCAACTGTCCTGGACCATCTGGCTGTGAGGGCCTCCGTAGACGTAAACAATGAGGGGATACTTCCTTGCGGGATCGAAGTCCTTGGGGTAGATGAGCCTGTAATAGTTCTCAAAGGCGTTATCGGCCGATGGAACGGTGCCCACTTCAACCTTGCTGGAGGCGTAGCCTTCCAGGGGATCCTCACCCTCGAAGAGGCATTCATTTACCTTTCCGTCCGTTGAGCGCTTCCACATCCGGGTGGGCGTGGAAGTGTTTGACCAGATGTCAAGGAACTCCTTGCAGCCGGGGTAGAGGAAGACGTTGTGCCAGCCGCGCCCGGATGTAAGTTGGACGGGTTTGTAGAACCCGGCCTTTTTGACGGCGTTCTTTTTAGGGATCTTCAGCCTCATCTTGTACAGATGGTTCTGGACGGGGGAATTCTCGGCCGATGTATAGAATACGTAGGTTCCGTCGTTGTCCAGATACTCTACGTCTGCGCTGGCGGTGGGAAGCGCGCGGATGGCGCCAAGGGTATCGGCCAGATACAGATTTCTGAAGCCGTTGCGGTTGTCCGTGCGGTAGATGAATACGTCCATACGGCCCTTTATGAAGCGGATGGGGTCCTGCGGCTCTATCCAGGCGTCGTTATCCTCAGTGAGGATGGTGCGGACAAACGAGCCGTCGGCGGCCCTGTACTGATTGAGGCGCATATGATGCTGGCTGCGGTCCACAACCTGGGCGTAGACGTACTTTGCGTCCGGACTCCAGGATATGTTTGTGATGTAGCGTTCCTCTGAAAAGTCCGTAACTCCAAGCCACGCGGTCTTTTTGCTCCCAATGTCAAAAATGCCCACTGAGATGTGCTCCGAGGCCATTCCGTTCATAGGGTAGTATATTTCCTTAAGGGAACCTGTGCGGGTTTTTATGTCAAGGAGAGGGAACTTTGTCACCAACGTCTGGTCCTTGCGGTAGAAAGCCACCTTTGCGGAATCCGGGGACACATACCATCCGGCTTCAATGCCAAATTCATTGCGGCTTACGGTTTGGCCGTAAACTACGCCGGAGTTGTTGGAGACGGCAATTTCCGTGACCTCTCCGGAGAGGTTGTCCTTCAGAAAGAGACTGTATTCATCCTGGAACACGGTGAATCGGCCCTCTCCTTTGGCTGGGAATTGAGGGTATTTGTCACGGGGGATACGGCTGTAGCCAACACCCTTGTAGATGGCCTCCTCCATAGTGAGGTCCTTGCCGGGATGGGCCTCACGGATATCCAGGACCCTGTTTTGAGCAAAAAGTGCGCTGCCCAAAAGGACAGTGCACAGTATAGTTACAAAGCGTTTCATACTAGAGGAAGAAA
>JAFSPR010000020.1 GCA_017451395.1 Bacteroidales bacterium
CCCCATTGCTGAGACCACTTTGTCCTTGTATCTGCGGACTACATCTATAACATCGTTTTTACCCATTGCTGAAGTTCTTTTGTTTTCTGCATCAATTCCTTGCAGCGGTCCTCGGATAAAGCATCTCCTATCATTTGCTTGTAGGAAGGGTACCTCGCAAAGGTAATTAATTTTGGATTAATGACAAAATGAATCATATGGCGCTATTGTTATTCTGCCGATTTTTGGCGCCTGCGGCGGGCTTTGCAATAAGCCATCAAAAAACTGCGTTCAAGCAAGCTTGACGCAGTTTTTTGGTACCTTATTGCGGTGAGTGAGGGATTCGAACCCCCGTTGCGCTCGCACGCAAACCTGTGTTCGAGGCAGGCTCCTTCAACCACTCGGACAACTCACCAGGATTGGGACTGCAAAGATACTAATTTTTTCATCTTTCTTCAAATCAGTCCACTAAATCGTAAAACCTTAATTCAGTTTCTCCTTGATAAAGGCATCTCTCACCGGCGGCCAGGCGGGCTCCAGCCACATTGCGTGGCCGCAGGTGGGTACGCAGAAATAGTGTTTTTCCCTGGAACCCAGGTTGTTATAGATTGAGAAATTGGTATGCGGCGGGCAGGTGGGATCCTGCAGGCCGAAGGCCATATACACCGGGCAGGTTACGCGGGGAGCGAAGTTCTTGACGTCAAAGTAGCGGAGCATGGAGAATACCTCCTCACGGGGAATGCCGGCTGCATCGGCCGATTCAAGGACCTCGTGGACAGGCCACCACACTATGCGGGCGTAATCCGGATAATCCCCAAGGAACGGCACTGCGGGGCAGGCCACCTTGATGCGGCTGTCAAGCGCCGCGGCAACCACGGTGAATGCGCCTCCCTGGCTCTCGCCAATTGCTACGATGCGGGAAATATCGGCCTTGTCAAGGGTGCATACAAAATCAACGGCACGTTTAACATCGCAGAAAGCACCCCTGTAGTAGAACTCCTCCTTGGAAGTGATGCCCTTGTCTATCCAGCGCTCACCGGGGTCACGGAAGATGCCCTGCTCGCGGACGCTCACAAGGAAGTCTATCCTTTCGGGAGAGGCCGATGGATCAAAGTAGAACGGATATGCGCCGTAGCCCATATACTGGATGAATACAGGATACTTGCCGGGGGCATTGGGAACAGAGATAATGCCGCCCGCAGTAGCACCGCCAAAGGAATCATAAGTAACTTCATAGCAGGTCCTTACGTCGTTGGAATACTCCGGCATTTCCTTGAATACAGGTTCAAGCGGAATCTCATCAAGCTGCGCCAGAGTGCTTTCCCAGAACGCGTCAAAATCCTCCGGGGCGTCCGGGGCGCTCACAACTTCGTCAGGCCTTATGCCGATATTGAACCTCACGCTGTCCCTCAGCCTCACCTCATAGAAACCGGGCTCAAGGGCTCCCAGGGCAACGGAAATGGTGCTGTCGGGGGCTATCTCGCAGGAGGTTTCCAGAACCACGTCCGGGGCATCGGCCATAAGGGAAACGTCCGTTACCAGCTGGAAGGTTGCCGGGCCTTCGGCGGCCTGCACCTTGGTGTTCAGGACATAAGGTCCCTTTTCCAGGAAAAGCCATCCAAGATCCGGCTCCGAATAACCGGTAGCCTTCTTCACGTTTGTTGAGCAGGCGGTAAGCATGAGGAGCGCCGCGCCAAGTAAGTACCTTCTTCTTTTCATAAGTTTCAGTTTTACATACAAATGTACAAAGAATTTATAGTATATTTGCACGCTTAGAAGTTTAAGATATGTCACTTGCATTGGAACTTACCATACGCATCCTCGCCGCCGGCCTTATGGGTGCAGCAATAGGATATGAAAGGGAACTCAGGGGCAAGAGCGCAGGTATGCGCACCCATCTTCTGGTTGCCCTTGGATCGGCCCTCCTTATGATTATCTCCCAACTGGGATTTGAAGCGGCCGACAGATTTGACGCTGCCAGAATTGCAGCAGCAGTAGTTGGAGGCCTTGGTTTCCTTGGCGGCGGCATCATCATGAAGAACAAGCACGTGAGCGGCCTTACCACCGCAGCCGGCCTGTGGGTAACGGGAGCCATCGGCCTTGCCATAGGAAGCGGTCTCTATGAGATAGCCATCCTCAGTTTCGTCATCATAATAATATGTATGGAGGCTATGTATTTCTATGATTTCCGTCTGGGAGACAGGGCCATCAGCATTACTCTTACCGGAAAGGACAGGGACAAGCTTGTAGAGGCACTTACGGAAATCGGCCAGCAGCCCACAGTCAATTCCATTGTCAAGATGCCGGACGGTTTCAAGGTGGATGCGAGCCTCCTTATAAAGAAAAGGGAATTCCCGGGAGAGGTTCTGAGGAGAATTGACGCCATCCAAGGCATCACCCTTGAATCAATTGAATAGGAAAAACTGCAATTAAATTTTGCCGTTTTCAAAAAAGATGCTACCTTTGCATTCCCGCAACAGGGGCGTAGCTCAGCTGGTTTAGAGCGCTTCAGTCACATTGAAGAGGTCATCGGTTCGAATCCGATCGTCCCTACCCCAAGAGAGACCGATATCGGCCTCTCTTTTTTTATGTCTCTTATTGTTTATTTTCTAAACTTAACTAACTTTGTAAAAGTTTAGCAAATAAACTAAAAACTATTCATATATGAGACTCAAACACTTACTTCCCCTCTTTGCCCTGGCGGCAGGAATGAATGCGGGATGCGTGCCTCCTGAGGGGGACACTTATGCGAACAAGGAGACCGAAGACAATCTCACCGTTTCTCCTACTGCAAAGAAAATTGCCGAGGATGGTACGGCCACCTTTGCCTTCACCCTTTCGGTCGTTTTTCCTGGCGGAAGAGAGGTTAACTTTGAAAACAATACAGCAACCCTAAGCTTTTCGGCTACCGGCGGCAGCGTGAGTCCTTCCAGCGCCACAACAGACGCAGATGGAAAGGTTACTGTAACCTTTACCGCAACCGACGCAAAAAGCTTTACCGGAGGAACCGTCACGGGTGTTGTCAAGAAGGTTGAAGGAAAGGATCTCTTCCAACAGGGGAACCTAGCCACCGCCACTGCCCAGGTCCTTCCCCTGGATGCGGAAGAGCCGCCTGTGGTAGTTGATGAGCCCATCAAGAAGGCAGAAGCCCTGAAGGACAACACCTATTCCATTCAAAAGAAGGGCGGTGATGCTCAGGTATTTGACTTCCCGCCAGAGTATTCGCAGTGGTATGTGGGGCCCGGTTATATGGACGGAACCAAGCAGGTTATCCACATAGAGCTTATGGACGAGGATCCGGAGCAGATGACTATGGGCTGGCTCTCCGGAGAAATTCCACTGGAAGTAGCCAACAAGCTCATCACCATCAACCAGGAGTTCTACACCAAGTATCCTTGGGCAGGTGCTAAGCTGGGGACTATGAGGTTGGGTCAGGATAATATGATTGAAGCCCATCTGGGCCTGGGCGGAAATGTCAAGCCTGACAGCAGCAGCCAGTTCTATCTGAAGGAAAAGGGCGGCACCAAGGCCTACTCCGGACAGTATCAATACCTGGCGGTCTTCGAATTTGAAAACCAGATCTGGGATCAGGAAACTGAGACCTATCTCCCCGGCGATGAATACACCCTCTGCATCAATGCAACGCTTGAAGAACTGGTGGCCGATCTGGATTATTTCAGTCTGGATTATCCCAGCAACTGGATTGCACCCGGCCAGTCCATCACCCTCAGCGCATACTGGACCGCAGGCGCCAGCTTTGACTGGAGCAATGTAAAACTGGACAGCCAGAGCTGCAACGGCCAATCCGGAGAATGGTTCAGCTGGGATTCTTCCACACAGAAACTTACCGCCGTTAAATCGGCCGATAATCAGCAAGTCAAACTTACCTTCAGTTATTCCGGAACGGATTTGACTGATTCTTTCTCCATCTATAACGGACCTGGTTACACGTCATTCTCATTTGGACTGGAATACGGCTCTTCAGATTATATCCTGGCCGAGAATGAACCTGCCGACGGATGGTCCACAGACACCGTCTGGCTTCAGGGAGAGGATTGGACACCAAATGACTATTCTTTCAACGCCCATAGCATAGAGATAGATCCGGCAACGGAGAACTATGACAAGGTAGATTACAACAGCTACGGTCCTTATGTCAGTTTCCGTAAAGGAATCCCGGAAGGAAATTTCAACATCATCTTCCGAAGCAAGGCCGACCACGGCGTCAGGTACACTATGCCGGTTAAGGTTGTCCATCATAAGGCAACTTCCTTCCAGATTACCTATAAGCACAGCAACGGCGCATTTGAGCCTTGGACCAGCGGCGGAGAGAACGGCGTGTGCAATTATGGCATGGGCATGGAAGTGGGCGTAATTACTGTGCCTGAAGATGCATACTGGAATTGGGCCGATGTAGAACTGGCCTACGATTACGACGGATTCTCCTTCTCTGGCCACGGCGGCAAGGAGGATCACCCAAAGCTTCAGCGCACCAAGAGCAATCCTGGCGGCGATACGAGCTACGGCACCCAGGTGATATTCCGCCTCAAGTGGGATAACAGAAAAAGGTCCGAGATATACGTAGACCACAACTAAAAATTCGCTATCTTTGCCCTTGATATGGAACAATTTGACGCACTGGAAGTCATTGCCCGTACCAGGGGCAAAGTAGAAATGGACAAGGTCCCCACAGGAGAAAACATCTTTCTTCTGTGGGGAATCCTTACCGCCTCGTTTTTCCTGATTCAGTTTGCGCTGTGGATGGCTCTTCGCCAGCCCTGGTGTATGTGGATTTGGACAGGTGCCGTGGTTATAGGCTGGCCTTGGATGATTATTATCCTTCGCCGTGACCACAACCGAACCCATAACAGGACCCACGAAGCCAAGATTATACTGGACTACTGGATTTTTGCAGGAGCAGCCTGCGCCATCGGCGGATTTGCCTTTGGGCTTGCCGATATGTTCGAGTTATTTGCCATACCGTTTATCAGCCTTCTTGTCGGGATAGGTGCCTTTGTCACCGGAGAAGTCAACCGCTTCCGCCCAAAGGTTATCGGCGGGCTGGCGGGCGCAGCAATCGGCATTGGATCCTTCCTCCTTCAGGGAGACCTCTGGGTATGGCAGATGCTGGCTCTTGCCGTTGTTGCCGTGGTGTCGCTGGTAATACCCGGTTTCCTTTGTAAGAAAAGCGTAAAGAATGGAATTCAAGGATCTTGACCCCATACTCCACAACGAGTTGCGGCTAAAGATTATGGCAGCTCTGGACTCGCTGGACGACGCAGACTTCGTGTACCTGAAAGGGATCACGGGCGCTACGTCCGGGAACCTTTCCGTCCAACTTACCAACCTCCAGGATGCCGGCTATATCAAGATTTCCACAAGCGGTGCCGGCCGCGGCTCACACACTGTCTGCCGTATCACACCCAAAGGGACATCGGCCCTCCAGGACTACCAGAAGGCCCTGATGTCCTACTTCTCAAAAAACTAGACACCCTCAGTTCTCCCCGTGCAGTGGAGGTTATTTCGCTTATTATCAATCACTTATGCAGGTATTTGGGATAACCAGTAATCCCAAATAATCTTGTAACCTACTGTGGCTCAACAACTTAGCCCCCACTGCATCCATTACAGCAAAGATAAGCACAGAAACGGCATAATAATGTGCTCATCTATGGCAAACTGCTATGATGAGCACATTTTCGGCATTAAAACGTGCTTGCTATCCCTCTTCCTCCGGGATTTCGCCTTCGGCGACATCCCTCCCCGCCTGCGGCGGGCTTTGCATAGCTTACCAAAAAGTGCGTGCTCAAGCAAGCTTGGCACGCACTTTTTGCTAATCTCTGCGGAGGAAGAGGGATTCGAACCCCCGGTACATTGCTGTACAACAGTTTTCAAGACTGCCGCCATCGACCACTCGGCCATTCCTCCAAACGGGAGTGCAAAGATAGGAAAAATTTATTCCTTTGCAAAAAACTTCCAGTGAAATAGAATCAAATAAATTGCACCGCAGGTTACGCAGCTGTCGGCGAAGTTGAAAACGGGCTCGAAAAAGATGTGCCCGCCAAGGCCGGGAACCCAGTCAGGCCACGTCCAGAGCGGGAAATAGAACATATCCACAACCTTGCCCTGCATAAACGGAGCGTAAGAACCAAGAGTAGCGACTGTGGTGTATGTGGACTCACTGAAGATGAGACCGTAGCAAAGGCAGTCCACAATATTGCCAAAAGCGCCAGCGGTAATGAGCGTGAGGCCTACCAGAACGCCCATAGGCACCTTGGGAGTGCGCTTCAGAAGGCTTGAAATCCACCAGCAGAGCACGCAGAACAGCGCAATGCGGAAAATGGTAAGGATGTACTTCCCTATTACGCCGCCGAACGCCATGCCAAAGGCCATTCCCTTGTTCTCCACAAACACCAGTTGGAACCAGTTGCCCAGCACCGGAATGCTTTCTCCAAGGGCCATGTTGGTCTTGACCAGGACTTTGATGACCTGGTCTATAACCACAAGGAGGACGCCAAGAAAGACGAGGAATGTTCCTTTATTCCTCATTACTTCCTGCCAGTCTTTTCAAGGATTGCCTTGCCTTCTACTGTTGTAGTGGCGTGGGGAACCAGGCGCAGGCGCTCCTTGGGGATGAGCTTACCTGTTACGCGGCAGATGCCGTAGGTCTTGTTCTCAATGCGTACAAGGGCAGCCTCAAGGTTCTGGATGAACTTGTACTGACGCTGTGCAAGCGCGCCGGCCTCTTCCTTGGAAAGTTGGAATGCGCCGTCGTCTTCCACTGTCTTGAATGTGGGAGCGGTGTCAAGGATATCGTTACCGCCGGCGTGAGTGACGATTTCCCTGAGGGTGGCGTACTCTGCGCGGGCTTTTTCCAGCATCTCGTTGATGATGGTGCGGAATTCCTCAAGCTCTTCGTCGGAATAGCGAGTCTTTGTGTTCTCTTCCATATTCTTATCTTTTTACGGTTAGCTTAATTGTGCCCTCGGTCCATTCAACCTCTGCTGCATCTGCGGGCGCGGAAGCAGTTTTTTCGAGGCCGATGGAAAGGGACAGTGTCTGTGATTTAATATAGTCCGAGTACACCTGCAGGGCCTCTGCAAGTGCTGTATCGTCTGAATAAACTACGGTGTGGATGCGGTCTGTGACCTCAAAGCCGGAAGCCTTCCTGAGGTTCTGGATACGGTTCACAAGTTCACGGGAAAGGCCCTCAAGCCTTAGCTCTGGGGTGACCTCTATGTCAAGCGCAACGGTAAGTGAACCCTCCGATGCCACCTGCCAGCCCTCTACATCCTCCGATGAAATGGCGTAATCTCCGGGATTGAGGACAACGTCTCCGCCGGGAAGTGCAAGGGTATATGCCTCCCCTGCCGTCTCCGCTTTCTGGATGGCCGATATCAACGGCTGGTCCAGCGTGCCGAACGCAGCGGCTATCTCCTTCATACGGGCTCCGTAGGTTTTGCCCAGAACCTTGAAGTTGGGCTTGATGCGGAGAGTCATAATGCCGGATGCGTCCTCGATGAACTCCATCTCCTTCACGTTTACCTCCGTGAGGATGATGTCCTTCACCTGGTCCAGTTGACGGCGCACTTTGTCCGAAATAACGGGAATCATCACCTTCTGGAGCGGCTGACGCACGGGGATATTCACTTTCTTACGGATACCGAGGATAAGGGATGTTGCCTGCTGGGCAAGAGCCATACGCTCTTCAAGGTCCTTGTCAACGGCCTTTTCCGAAGCATCAGGCATAAGCGTGAAGTGCACGCTCTCAGCGCCGGGAACAAGGTCACAGTAGAGTTGGTCCATAAAGAACGGAGCAATGGGAGCCGCAAGCACGGCAACGTCTACAAGAACCTTATAGAGGGTTTCGTAGGCCGCCTTTTTGTCGGGGGTCATCTCCCCTGCCCAGTAACGCTGGCGGTTAAGGCGGACGTACCAGTTGGAGACGTCGTCGCAGACAAATGCTTCCAGTATACGGCCGGCCGATTTTACGTCATAATCCTCATAAGCCGCCCTCACGTCACGGATGACCGTGTTTAGTTTGGAAAGGATCCAACGGTCCAACTCATTGACAGAAGGGGAAACCCTTTCTGGAGCATTTGCCCGGACAGGGTTGCGAAGCAACGCGGAAGAAAGGGTTTCCCCTTCTGTCACAGGAGCCCAGCCGTCAATGTTTGCATACCTTGCAAAGAAGGCATATGTGTTATAAAGGGTGCCGAAGAACTTACGGCGGACATCGCTCACGCCGCCCTCGTCAAACTTGAGGTTGTCCCAGGGCTCTGCGTTTGTGAGCATATACCAGCGGAGGGCATCGGCCCCGTAATTATCCAGAGCCTGGAAAGGATCCACGGCATTTCCAAGGCGCTTACTCATCTTGTTGCCGTTCTTGTCCAGCACCAGACCGTTGGAAATCACCCTCTTGAAAGCGGGAGTACCGCTTATCATGGTGTGGATGGCGTGGAGGGTATAGAACCAGCCGCGGGTTTGGTCAACGCCTTCCGCAATGAAATCTGCGGTGGCGCCAAAACCGGGCTTCCCAAGGTTACGAAGACCCTCCTGGGCATAAGGCATGGCGCCGGAGTCAAACCACACGTCAATGAGGTCTGTCTCACGGGTCATCTTCTTGCCGGAGGCCGATACAAGGTAGATATAGTCTACGTACGGCCTGTGGAGGTCTATCTTATTGTAATTCTCAAGGCTCATATCCTCCGGGTTGAAGCCCTTCTCCTTAAGCGGATTGGAACTCATTATTCCGGCGGCAACGGCCTTTTCAATCTCATTGTAAAGTTCCTTTACGGAGCCGATGCAGATCTCTTCCTTTCCGTCCTCAGTGCGCCAGATGGGCAGCGGAGTGCCCCAGTAGCGGCTGCGGGAAAGGTTCCAGTCCTGGATGTTCTCCAGCCACTGGCCGAAGCGGCCGGTACCTGTGCTGGCCGGTTTCCAGGTAATCTGCTTATTGAGCGCCACCATCTCATCCTTTACAGCCGATGCCCTGATGAACCAGCTGTCAAGCGGGTAATACAGCACCGGGAGATCTGTGCGCCAACTGTGGGGATAACTGTGGACATGCTTCTGGACTTTGAATGCGCGGCCATAGGCCTTCATCATTACGCAGAGGTCAATGTCCAGGGTACCTTCTTCCTCAACGTGCTCGAAGTACTGCTTGTATCCGGCCTTTACGTACCTTCCGGAGTACTCCTTATAGGACGGCTCCACGGTGGCGGCAAATGCGGGATCCATATCTTCAAGGCGCATGAAGCGGCCCTGGCGGTCTACCTGGGCCTGGGGATTGCCGTCTTTATCGATGGGCATAATGGCGCCGATTCCCGCAGCGGCCGCAACGCGTTTGTCGTCAGCGCCGAAGGTGGGGGCGATATGGACGATACCGGTACCGTCACTAGTGGTAACATAGTCTCCGGAGATTACGCGGAAAGCGTCTCCGTCAGGCTTGAACCAGGGAATAAGCTGGTGATAGCGGATACCAACAAGTTCCTTACCCTTGAAACAGCCCTCCAGCACCCTGTAGGGCACAATTTTGTCTCCTTTCTGGTAGGATTCCATAGGGATTTCCGCGCCCTTGGGGTTAAACCAGGCGCCAAGGAGATCCTTGGCAAGCACATACACTGCAGGAGCGCCGGTGTAGGGGTTGAAGGAGAGCACGCGGATGTACTCTATCTCCGGACCTACGCAAAGGGCGGTGTTTGAAGGAAGTGTCCAGGGAGTTGTGGTCCAGGCAAGGAAGTATGCGGGAACGGTTTCAGTGCCGTAAAGAGGCTGGGAAGCGCCGTCCTTTATTATCTCGAACTGAACGGTGGCGGTGGTGTCAGAAACGTCCTTGTAGCAGCCGGGCTGGTTAAGTTCGTGGGAACTGAGGCCGGTGCCGTCCGTAGGAGAATAGGGCTGGATGGTGTATCCCTTGTATAGGAGGCCCTTCTCATAGATCTTCCTGAGAAGGTACCACAGGGTTTCAATGTAGCGGTTGTCGTAGGTGATGTAAGGGTCTTTCATATCCACCCAGTATCCTACGCGCTCTGTCATGTTCTCCCACTCTGCGGTGTATTTCATCACCTCCTTGCGGCAGGTGGCGTTGTAGTCGTCCACGCTCACCTTTGTGCCTATATCGGCCTTGGTGATTCCAAGTTTTTTCTCTACGCCAAGTTCCACGGGAAGTCCGTGGGTGTCCCAGCCGGCGCGGCGGGCTACGCGGTAACCGGTTTGGGTTTTATAGCGGCAGATGGCATCCTTGATGGAACGGGCCATCACGTGATGGATGCCGGGCATTCCGTTTGCAGACGGCGGACCCTCAAAGAATATGAACTCAGGAGCACCCTCACGAAGTTCAAGTGACTTCCCGAATGCGTTCATCCTTTTCCATCTCTCCAGGACCTCTTTTCCCGTTTGAGTAAGGTCCAATCCCTTATATTCTTTGAATGTCATATAATTTTTCCTAATTTTGCATTGCCGATTTTTGGAATACAAAGATAATCATTTTAACTCTCATACGCAATATGAACGCTCTTGATATAGTGATTCTTCTGCTCTTCATTCCGGGCATCATCCGTGGTATTTCGAAGGGTTTCATTGAGCAGGCGGTCTCACTGGCCGGAATAGTGGCCAGCGTATGGATGGCATTCAAGTTCTCATCCCTTGTAAGTGAGAAACTTAGCGCATATATTAATGTGTCGGACACCGTCCTCAGGATAGTGTCTTTCATCATCATTCTCATAGTGGTTTCAATAGTGGTGCTGCTCATCGCAAAACTCCTCACGGGGCTGTTCAAGATGGCCAATCTCGGCTGGGTGAACCGCCTTCTGGGCTTTGTCTTCGCCGTGGCTTTATCGGCCGTGGTGATCAGCGTTGTCATAGTCCTTTTTGACACGGTCAATGAGAAGTTTGAACTGATACAGAGCCCCGTTCTCACGGAGTCACTGCTTTTCAACGCCCTGAGGGACTTCGGCTACACCGTGTTCCCCTTCCTGAAGGAACTGTTCCAGACCGCTCAAGACACCGTAACCTCCATAGCGTCATAACACTGTCGCAGGTGACACAGCAAAACGTCGCAGGTGACACAGCAAAACGTCGCAGGTGACACAGCAAAACGTCGCAGGTGACACAGCAAAACGTCGCAGGTGACACAGCAAAACGTCGCAGGTGACACAGCAAAACGTCGCAGGTGA
>JAFSPR010000021.1 GCA_017451395.1 Bacteroidales bacterium
ACGGTCCAATACACCGTCTACATATGCCAGATTGCCTTGATAAGTGATATGAGGAACGTAATTATAATAAAGGTCCCCGAAATGAGTGCCGCCCGAGGCGTGTATGGTCCCTTGTTCAAGCTTACGTCCGTCGGCGGCATAACCGTTATCGGACAAATAAATGTCAAGAGTCCTTTTCATCTTTGTAAATTTTATTCGCACTGTCGGTGTTGCTTTTCCCTTTTTGCATCAATCCGTGTACAATAAATAATAAAGATGATATCATATACTAATAAGAAAATAATCCATAGGTGGTATAGAGAGAAGGAGAAACATAAAATAAACAACACAAAACCCACGACAAGCACGGTTACTAAAACAATCAAACAATATAAACAAAAACCATAAATAACCCGATTATGAGAGTGTAATAAAACAATTGCCAGTAAAAATAGTATCCCAAAATAAGGGCGTTGAATATTGTCTATAAATGTAATATTCCAAAAAGCCACCAACTGTATTATCCACGGGGATAATAAGGTTAAAAAACACAGCTTATTTTTTATGTTGTATTTCATGTCCGGGATTATTAAACTGTATTTGTCTATAAGCCATCATTGGTATATATGGTAAATATCGGCCCTGTGAAACAATCTTTCCCGTTGGACTAGTAAAGATATATCGGAAGTGTATAATCCTTTGCCCTGAGTTCTGTCAAGGGGATTTCTATCTGGGGAAGTCCGTTGAAATAACTCACCGGTATCTTGCCATACTTGCCAAGTTCCGCTGCCGTAGGAGAGAACACTTGGGGAATATTCTGGCCTCTTGCAGAGTTGCACACCAGCATTAACAACAAGCATGTGACAAGAATCTTTTTCATATGTCCAGATCTTTTGGTAAAATTAGGTATAAATACTTGCTATTCAAAATAAAACAGACAAAAAGCGAGGCGCGTTCTTTGCAACTCGTTGATTATCGGCACTTTAAGTGCTCTCCTCCCACCATTTTAGCCAGGAGGAGTTTGCGTAAATGTCTTAATACCAGCACTTTAACAAAAACGCCCTCATCTGAAGAGAAAGCACGGTCTCATCATCTTACGCCAAACCGCGGAAAAAGTCAAAAAAATTTAGTAACTTTGTATGTTAAAACATTGTAAAATGGGTGATTCTGCAAAGAAGATACTGTTCGTAAACTCCGAGATGTTCCCGTATCTGCCGGAAGGTCACATCGCTAACCTCTGCCGTGAACTCCCGCAGGCCATCCAGGAGAGAAAGAATGAAATCCGTGCGTTTATGCCGCGCTACGGCTGCATCAACGAGCGCAAGAACCAGCTCCATGAGGTAATCCGCCTGTCCGGAATGAATATCATCATATCGGACGTAGACCGTCCCCTTGTAATCAAGGTGGCGTCAATATCGGCCGCAAGGATACAGGTGTACTTCATAGACAATGAGGATTATTTCCGCCGCAAACACATCTACAGGGATGATCACGGCAAATTCTTCCCGGACAACGGAGAAAGGGCCATCTTCTTTGCGCGCGGCGTGCTTGAAACCGTGAAAAAACTCCGCTGGGCACCGGACATCATCCACTGCTCCGGCTGGATCTCCCACGTGCTTCCCCTCTACCTCAAGAAAGCCTATAAGGAAGACCCCATCTTCACCAATGCAAAAGTAGTCCTGTCCCTGTTTGAGGACACCCCTTCCGAGACCTTCGCCCCCGGCCTTGACAAAGCCATCCTCTTTGGCGGCATAAAGCCAAAGGATATCGGCCTTTCACCCGCCCCTACAGGCACAGAACTTGCAAAACTTGCCGCGCAGTACTCTGACGGAATCATCCTTGGCAGCGAGGAAATAGATCCGGCCCTTGCAGCCCACGTAAAGGGCCTTGGCGTTCCGGTGCTTGACTTTGACAAGGAAATGTATTCATCAGACCTGTACGCAGACAAGTACAACGCATTTTACGACGAAATCCTGAAATGAAGCAAAGCATAGTCCTTCTTTCCCTGCTTACGGCGGGGCTCCTTGGCGCCTCCTGCGTCAAGGTGGACAACAGCCTTGGGAAAGGCCTGGTGGACAAAAACCTTATTTTCAGCACATATACGGAGGAGTTTCCGCTTGAAGAGATCAAGATGAAACTCTCGGAGGACCTTTCCGGCTACTCGGATTCCTATCTCACCATAGGAGCCATAAGGGATGAGGTATTCGGCCTCACCACACGCAGCGCCGCATTCCCGCTTATCCCCGCCCTAGATACCCTGGATTTTGGAAATGGCCCCAAGGCCGTATCCTTTGACCTGTATTTTACCCAGGACTCCATCTCCTGCGCCAATGACAGCCAGAAGGGAATCCTCCAGAACATCTACGTGTATGAACTGCTGGATTCCCTCAACCGGAACAACACGGTAGCATCCAGGGACATCCCCCACGGCACCAAGAGCGTCACCGCGGGCATCCCCGTGTATGACGGAGTTGGAGCGCTGGACATCAACCTCTCTGCGGAATTTGCCCAGAAGTATGTGGACAAGATTGCGGAACTGGGGCCGGTCCTCAAGGACAGGAGCAAGAAGGAGGATATGTACAAGGAGTATCTGGGGGCCCTTCCCGGCATATACATCGAGACAGACGTCCCGGAAGGCAACGGCGGCCGCATCAATATGTTCGACTTTCCCTGCCTTTCCGTTTCCAACAAATACTATTACCGCAACGACAACGTTGCCTTCCTCAAGGTGAATTCCGAATGGAACGGGGTGAGAAAGGACTCCACCTTTATGTTCATCCCCGGAGAGCCGGAATTCGTGGATGAGGTATCGGCCCTTAAGAACAACGAGAAATTCTACCAGTACTGCTTCAACCGCACTTCCCACTCAACCGCGGAGTGCGCTCCCGGAGCAACCCTCCTTGTGGAAGGCGGCACCGGCCTAAAGCCCGTCATAAGCGCAAAGGAACTTAGGGACAAAACCCTGGCGGCCATTGAGAAAAACGGCGGAGACCCGGAGAAAGTGATCATAGTGAAAGCCACCATAGAACTTCCCTATGAGCAGCCGGCAGACTATATGGATATGAAGTACTTCCCTTCAATCCTGAGTCCCACCATCCGCCGTGTCATTGAAAGCAACTCTGAATACGATCTTGTGACCTTCGCAGGCCTTACGGACGCATCCGTGAGCACAGAGGACCAGGGAGACATAGACCGCTCCAACCTCCTCTACAGCCCGGACATCACCTATCACCTCCAGGAACTGCTGAAGCGTAAGGACCTTGACAAGGAAACCAACGCCGATATCTGGCTCCTTACCATCCATACCAGGAAGGAGGCCGATGCAGGCGGTTCCCTCTATGACAACAGTTACTACCAGAACCTCCTTTATGCCAGTTACTACAACAGCCTGTACGGCGGCGGTTACGGCTACGGCTATGGCGGAATGGGTTATGGCGGCGGTTACGGCTACAACAATTACAGCAACTACTATAATTATATGATGCTGGCCCAGATGATGTCCGCTTCCCAGCAGCAGACCTACACCTACACCCAGGAACTGGACAAGGACCGCTACTACAGGGCTATCCTGAACGGCCCCCTGGCAGAGCGTAAGCCCATCTTCCGCGTCACGTACGCCTTCCCCGGAAAGTAAAAACAAAAGGATAAAGACACAAAAAAAAGACTGGCCATAAGGTCAGTCTTTTTTATTTTAGGGTTTTGGATTAACCGAGTTTCTCCGCAACCTTTGCGATGGCGTCACCAACGGTGGCGATGCCGCTTGTTTCCTCATCGGGAATCTTGATACCGAAAACGCGCTCGAATTCCATAAGGAGTTCTACGGTGTCCAGAGAATCTGCACCAAGGTCATTGGTGAAGCTTGCGCTCTCAGTGACTGCGCTTTCTTCAACGCCAAGCTTGTCAACGATAATATCGGTAACCTGCTTTACGATTTCTTCCTTTGTCATAATACTAGGTTTTAAGTTTATTTATACGTTTTTACTCTTATTATCAATTGCGTAATAACGTGCAAATTTAATAAAAATTCTTTTAAATGCAAAAAGGCCTACTGCTTACTTAGTTTGTACCATATCCTGAGACCGTTGACGGAGTTCACAAGGTAGAAGCAGTACTTGATGAACATCACCACGGTGTAACTGGATGCGGCCGATGACATCATTGTTCCGCCCCAGAGGAATATGGAGGAGATGTTCACCAGGATCCATAGGTACCACTGCTCGTAGAAGGCCAGGGACATAAGGATCTGACCGGCTATGTTGAAGGTTGTGACGGCCGCGTCAAAGAATATCTGGGAGCGGTTTATGTTCTCAGGGGCCGTGTGGAGGTGGATCTGGAGAAGGATAAAGTACACTGCCGCAAGGCCTGCAAGGACGGAAGCCACGGTTATGCCCCACTGCTTTGGCGTGAACCTTCTTGCCTTGACCTCAGTCTTTGCGCCCACGGCGCCTCGTTTTCTCCACTGCCATATGCCAACAAACTGCATAGGGAGGAAGTAGAAAAGGTGCAGGGCGAAGTTACCCCATATCTCGTTATCGGCCGCAACTATGCAGCAGAAAGTCACGTCCAGGATACCGAAGATGAAGGTCCAGATTATTCCGTTGCCCGATAACACCGTTGACGCCACGCCCATCACGGAGCCAAGCGCCGCGATTATGAGCATCAGCACCCGGGCGTCGGGCTGCTGGAGTTTGAACACGGTTGTGATCACAATCACCACCACCATCAGGGCCATCAGGATGGTGCTAAACCATTTATTGAATTGTTTGTCAGTCATTGCTTAAATAATCGTGTATTTTCACTGCAAGGTCCGCACCAACCAGCGCGGAAAGTTCCTCCAAAGGCGCGGCGGCTATGCGGGCAACGCTGCCGTAGTGAAGAAGGAGGCGCTGCTCTGTCTTCTCCCCAACGCCCTTGATCTCCCTCAGGGCACTCTGTATGGCCGCTTTTGAGCGGAGGTTCCGGTGGAAGGTTATGCCAAAGCGGTGGGCTTCGTCGCGGATGCGCTGAAGGACCTTCAGGGCCTGGGAATTGCGGTCTATGAAAAGAGGGTACGGGTCTCCAACCCTTATTACCTCCTCCAGCCTCTTTGCAAGGCCGATAACGGTTACCCTGTCAAGGATCCCAAGTTCCGCCAGGGCCTGGTGGGCAAATTCCAACTGGCCTTTTCCGCCGTCTATCACAATAAGTTCAGGGATATCGTCCGGGGCCTCTTCCAGCATCCTTGAATATCGGCGGTTCACAACTTCCTTCATGGAGGCGTAGTCGTTGGCGCCGACAACGGTCTTTATCTTGAAGCGGCGGTAATCCTTCTTGGAAGGCTCCGCGTCACGGAACACAACGCAGGATGCAACGGGATTGGTTCCCTGGATGTTGGAGTTGTCAAAACACTCCATATGGCGGGGAAGAACGCTCATCCCAAGGGCCTTCCTCAGTTCCTCCATAACGCTCATACGCCAGGCGTCGGGATCCGTGTGCTCCTTCTGCTTCAGGGAATTGAAATGGAACTCCTTGGCGTTTTTGGCCGATAATTCAAGAAGGGACAGTTTGTCTCCCCTCTGCGGGATTCTGAATTCCACCCCGGGAATCTCCACATCCGGCATAAACGGCACTATGACCTCCTTGGAGAGCGTGCCGAATTTGTCTTCAATTTCGCCGATAAACGTTGAGAGAACGGCTTCCTGCGGCTCCTCTATCTGGCTCTTGAAGCCAAGGTTAAGGGACTGGACAATGGCACCGCTTCGTACGCGGAGGAAGTTTCCAAATGCCTCTCCGGAGTCAAATACCATAGAGAAGACATCGGCATCTACATCGGCCGCCTGGGTTATGATGCTCCTGGCGTAGTGCTTCTCAAGGTTGTGGAGTTTGTCCTTGTACTCCTGCGCTTCCTCGAAGGCAAGGCGCTCTGCGGCATCGGCCATAAGGGCCTTGTAATGCCGAATCACCTCCTGCCCGCGGCCGCTGAGGATGCGCACAATCTCCTCTATGCCGGAGTCGTATTCCTCCTTTGAGATTTTCCCGACGCACGGGGCCTTGCATTTTCCTATGTGGAATTTAAGGCAGGGCCGATATTTTCCCCGGAGGATAGCCTCGGAGGTGATTTTGAGGTTGCAGGTGCGGAGAGCCCACATCTCATCGAAGAACTCCACCAGCCCGCGGGCGTGCATTACGCTGCTGTAGGGGCCGAAGTAGCGGTTGCCCTTCCCCTTCTCTATGCGCCTTGTGATGAAGACGCGGGGGAAGTCCTCCCCCGTCACGCATATCCAGGGATAGGTTTTTGAGTCCTTGAGGAGGATGTTGTACTTTGGTTTGTACTGCTTTATGAGGTTGTTCTCCAGAAGGAGGGCATCGGCCTCCGAGTCCACCACGGAGAACTGGGCATCGGCAATCTTTGAAACCAGGATGCGGGTTTTGGTGTTGAGCCTTTCCGGCGGCACAAAATACTGCGCCACCCTCTTGTGAAGGTCCTTTGCCTTACCCACATAGATAACCTTTCCCTCGGCGTCGTAGTACCTGTACACGCCGGGGGAATGGGGAAATAAGGCTATTTTTTCTCTAACGGTCAAGGGCTTCTTTCACGGCTTCGCGGATGTCAGTTCCGCGGAGTCCACGCTTAAGGATGGTGCCGTCCGGGCCGAAGAGGATGATGTGGGGAATGCCCTCTATGCCATAGATGTCCGTGGGGATCTGCTGGGCGTTCACAATCTGGTTCCAGACAATGTTCTCTTCCTCGGCGGCCTTTGCGGTGTCCTCGGGCTTATCCCAGACGGCTACGGAAAGCATATCGAACTTGTCTCCGTGGAACTCATCGTAAACGGCGCGGAGATTGGGCATTTCCCTGCGGCAGGGACCGCACCATGATGCCCAGAAGTCTACAAGGACGTATTTTCCTTTGCCGATAAAGTCAGAGAACTTCACGCCGTCCACCTCGAAGTCAGTGAACATCTTACCAACGGCGGTGCCGCTCTTTGCATCAAGGGCAGCCTTAAGTCCATATACAAAGGCTGAATCCTTTCCGTGGAGCGGAGCGGTGATCTTATCCAGGTACTCTGCAAGATCATCGTCGTCCATAACGCCGTAAAGATTCTGGAGAGCGGCTACGCCAACCTCATTGTCAAGGTTTGCCTTGAGGGCCTTGAGGTTATACTCCTCAACTACGTCGATGATGGAGTCGGTATATTCTGCAATGGCTTCCTGGTCATCTCCCAGTTCCACAAGGCGGGCACGGTACTGCTCCATAAGGGAGTTGTTCCAATTATTTAATTCGGATAGTTTTTCCTCTACGGATTTCCCTTTGCAGCCAACTGCGCAAACTGCCAGGATTCCGGCAATGACAAGTAATTTTTTCATATCTAATTCTTTTATAACCTACAAATATAATCAATTAAGCGCAAAAAACACTCTCCCGACCGGAAGAGTGTAATAGATTTAGAAGCCATACTATGTGTTAAAAAACATACCCTGCGTGCAGGCCGAAGAAACTGTTGGCCTTGTCACCGTAAGTATACGACAGCGACACCCGTAAAGAGTGAACAATCAAGAGTCCTATTCTGGGCTGAAGAGAGAACGGATACTCCGTAGCATAGGGTTCACCGGGGATAATATAATAGTTCTTTCCCTCCCTTACGAGATTTTCTGTTATTTCACATTTCCCAATTCCTATGCCAGAACCCACAAAGAGGCTCAGGTTACGATTAAAGGGAATATGATAATCGGCCGTAAGTAGGAGCCTTGCTGACGGGAAAATCTCTGACTCCGGCATAGGAGGAATATCATTAAAATCCGGATTTATCTGGCGCCCAAAAACGTCTCCCTGAATTCGTGCACCTACCGACAAAGGGATTTGCCGGAAATTATAATTTGCTTCCGCATATGCCGATAGCCCCGGCACCACCCTGTCAAAAAACATTTTGTTTGGCGTATAGATATTCCCCAATCCAACTTCAAAAGTCCAGGTCCGCTTTGCCCAATCATTACCGGCAAAACCTTCAAGCGAAACCAATAGCAGAAAAACAAATAGGACTGCTTTTTTCATATTATTGTGAAACTTTATACGACTTAAGTGCAAAAATTAGACCTCGTCACAACATTGTTTTGTCGGCAGTCCATAAATAACTGCAATACACAACAAACTATTATATCGGCTACAAAGAAAAGTAGGTGTCGCAGGTCAAGTATCAAAACTATGTGTTAGACGACATCCATTTGGGCACGGTTGGCTGCGTATAAACCAAAATAGCCTTGAGCATTGAGCTTTTCCGAAACTTAAACGACGCCCACCCCTGCCACAAGTACTTCTGGGGCACTATAGCGTCGTTTACCCCTGTGATAGGAGAGTGGGTAAACGACAAAATCGGCCTTATACGGCACAAAGTGCGGTTTAAGTTTCGGAAAACACCGACGTGCAGCAGGTCAAACCCACAACATAAAGCCCATACATAAAAAGAGGCCAACTCAGAGAGTCAGCCTCTTTCATAAAGAGCAAAGTCTTATCGACGTTCTCCGCGTCCGCCTTCACGGCGACCGCCACGGCCGCCACGGGCACCACGCTCTCCGCGCTCACCGCGACCGCCTTCACGACGGCCTGCGCCGGGGGCTGCGGAATTGGCTGCGAAGCCGGCGTTGGGGGAGAGGTCCTGCTTGCCGTATTTCTCGCCGTTGCAGATCCACACCTTGATACCCATGGTACCCATCTGGGTGTGAGCCACTGCAAGTGCGTAGTCGATATCGGCACGGAAGGTGTGGAGCGGGGTCCTGCCTTCCTTGAACATCTCACTGCGGGCGATTTCGGCGCCGCCTACACGGCCGCTGATCTGAACCTTGATGCCTTCTGCACCTACGCGCATTGCGGTGGCGATAGCCATCTTGATGGCGCGACGGTAGGAGACACGGCCTTCGATCTGGCGGGCGATTGAATCGGCCACGATTGTGGCGTCAACCTCAGGGCGCTTTACCTCGAAGATGTTGATCTGGACATCCTTTCCGGTAACCTTCTTGAGTTCTTCCTTAAGTTTGTCAACTTCCTGACCGCCCTTGCCGATGATGACACCGGGACGTGCGGCGTGGATGGTGACGGTAACGAGCTTAAGGGTGCGCTCGATGATGATGCGGGAGAGGCTGGCTTTTGCCAGACGGCTGCCCAGATACTTACGGATCTCGTAGTCTTCAGCGATCTTTTCTGCGTAATTGCCACCTACCCAGTTGGAATCCCAACCACGGGTGATGCCGATACGGTTGCTGATAGGATTTGTTTTCTGTCCCATAGTTTATTCCTCCACTGCTTTTTTGACGTCAAGAACGATGGTGACGTGGTTTGAACGCTTGCGGATGCGACCGGCACGGCCCTGAGGGCAGGGACGGATGCGCTTAAGGGTGCGTCCTTCGTCAACCATGATGGTTTTGACAATCACGTTTCCGGACTCGAGCTCCTTGGTCTGCTCCGGGTTCTTTGCTTCCCAGTTTGCAATGGCGCTCTTCAGGAGTTTCTCCAGGCGGATGGATGCATCACGCTTTGAATAGTGGAGAAGGTCCAGGGCACGGTTCACTTCCACGCCACGAACGGTGTCTGCGACAAGGCGCATCTTCCGGGGGGAGGTAGGAACGTCGTTAAGTTTTGCTATAGCGGTTTGCTTCTTGGTCTCTTTCAGGCGCTCGGCCATCAGTCTTTTTCTCTTTCCCATAATGTCAATCCTTTAAACATTATTTCTTATTGTTGCCTGCGTGGCCGCGGAAAATGCGGGTGGGAGCAAATTCTCCGAGCTTGTGACCGACCATATTCTCAGTAACGTAAACGGGAATAAACTTATTGCCGTTGTGAACTGCGATGGTGTGGCCCACAAAGTCAGGGGAAATCATGCTGGCGCGGGACCAAGTCTTGACAACCTCTTTCTTCTTGCTGCCGTCATTCATAGCGAGAATCCTGTTCTCCAAAGCTTCCTGAATGTACGGTCCTTTTTTAAGTGAACGACTCATAATCTGTTAGTTTATTCCGTTATTTCTTACGTCTTTCAATGATGAACTTGTTGGACACGGCCTTGGGGTTGCGGGTCTTGTAGCCCTTTGCAGGCAGACCCTTACGGGAACGGGGGTGTCCAC
>JAFSPR010000022.1 GCA_017451395.1 Bacteroidales bacterium
ACTGACATATTGTCATAACGCGGGGACTTGGCAGGCAATTTGTTAGGTACTGAGGCACAATCAGTACTTAATTATGGCAGATAAGAAGAACAAAAATACAGAAGCGCCCGTAGACGGAAAGAAGCTTGCGGCACTGGAGGCGCGCGTGGAAGGTTTGAAGGAAGAGCTTGAAGAATCAAAGGCCGCGGCCCAGGAGGCAGAGAAAAAGGCCAGTGATTCCAAAGCGGATTATATACGCCTGATGGCCGAATTTGACACTTTCCGCCGTCGCACCGCAGAGGAAAAGATTGCGCTCAGGGAATCGGCCGCAGAAGATACCATAAAGGGCCTTCTGCCCATTCTGGACGACTGCGAAATCGCATTGGCAACGCTGGAAAAGAGCACTGACAGCCAGGCCGCAAAGGAGGGCACCCTCATGATTTTCAACAAGCTCACCTCCTACCTCAAGGGCAAGGGCCTTGAAAAGATTGAGGCAAAAGGGCAGGATTTTGACACGGAACTCCATGAGGCCGTCACCACTTTCCCGGCCCCGGAGGAATCCCTTAAAGGCAAGGTAATAGACGTTGTCCAAACCGGTTACACCCTTGGCGGAAAGGTTCTCCGTTATGCCAAAGTAGTTGTGGGAGCATAAGTTATGGCACAGAAAAGAGATTACTACGAGGTCCTGGGAGTGGACAAGAAGGCTTCGGCCGATGAAATAAAGAGCGCCTACCGCAAGTTGGCGCTCAAATGGCATCCGGACCGCTGGGTAAACGGCACGGACGCAGAGAAAAAGACCGCCGAAGACAACTTCAAGGAGGCCGCCGAGGCCTATTCCATCCTCAGTGACCCTGACAAGAGAGCCAAGTACGACCAATTCGGCTTTGCCGCAGAGCAAATGGGCGGCGGCGCCGGCGGCTTTGATTTAGGCGGTATGGATATAAATGACTTCCTCCGCAACATCTTCGGCGGCAGCGTAGGCTTTGATTTCGGCGGCTTTGGCGGCAGCGGTTTCGGCGGCTTCGGAGGGCAGGATGCAGGCCCCAGGGTCCTCAGAGGCCGTGATATCCGCACTTCCGTCAAGCTTACGCTGGAAGAAATCGCAAATGGCTGTGTCAAGGAAATTTCCCTTGAGCGCGCCCGTCCCTGCCCGGATTGAGGCGGCAAGGGCGCCAAGAGTGAGGCCGATATCAAAACCTGCCCCACCTGCGGCGGTCAGGGCCGCGTAAGGCAGCAAACACGCAGCCTCTTCGGAGTTGGATATACTATCGGCACCTGCCCCCAGTGCCAGGGAGAAGGAAAGATTATCTCCAACCCCTGCAGGCGCTGTAACGGTACGGGCCTTGAGCGCAAGCGTGAGCTTGTGAAGGTCCATATTCCCGCCGGCGTAGAGGACGGAATGCAGCTCACAATCCGCGGAGAAGGCCACGCCGCACCTCACGGAGGCGTTAACGGAGACCTCCTGGTTGTGATAAATGAGGTGGCCCATCCCCAGCTCCAGAGAGACGGCAACAACCTCTTCCACACCCGCATCATCTCCGTAATGGATGCAATGCTGGGCTGTGAGGTAAGCGTTCCCTGCCTGGATGGCAGCTATAAGGTTAAGGTAGAACCCGGAACCCAGTCAGGCACCGTTGTGAAACTGCGCGGAAAAGGCCTTCCCAGTGTGCAGGGCTATGGCCGAGGCACCGGAGACCTTTACGTGAAATTCCAGGTGTGGGTGCCCCACAAACTGTCCAGGGAGGAGAGGGAAGCGCTGGAAAAGATGAAGGACAGCAACAGCTTCAAACCGGACCTCACAATGGAAGACAAGAATACCTTTGACAAAGTGAAAAATATTTTCTAAAAAATCTTTGAAAAAGTTTTGGTACTTTTAGAAAAATTACTACCTTTGCAGTCCCAAAACAACGCAACCTCTTGTCAGGAGCCAAACCG
>JAFSPR010000023.1 GCA_017451395.1 Bacteroidales bacterium
AAATCTATGTAAATCCGTGTAAGGTTCTGCACTTTGGCGTACCCCCTCCACAACCTTGGACCACGCGTGGTTCAAATGTGGTTCAAATATAGCAAAAAAATCCCGAATTAGATCAAACTAACCGGGAAAAGTTTTCAACATTTTTCAGTTGATTATGTGAGAGTTACGCCCTTTTGTACGGAGTGTGTAGAAGGTGTTTCGGTGTACTTATTTTCCGATGCAGTGATTGGCGAAGATGTTGTGGAGGACGGATTCGGGGGAGAGGCCGAGGTCTTTGCCCAGAATCAGGTTGACGGAGGCGATGGCGGCGCGAAGATCCTCTGCCACTAAATCTGTGGGAATGCCGCTTTGGAGAGCCTCCGCCGTGCGCCGCAGGGAAACGGCCGAAGCGGTGAGCGCTTCGTAGTGCCGGAGGTTGGTGACAAGGGTGCCGGACTCCGCCGTAAGAAGCTCTTTCTGAGAGGCAAAAAGGGCCGATTTCAGCTCTTCAAGCCCCGAACCGGTCTTCGCTGATAGTGTAATAATAACAGCCTTATTATCAGTAGATATAACAACTTTGTTTGCGAGTGTAACAAAATTGTTAATATCGTTTTCCGATAATTTGTCGGCCTTGTTGAGTATTACAAACAGGCTCTTTCCGGAGCCTTCGGTCTTGCCAAGAATGAGCCTCAGGTCCTCCTCAAATTCGGCCACGGGGAGAGTGCAATCCAGAACTCCGAGGATGACTTCGGCCTCGGAAATTTTCTTGAAAGTGCGCTCGATTCCTATCTTCTCAATCTGGTCCTCCGACTCCCGGATGCCGGCAGTATCGATGAAACGGAAGGTGAGTCCGCCAATCTGGAGAGTCTCCTCAATTGTGTCGCGGGTGGTCCCTTTTATGGCCGAAACAATGGCCCTGTCTTCGCCGACAAGGGCGTTGAGAAGGGAACTCTTTCCGGCGTTGACGGCGCCCACGATTGCAACCGGAATTCCGTTTTTTATCATGTTGCCCTGGCGGAACGATGCGGCGAGTTTTTCCACATGCTTTAACGTCCCGTCCACAAGGCCAGTGAGCTTTTCTCTGTCGGCAAACTCTATGTCTTCTTCGGAGAAGTCAAGTTCCAGCTCCAGTAGGGAAGCCATCTCAAGGAGTTCGGCCCTGAGGCCCTCCAATTCTTTGGAGAAGCCGCCCCTAAGCTGATTCATGGCTACGCGGTGAGAAGCTTCAGTGGTGGATGAGATAACATCCGCAACGGCCTCTGCCTGAGCTAAATCCATTTTCCCGTTAAGGAATGCGCGCTTAGTGAATTCTCCGGGTTCGGCCATTCTAGCGCCGGCCTTTGTCAGGAGCCTTATGGCCTCTGATACAATATAAGCCGAAGCATGGGTGGAGATCTCTACGGAGTCCTCTCCGGTGTAACTGTGCGGTGCGCGGAATACGGAAACGAGGACAGTGTCAAGCCTGGGGATATCACCGTAATGAATTGTATAACCGTCTGCTGCAGAAATGGTTCCGGATTTTAATTTAACTACTGCGTCAGTTATACTGAAAGCTTTGGGGCCGCTTACACGTATTATGGAAATTGCTCCGGTACCTGGTATGGTGGCCGGAGCAACTATTGTGTCCTGAAATAGATTCTTCATTAATCGTAGCGACTGAACTTGGACATGTTGTCTATGAGGTCCTTGTTGGTCTTGAACTCGTCCATGTGCTGCTGCATCCAGGTCATGGCTTCTACGGGATTCATGTCCGAGAGAAGCTTGCGGAGAATCCAGATGCGGTTGTTGGTATATGCATCATAGAGGAGGTCGTCCCTACGTGTAGAGGAAAGAACAAGGTTCACGGCCGGGAAGATACGCTTGTTGGAGAGGTTGCGGTCCAACTGCAGTTCCATGTTGCCGGTGCCCTTGAATTCCTCAAAGATGACGTCGTCCATCTTGGAGCCGGTTTCAGTGAGAGCGGTGGCAAGGATGGTGAGCGAGCCGCCTCCTTCAATATTACGGGCCGCACCGAAGAAACGCTTGGGTTTCTGGAGGGCGTTTGCGTCCACACCGCCGGTGAGAACCTTGCCGGAAGCCGGCTGGACGGTGTTGTAGGCGCGTGCAAGGCGGGTGATGGAGTCCAGGAGAATGACTACGTCATGGCCGCATTCAACCAGCCTGCGGGCTTTGTCCAGGACCATATTTGCAACCTTTACGTGGTGCTCTGCGGGTTCGTCGAAGGTGGAAGCCACAACCTCAGCCTTTACGCTGCGCTGCATATCCGTAACTTCCTCAGGGCGTTCGTCGATGAGAAGGACAATCTCGTAGACCTCCGGGTGGTTATCGGCAATTGCATTGGCAATGGCCTTGAGGAGCATAGTCTTACCGGTTTTGGGCTGAGCCACGATAAGACCGCGCTGACCCTTGCCGATAGGGGTGAACATATCCACAACCCTTATGCTCTGGTCTTTTTCATGGCCGTGGCCAAGGAGATTGAATTTCTCCGTGGGGAAGAGGGGAGTGAGGAAGTCAAACGGGACCCTGTCGCGGACGAATTCCGGAGTACGGCCGTTAATGAACTTGATGCGAACAAGAGGGAAATACTTGTCTCCTTCACGCGGAGGACGGATTTCACCGGTAACGGTGTCTCCGTTCTTGAGGGCATTCTGCTTTATCTGCTGCTGGGACACGTAGATATCGTCCGGGCTGTTGAGATAATTGTAATCGGAAGAACGCAGGAAACCGTAGCCGTCAGGCATAATCTCAAGGACGCCCGTAGCCTCTACGGAGCCTTCAAATTCAATTCTCTTAGGCTTTTCCGGCTGTCTGGGCTGCTCCGGCTGTTTTTGCTCCTGGCGGGGCTGTTGCTGCTGTTCCGGCTGCTTATCTACCGCAGGCTTATCCTGACGCTTTCCCTTCTTACCCTTTTTACCGGATTCCTGAGAGGCCGGCTGCTCCTGATTTGCATCATCCTCCTTAAGGTCCTCGAAGAGGTTCTGGATAAAGGTTTTTGGAGCCTCCGCTGCAGGAGCGGCTGCCTGCTGAGGGGCCGATTCTCCCTCCGCGGCGGCTGCGGCCTTGGGCTTACGGCCGCGCTTTTTGGGAGCGGGCGCAGCATCTGAGGCGGGCTTTGCCTCTTCCTTTACAGGTTTAGACTCCGGTTTGGCTTCAGGCTTAGTTTCCGGTTTGGGCTCCGGTTTTGCATCAGCCTTGGGGGCCTCTTTCTTTGGCCTTCCGCGCTTTTTGGCGGCGGGCTTTGGCTCCACCGGCTTTTTGGATTCAATCTCTGCTTCGGTGTCCAGAATGGCGAATCCCAGGGTGGGGAGGTCCATTTTTGCGGCACCTTTAATATTAAGTTTTTCACCAAGCGCTCTGAGTTCTGCTTCGCTCATAGCGTTTAATTCTGCTAGTTTATGGGGCATAAAATGTAGAATGTATTTCAAGTAAGGATGGCATTCCGAACGGAAAGCCAGTGCAAAGGTAACAAAAAAATCGATTACTTCAACATGTTATCCATGTAAGAGTCGGATTTTTTGAACCTCAGTAGATCGGCAAGGGCCGATGCATTTGCGGCGATACGGAAACTGTAACTCTTCCACTGTCCCATCGGCACCCATGACAGGGCGATGTTGAAGCAGTGGAGGTCGTAGGAGGCACTGATCTGGGTGGTTGTGAACTTCATGGCCATTATATCGAAGCCGGACGTGGCCTGGATGCTGAGGCGGGGCGTGAGTTTTATGTTTCCGCTCACATTGAGGGTTTGGGTAAACCTCTTGTTCTCAATCAGTTCCTTGGTGGTACTCTGGTAACTGTAACTCTTTGAGTAGTTGAAACTGTAACTGAAGTTCACGCTCCAGGGCGCGTTGCTGTTCATATAGTATACGTATCCGCCGGGGATGTATTCTCCGGTTATTGGATGGTAGTATATGCGCTCATAGGATGCCGTGGCGCCGCTTCCAGTGCTTCCGCCGCCGCCTCCGCTCTTTCCGGTACGCGTTCCGTCGTCTCCGTCCGTGGCGCCCTTCCCGTTAAGCGCGAAGGAGGCCGACAGGGATGCGTTGGTAAGCCTAAGGGGAACGCCCGTAGCGATGATATTCAGTTTGTTTATCTTCTTTCCCTGCTCGTTAATGGCGTAAGGGTCGAAGTTAAGGTTACCGCTAAGGCTCACCTTGTTGAAGAGCCTTGTGGAGGCCGATATGCCCACGTTATTCATCCTCAGGGAATCGGCCAGGAAGTTATAACTGGTGTTGATGTTGAGCTGGTCCAGCAGTTTCACCTTCTTTGAGCCCGTTCCAGTGGTGTCCCTTATATCCCTCACCTTGGCTTCCAGGTTGTTTCCGAAGGAAAGGGACATAGTGGCGCTCTTGCCCCTTCCGGGCGGGGATGCGTTGTTGTGGTTGCCGCTGATACTGTATATATTGTACCAGGTTTCGTCGTGGAAGGAGCCTCTCTTGTCATAGTACGGCGAAAGAGTGCGCCATCCGTTGAACGCCGTACCCTTTTCCGGAGAGAAACTAAGGGACATCGATGGCGTTATCACGTGCCGGATGGCCTGCACCTTCCGGTGCTTGCCGAAGTTGAACATACCGTAGATACGCGTGCTCATAGACATACTTCCGGAGTACGTATGCGTCATCCCGAAGGCATTGAAGGCCGTTCCGGGGTCACTCACCACCTTCTGGGCGATGACCTCCCGGCCGTCCTTGTCCGTGACCATAACGGGATTGCCGTCTGCGTCAAGTTCGTTCTCAAGGTGCTGGTCACCCTTTGAGAACATCCAGTTCATACCGTAGGATATGCTTGGCGTGACGTTGATGTACTTGAGGAGCGTGAAGTTGGGAAGGCCGATCTGGAAGTTGTGAGTCATTCCGTTTGTGAGTTTCCCAAGCGCCTTTATGGCCAGGGAATCTCCAAAAGCCTTCTCACGGTACGTCTTGTTGTTGTATTCGTCAATTATGGTGACGTGGTTTCCGGTTTCGTCCATCACGAAGTCCTGGAGTTCCCTCATCTTGAAGTTGATGCGGTTCTGGAAGGACGTGGAGTAACCGAACGAGATCTTCTCATAGATCCTCTCCTTTCCAACCCTTGTCTTACGCTTGAACGGGTAGAAACGCGTCACGTTGAAGGTGATGTTGGGGAGGGTGAAGGAGTAACTGGAGTCTCTGGAGTTCTGGTTGTGAAGTGCGTTAACGCTGAGGTTGAACTTGCCGTTCCAGTTATGGGAATATGAGATTGATGAACTTATCTGGTTCTGCTGGGCGTCCGTGACGCTGCGGGCGTTGTAGCGGTTGTTGGACGGGCTGGAGAAGTTCACGGACGCGCTGAAAGTGGTACCGGGATGGGCCTTGGAATCCTGCGTGTGGGACCACCGGAGGCCGAAGTTACGGGACTGCACGAAGTCTGCGCTGCCCTTTTCACCCGCCTGGTCATTGGAGTAGGTGAGGGCTATCTGGCCGTTGAACTTGTAGTTTACCTTATATCTGGAATTAAGGTCTATGGCCCAGGAACCAAGTGTATAGTAGTCTCCGGTTACGGAAAGGTCAAAGTAGTCTCCGAACACGAAGTACATACCCGCATCCCTGATGTAGAAGCCTCGGGCCTGTTCCTCGCCGAAGGTGGGCATAAGCATACCAGTTGCGCGTGAAGGCTTTTTGGGGACGAATCCGAACGGCAGGATGATGGGGAAGGCGGGGACATCTGCGATAACCGGCCAGGCGGGGCCGAATACGGTTTTCTGGGACGGCTTTGTGATTACCTTGGCCAGGGTGAGGTTAAGGTAGTAGTGCGGATGCTCAAGGTCGCAGACCGTATACACGCCGTTACGCATATTGATGGATTTGTCCGGCATCATCTTGATCTTCTTGCCCTGCAGGATGCCCTCGGCCTCCTTTGTGACCATATTTGTGATGCGGGCCTTGCGGGTGTTGAAGTTGTAGCGGAGCTGGTCCATCTTGTACGTCTGGGCGCCCTCGGTCATTTCCGGCAGGCCCTTCCATTCGCCCGTGAGGGTGTCTTTCTGGCCGCGCGCGAACACCGTGTTGGCGTCCATATCGTACTCAATGTAATCGGCCGATAATGTCATATTCTCATACTTGACGGTGGCCCCGCCATAGTAGTAGATCATACGCCTGCCGCCGGAAAAATCCGTTATGATGGAGTCTTTGGCCGTTGAGAACGCCGGAACTTCCAGGGAACTCTTGCTCAGGAGGTCCAGGGAATCCGCGCGTGAGCGGGAGATGGAATCGGCCCTTGCGACGGAATCCCTCCTGGCGCGGAAAAGGCTGTCGCGGCTGATGTCAAGGGAATCCCGTGAGGCCGACAGAAGGCTGTCAAGGGAGGCGCGCACTGTTGAGTCCGGCGCCTGGCGGAACACTCTGGCACGGGCTCCGGGGGTCATAAAGGCCATACAGAGCGCCAGGGCAATGAGATATTTCCGCAAAATCCCTTTCATTCAGGCAGATTTTTTGCTATATTTGTGCGTTATATAAAACTTACAAAATTACTATTATTTCCAGAATTTACCAAACCGCCTCCAAGATGAAGTTGCGTTTAAGCCATATCATAGCCGTAATTTCCGCCGTTTTACTTGCAATTCCCGTACCTGCGCAGGATGCCGCAATGCGTCTTAAGACCGTCGTGATAGATCCCGGCCACGGCGGCAAGGACGCCGGATGCGTAAGCCGTGACCAGAAAACCTATGAGAAGAACATAGCCCTGGACATAGCCAAACGCCTGGCCCAGAAGATATCGGCCACATATCCTGACGTAAACGTGAAGATGACAAGGTCCGACGACCACTTTGTGGAACTGGAAAACCGCGCGGTATTCGCCAACAAGGCAGGGGCCGATCTTTTCATTTCCGTGCACGTCAACGCCGTGGACGGCTCTACCGCCGCAAACGGCTATTCCATCCACTGCCTTGGCCAGTCTAAGAAAAAGGGCAATGACCTCTATTCCAAGAACCTGGACCTTGTAAAGAGGGAGAACTCCGTCATCAAACTGGAGAAGAACTACGCCGCAACCTATCAGGGTTTTGACCCCGACGACCCTTCATCCTCCATCATATTCTCACTTATGCAGAACGCCCACCTGGGCCAGAGCCTTGAATTCGCCGCAGATGTTGCGCAGGCTATGGAGGGAGGCCCCATCAAAACCAACAGGGGAGTGTCCCAGGACCCTTTCTGGGTGCTGTGGCGCACCGCTATGCCCGCAGTCCTCATAGAGGTTGGCTTCATGACCAACCCCCAGGACCTTGCCGTCCTTCGCTCTGAGGTGGGAAGGGACCAGATTGCCCAGAACATCTACAAGGCTTTCCGTATATATAAGGCAAGGTATGACCGCGAGGAGATTGCCGATCAGGCCGGCAATGAAGCTCCTGCTGCCGGCAATGACGCTCCTGCAGAACCTTCCGTCATTCCCGGCTCCGACCGGGAATCTCCTAAGCCGGCTGAAAAGATTGCCGACGAGGTCGGCAATGACGTAAAGGTGCTCTACGGCGTGCAGGTGCTGGTGACTTCCAAGGATATGCCTGACTCCGATCCCTTCTTTGCCGGATACAAGCCGCTCCGCATTCCCGTAGGCAAACTGACCAAGTACGTTGTGGGAGTTTCCGCAAAACTTCAGGACGTGAAGAAAAATTATCCCGCAATCCAGAAGAAATTCCCGGATTCTTTCATTGTGAAAGTTCAGGATGGAGCAACTTCCCCCGTCAAGTAGAAAAGTGGAAACGTTTCCGCAGCAGAAGTGCCTCTGGCGGCGGTAAAAAATTACCGTTGAATCTTATAAATATTCAAAATTAGATAGTTTCCGGGATACGGAAATACGGCATTTTCGCCTTCGTAACTCATTGATAATCAATAATGCGGAAAATTTGTTGTTTTAGACGCTCGCAGCATTTAATCTAAACATAAATTTTTTAAAAAACAATAGCAAATTTGGTTTTTTATCAGAAAATTTTCAACCATATTTGCATTCCAATTGACACTTAATCCCCGGATGACAGACCAGGAAAGACATATCGCCGTATGGAATAACTGTCTGCAGATCATTGCAAGCAACATTGATCCGCAGCAGGTTTCCACTTGGTTCAAGCCCATCCGTCCGGTTTCACTGGACGGGGCCCGTCTTACCGTGGAGGTGCCCTCCGATTTCTTCCGCGAATATATAGAAGGTGCGTATAAGGATCTTATCCGCCTTACCATCCGCCGCGCAATCGGCGCAGACGCCCAGCTTTACTATCTGGTGCGGCCCGTCCAGAACCGGCAGGGGATGGTGCTTCCCCAGGAAGCCGGCTCGGTCCCCGGGAACAATCCCATTTCCGTTCCCACATACCAGCCTGCAGGCAATCCCGGCCCTTTTGTATTCCCCGGCATCAAGCGCGTCACCATCAATTCACGCCTCAATCCCTCATACTGCTTCGGCAACCTTGTGGAAGGAGACTGCAACAAGATGGGCGTAAGCGCGGGAGAAAGCATTGCCCAGGCGCCCGGGAAAACGCCTTTCAACCCGCTGTTCCTCTTCGGAGGCCCCGGTCTTGGAAAGACGCACATCGCCCAGGCCATCGGCATAGACATCAAGAAGAATTTCCCGGATCAGGTAGTCCTCTATGTGACCGGCAATGAATTCAAAACCCAGTATATGGATGCCGTGAAAGGCAACCGTATCGTGGATTTCATCGCCTTCTACCAGAGGATAGACGTCCTCATAGTGGACGATATCCAGGACCTTGCCACCCCGGGAGCCCAGAACAGTTTCTTCAATGTCTTCAACCATCTGCACGGCAGCGGAAAGCAACTCATCTTCACAAGTGACCGCGCTCCCGCAGACCTGCAGAACTTTGAGGAGCGTCTCCTGTCACGTTTCAAGTGGGGACTGTCAGTTGAACTTTCAAGGCCGGATTATGCCACCCGCGTCCAGATGCTCAGGTCACGTTCAGAGCGTGAGGGCGTGGCGCTGGATGAAGAGGTACTCGCTTACCTTGCATCCCGCATCAAGACAAACTTCCGTGAACTGGAAGGCACCCTTACATCCCTTGTGGCTTATGCCACGCTTGGTCACAGCGACATTTCCCTGGACCTCGCGCGCACGGTCACCGGAAACATAGTAGGGGAGGAGCACACTGACGTCACCCCGGATCTTATCCTCAAGACGGTGTGCGAATACTTCAACATCACACGTGACCAACTTCTGGCTCCTACGCGCAAGCGCCAGATTGTCCAGGCCCGCCAGATTGCAATGTACGAATGCCGCAATCTCATCCCCAACTGCTCCCTTTCCACAATCGGCGCAGAACTGGGGGGCAAGGACCACGCAACCGTGGTGCACGCCTGCTCAACAGTCCAGGACCTGGTCCAGATAGATAAACAGTTCCGTCAGTGGGTGGAGGACATTGAAAGTATGGTTGTTGTGCCCGTTGAATAGGGTAAAACAAAGTGCCGCGCCTGATTAAGCCGCGGCACTTCTTTTTTTTATTTCAGGTCCAGGGGATTTCTCTTCAGCCAGGTGATTACGGAGGCTATTTCCCTGTAGAAGGGAGTGTCCTCCAGTATAACCGGCTGGATGGCTCTCACCGCATCATAGGCCCGGCGAGATGCAGTGCACAGTTTATCCTTTATCCCAAGGATGTCAGTTGCCTGGGCAAGGGCAATATAGTGGATGGCCATGACCTGGAAGGAATTCTCCACAACCTGACGGCAGAGTAGAGCGGAATTTGTGCCCATGGACACTATGTCCTGGTTGTCGTTGTTGTTGGGGATGCTGTGCACATAGTTTGGCATAGCAAGGGTCTGGCATTCGGCCGTGGTGGAAGTGGCCGTGAACTGACAGGCCTGCATTCCGTAATTGAGGCCAAGTTTACCCATATTGAGGAACGGAGGCAGGATGCCGTTGATCCGGTCGTGGAAGAGGTAGTTCAGTTGCCTTTCGGTGAGCATCGTGAGGCGCACAAGGGCAATCTTCACCTTGTCTTCCTCCAGGGAGATGTAGTCTCCGTGGAAGTTGCCGCCGTGGTATACGTACCTTGTGTCGGGATCCACTATGGGGTTGTCGCAGGCGGAGTTAATCTCGTTCTCCAATACCTCAGAGGCCCCCCGGAATGTGTCATAGATGGGTCCAAGGATCTGGGGCGTGCACCTCAGGGAATAGTAGGCCTGGACCTTCTTCTCAAAGACTTCCTCCCTGTGGCCGCCGTTGTAGAGTTCAATCTCACGCTTTGAAAGGCACTTTGAATCGGCCGATAATTTCCTCAGGCGCGCGGCTATCACCTGCTGTCCCTTCTGGCGGCGGCACTCGTTCAGGGCCTCGGCCATAAAGTCGTCGTAGGAGCCCGCAATCTCGTTCATCCATACTGCGGCAAGGGTGGCCCAGTCCAGAAGGATATCGGCCTGGAACTGGTTCACAAGGGATACGCCCGTCATAACCGACGTTCCGTTTACGGCCGATAACCCCTCCCTGATGTGGATTTCCATAGGCTTGAGGCCGCACTGGGCCATAACCTCCGCGGTGGGACGCCACTCTCCCTTGTAGTGGACCTCGCCTTCGCCTATGAGGGCGAGGGCTATGTGGGCCAGTTGGACAAGGTCTCCGCTGGCGCCCACGCTGCCGTGGCGGGGGATGAAGGGGTAGATGCCGTTATTGATGAATTGGGCCAGAAGCCTTACAACGTCTGGATGGATGCCTGAGCGCCCCTGCAGGAAAGTGCCGATGCGGGCCACCATTGCGGCCCTCACGGATGCGTCTCCAAGCGGCTTTCCGGCGCCGGTAGAATGACTCCTTATAATATTATATTGCAAATCCTTGAGGTAGTCATCCTCCACGCGCCACTGCGCCATAGGGCCAAAGCCCGTGTTGATTCCGTAGATGACCTTATCCTTGTGGAATTCTTCCAGGAACCGGTAGCAGCGCTCAACTTCCTTCATAGCCTCTTCCGGCAACACCAGTTTTTCTCCGCCAAACACTACACGGCGTACGTAATCCGTAGAAAAATACTTCATAATCTGTTTAAAATGTCGTGCAAATTTACTAACTTTGACAAAATCTAACAAGCATCGATATGAATTCCGCAACAGTTCTGAGTTTCTTCAAGGAAATAACCGCAATCCCCAGGGAATCCGGCCACGAAGCCCCCATCACAAAATATCTCCAGGACTTTGCCGCAGCGCGCGGCCTGAAGTGCAAAACGGATAAAACCGGCAATGTAGTTATAGTAAAGCCCGCTTCCAAAGGGAAGGAGAACGTCCCTACGCTGGTACTTCAGGCCCATCAGGATATGGTCTGCGAGAAAAACGCCGGCTTTGAGTTCGATTTCCTGAAGGATCCCATCCCCTATGAGATAGAGGACGGCTGGATGATTGCCAAAAATACAACTCTCGGGGCCGATGACGGAATTGGAATAGCTGCCTGCCTTGCCCTTTTGGACGGGGATGCCCCTATGGGCAGGCTGGAGTGCCTTTTCACAATCTCGGAGGAAACCGGTATGGACGGCGCCTTTGCCCTTGAGCCCGGCTTCTTTGAGGGGAAAACCCTTATCAACCTGGACTCCGAGGATGAAGGCCAACTCTTTGTTGGCTGCGCCGGCGGCATAGACACCACCGCCACCTTCGCTTTCCACCGTGAGCCCCTGCGCAAAGGCTACAAGGCGCTTAAGATCCGCGTTTCCGGCGCCCAGGGCGGCCACAGCGGAGACGATATAAATAAGGAAAGGGCAAACGCCCTCCGCCTTCTTGTCCGCTTCCTGTTCACGGAACTCCAGTACGACTTCCAACTTATCGGCCTTGACGGCGGCAACAAGCCAAACGCCATCTGCCGTGAGGCTGAGGCCCTGATTGCCGTTCCCTCAGATGAGGTTGACGAGATGAAAGAGGACGTAGATGCATTCTCAAAACTTCTGGAGGCGGAATTCGCATCATCAGACCCTCTTGTGAGGGCTTCCGCAGAGGTTGCGCCGGCCACTCAGGAAAAACCCATTGAGGAAGGTGACGCTGCAAATATAATTGCAACCCTTCTGGCAGTCCCTCACGGGGTGGAGCAGATGTCAGTGGACATCCCCGGCCTTGTGGAAACCTCCTCAAACCTTGCCGCGGCGCACATTGAGGGAGATACCCTGAAGGTTATCACCAGCCAGAGAAGTTCCGTAGTGAGCGAACTTCACGCTATGGCAGAGCGCGTGGAGGCCGCCTTCTTCCTTGGCTGCTTCGACGTAGAGCACCACGGTGAGTATCCAGGCTGGAAGCCAAACCTCAAGTCCCATATCCTGGAAGTGTCCCTGGAGAGTTACCGCAGGCTCTTTGGCTATGACCCGGAGGTAAAGGCCATCCACGCGGGCCTTGAATGCGGTCTTTTCCTTGAGAAGTTCCCTGACCTTGATATGATTTCATTCGGCCCCACCCTCCGCGGCGTCCACGCTCCGGGAGAAAAACTGGAACTTGCTTCGCTGGATAAGTTTGTCGCGCATCTTGAAGACGTAGTATTGAACTTTAAATGATACAGATAGCCCCATCAATGCTCTCGGCCAATTTCCTGGAGTTGGAAAAGGACGTGGAGTTTGTAAACAAGTATGCCGATATCTTCCATCTGGATATAATGGACGGCACTTTTGTACCCAACATATCCTTTGGATTCCCGGTGGTTGAAGCCATCGCAAAGAAGGCCGTAAAGCCGCTGGATGTCCACCTTATGATAGTGAATCCCGAAAAATACGTGGAGCGCTTTGCAAAGGCAGGCGCCGCTATGATCAGTTTCCACTATGAGGCGGCAAGGGAAAATAGCGCTGCCGTAATTGACCTTATCCATTCATATAATGTAAAGGCCGGGATAGTGATCAACCCTGACTGCCCGGTGGAATCCATATTCCCGTATCTCCCTATGGTGGACTTCGTACTTATCATGAGCGTTTTCGCCGGCTTCGGCGGCCAGAAGTTCATCCCGGAGTCCCTGGAGCGTATCCGTGCGGTCAAGGAAGAACTTGCCCGCATCGGCCGCCAGGACGTTCCAATCGAGGTAGACGGGGGAGTAGGACCGGAAAATGCGGCCCATGTAGTTAGGGCCGGGGCCTCCATCCTTGTTGCCGGGAGCGCCGTTTTCAAGGCCCCTGATCCCCGGGAAGCCATATTATATATGAAGGGGTGAAAAATTTTTTAAAAAAAGTTTAAAAAAGTTTGCAAATTAAAAAATAGTTCGTACCTTTGCAGTCCCGCTTGATGAAAGCGGGATTTTTACGCAAAAAGATCTTTGAAAAGACTGAAAGGAAAGTACAAGCAAGCAACTTTTTAACGAGCGTCAGTTTCTTTATTTAGGTATAGGAACTAAGCGTCAGGGTTCAGACTAGAATTATATA
>JAFSPR010000024.1 GCA_017451395.1 Bacteroidales bacterium
AGTAGTACCTTTGCAATCCCAAATCCTCTGGATGTAGCGCAGTTGGTAGCGCACCTGGTTAGGGACCAGGAGGTCGCTGGTTCAAGTCCAGTCATCCAGACACAAAATAGAGACGCAGCCGCGTCTCTATTTTTGTATCCGGATGACCAATATTCCATAATTATTGAAGGGGCTACGCCCCCTCAAACACCCCCTTGTCGGCCTTCGGCCTCCGCAGCAAAGATTTAGGTATCGGGTGGAGCCCAAGTGTTTGATACACAGTTACTTACACAAGTGTTTGGGATTACCGGTAATCCCAAATAATCTCGCAACGCACTGATAATCAATGGTTTGACCTCCACCGCATCGGCATTACAATAAGGGAAAAATTATTATATTTGCAGATGTTATGAGCGTATACAGGGAAATATCGGCTAAAGAGTACGGGGACATAGAGGGAAGGATCCTCTATGAGGACAATCATCTCCTGATTTTCAACAAACGCAGCGGGGAGATAGTGCAGGGAGACAAGACCGGGGACGAGCCTCTTTCTGAAACCCTCAAGGCTTTTATTGCCCAGAGGGACGGGAAGCCGGGGCAGGTGTTTATGGGCGTTCCGCACAGGCTGGACAGGCCGGTGAGCGGGGTATGCGTCTTTGCAAAAACCTCCAAGGCCCTGGAACGCCTGAACGATATGCTCCGTAAGGGTGAAATCCACAAGACATACTGGGCGCTCACTGCAAACAGGCCGCCAAAAGATGAGGACACCCTCACGGATTTCCTTACCCGCAATGAGGCCCAGAACAAGTCCTACGTCAGTAAAAACGGCAAGGAGGCACGCCTCAAGTACACTCTCATCCAAAAGACAGACCGCTATTTCCTTCTGGAGATTGAACTCTACACGGGGCGTCACCACCAGATCCGCTGCCAACTCTCCCATATGGGCTGCCCCATCAAAGGAGACCTCAAGTACGGGGCAAAGCGCTCCAACCCAGACGGCGGAATAAGCCTTCTTGCCCGCCATATACAGTTCATCCACCCCGTCAAAAAGACGCAGGTGGATGTAACGGCTCCCGTTCCGGAATCCTGGAAAGGGATTGAAGAGGGGTAGGCGGCCCGGCGGCCGGTTATCATTTCAGTTTATCCCGGTATTTCTTACGTATCCTGGCGCACCAGATGCTTGGCGCTTCGCCCATCACGCTTCTGAAACTGTTCAGAAACGATGACTCGCTTCTGAATCCGGATAGTTCGGCAAGGTCAATGATCCTTAGGCTCATATTGGCCCTGAACAGTTCCATCGCGTACATCACACGGTAATAGTTGACGTACGACCTGAAATTTTTACCGGAAAACCGGTTGATGGTTTTACTCAGATAAGACCTGTTGGTGTACAGGGAATTGGCCAAGTCCTGGAGTTGGTAGTCAATCACCAGGAAAGGCCTCCTTTCAACCATGAACCTGCAGCACCTGTCATAGAGGAATTGATCGGTCACCGTAAAGTCCTGGTCAGTGTTTGACGGGAACATGTTGTCCGCGTCGGGCCTGATGATATCCAGGGCCCGTATCTCGGCTTCCTTTCTGTACAACCTTACAATCAGGTATATGGTCACGGCTATGACCAGTACAGAAAAAGAAGCCAGAACAATTACAAGATAGTTCATTGGCGTTCACTCTGGACAGGCCGGCCGCCGGGAGGAAACCCCTTTTCTATGTCAATGAGCGTCTACTTCTTAATTGTATCGAATCCCTTTCCATACACGCCGTTGACGGAACTGACGGAAAGGAAAGCGTGAGAGTCTATCTGCCTGATATACCTCAGCAGGAGGTTGAGGTCAGTCTTCCTTGTGAGGACCATAAGCACCTTTGTGTCCTGCTTTGTGTACCAGCCCTTGCCGTCAAGGACCGTCACACCCCTGTGGAGATCCTGGGTGATTGCGTCGGCAATCTGGTCATATTTCTTGGACAGGATGAACAGTTGAACGCTCTGCTGGGAACCTGAAATGTACATATCCAGCACGTAACTGTTCACGGTCACAAGGATGAGACCGTAAAGAACCGTGGTTATCTTCTCAGCAAACGGCATCTTGAACATCACGGGGTTCCCCTGCGCGTCAAGCACGGCAAATCCAGTAACGGGATCAAGTTGGGTCACATAAGAAGGAACCAGAAGGGATGAGCCAATGATAATGAAGTCCAGGAAGAGGATAACCTTTCCGGGCGACACGTTGTGGTACTTGGTCCAGATGAGGGCGATAATGTCCGTGCCGCCGGTTGAACCGCCGTTTGATATGCTCATTCCTATGCCGATACCGGCCAGGAGACCGCCCATAAGCACGCTGAGGAGTTTGCCGTTATCGATAGCCAGAGTCTTGATGATGGTGGCGGGGATAAAGCCCGGCAGGAACCTCAGGGCAATGGAAGCCAGGATGATGGCGTAGATGGTCTTTGCGCCGAAACCCATTCCAAGCACCAGCATAGCCGCTATTATGAGCACGGCATTGAGGATGAAATAGGTGTAACCCATCTGGATGGCGCCGTGCGTGGCGTACTGGATCATTGAACTTATACCGGAAACGCCCCCGCCGATGAGGTTGTTTGGAATAAGGAACAGTGACCACGCAGTGGTGTAAATAAGGATTCCAAGAGTGACCATAAGCCACTCCTTTACCTGGGTGAAGACGGATTTTTTGAGAATGGGCATAACGCTATTTTTTCTTCTTCTTTACGATACCTGTTTTCATCTGGTCAAAGCCCTCTCCGTAAACGTTGTTGGCGGGAACGACGGTGACAAACGCCTTGGAATCAATCTCCTTGACGGCCTTTACCAATATAGGAAGTTCCGTACGGCGGAGCATGACCATAAGCACCCGGCGGTCTTCCTGCGTGTACCAGCCAATGGCCTTCAGGGCCGTCACTCCCCTCTCCATATCCTGATTGATGTAGTTTCCTATCTTTTCATATTCATTGGAGAAGATGATGACCTGAACGGTGGACTCCTTACCCAGCATTATGAGATCCAGCACATAAGCGCACACGCCCATAGTGATGTAGCCGTAGACCACGTCCGTGAAGCAGTGGCCTGGGACGAAGATAAGGAGGGTGATGACCACGAAATCGGCAAAAAGATAAAAACGGCCGATGGTGATGGGCCAGAACTTGTTAACGATGAGCGCCAGGATGTCCGTGCCGCCGGTTGAGCCGCCCCTGAGGATGATGAGGGCAAGGCCGATGGCTTCAAGGAGACCGCCGATGATTGGCACCAGGATGCCGTCTCCCACATACAGCGGCTGTCCTTCCACTGACCAGAGGAACATCATACTCTCGTCTCCCAGCAGGCGGAAAAGCGCCGTGGAAAGGAGTATGGCGTAAATGGTCCTTATGCCGAAACTCTGCCCCAGGATAATCCAGGCCAGGATAAGCAGGAGCACGTTTATCCCAAAGTACCAGACATCCACGGATATGCCCGTGACCATAGACAGCAGGGCCGATGCGCCGGTGAGACCGCCGTCTATCATATTGTTGGGAAGAAGGAAACTCTGCCAGGCCATCACAAAGAGCACCACGCCTATTGTAATGACTATGTAGTCGAATATCCCGATAAGTATCTTTTTCTTCCTGTCCATCCCGCTATTTCTTAAGAACAACGTTTACAATACGTCCGGGCACCACGATCACCTTTGCGATGGCCATATCTCCGACGTATTTGGGAGTGGACTCGTGGCCCCTTACAAGAGCCTCCACCTCTGCGGGCGATGCCGTCGAGGGGGCGTCGATGAAGAACCTGGTCTTGCCGTTGAAGGAGATGGGATACTTCACCGAAGAATCTGCGGCAAGGGATTCGTCGTACTCCGGGAAGGAGGCGTACACTACGGAAGTCTCATTGCCCAATTGATGCCAGAGTTCCTCCGCGATATGCGGCGCAAACGGGCTCAGGACAATGGTTAGCGGCTCCAGAATGGCCCTCTTGGAGCAGTTCCCAAGTTCATTCAGGGCAATCATAAAGGCCGATATTGTGGTATTGTATGAGAAAGACTCAATGTCTTCACGGGCCTTGCCGATGAGTTTATGAAGGGCCTTTAGTTCGTCCCTTGTGGGCTCTTCATCCGTCACCAGCCATTTCTCCCTGTCCCAGAACAGCCTCCAGAACTTCTTGAGGAAGCGGTTCACGCCGTCAATGCCCTTGGTATCCCAGGGCTTCGCCTGCTCTATGGGACCCAGGAACATCTCATAGAGACGGAGGGTATCGGCCCCGTATGTATCGCAGATCTTGTCAGGATTAACCACGTTGTACATACTCTTGGACATCTTTTCAATTGCCCAGCCGCAGATGTACTCCCCGTTCTCCAGTTCAAACTCGGCGTCCCTGTAATCCGGCCTCCACGCGCGGAAGGCATCTATGTCAAGGCGGTCGTTGTACACTATATTAACGTCCACGTGCACCGGGATGGTCTGGTACTTGTCCTTAAGGCCGGCCGACACGAACTTATTGGTGCCGGGAATCATATACACGAAGTTGGACCTGCCCTGGATCATACCCTGGTTGATGAGTTTACGGAAAGGTTCGTCCTCACAGACATAACCCAGGTCAAAGAGGAACTTGTTCCAGAAACGGCTGTAGATAAGATGGCCGGTGGCGTGCTCCGTGCCGCCAACATACAGGTCCACGCTCCTCCAGTAGTCGTTTGCCCTGTGGCTCACCAGTTCTTCCGCGTTGCGGGGATCCATATAGCGGAGATAGTATGCGCTGGAGCCCGCGAAGCCAGGCATAGTGCTGGTCTCAAGCGGATACCCCCTGTAAGTCCAGTCCTTTGCGCGCGCAAGCGGCGGCTGGCCGTCTTCCGTGGGCTTGTACTGGTCAATCTCCGGAAGCGTGAGAGGAAGGTCCTCAAACGGCACCGGAGTGGGAATGCCGTCCTTGTAGTAAATGGGGAAAGGCTCTCCCCAGTAGCGCTGACGGGAGAATATGGCGTCACGGATGCGGAAATTCACCTTCCTGTGGCCGATTCCGTGTTTCTCAACGTAATCAATTGCGGCGGGAATGGCCTCCTTCACGGTAAGTCCGTTCAGGAAACCGCTGTTGCACATAATTCCCTCCTTGGCGTCAAGGCTCTGCTCGGAGACATCGGCCCCTTCGATAAGAGGAATGATGGGAAGGCCGAACTTCTTTGCGAAGGCGTAGTCGCGGCTGTCGTGGGCCGGAACCGCCATAATGGCGCCGGTACCGTAGCCTGCAAGCACGTATTCCGATATCCACACCGGAACCTTGTCCCCGGTGAGAGGGTTGATGCCGTATGAACCGGAGAACACGCCCGTAACGGCCTTTGCGGCCATACGTTCACGTTCCGTCTTCTTCTTCACCTGCTCAAGATACGCCTCCACGTTGGCTTTCTCGGAGGCCGATGTGAGTTTCTCCACCCACTCGCTTTCCGGGGCAAGGACCATAAAGGTCACGCCAAACACTGTATCGGCCCTGGTTGTGAAGATGGTTACATCATGCTCCACGCCGTCGCAGGACACCTTGAACACCATTTCCGCGCCCTCGCTGCGGCCAATCCAGTTACGCTGCATCTCCTTGAGGGATTCCGTCCAGTCAAGCCTCTCAAGGCCGTCAAGGAGCCGTGCGGCATATGCGCTCACGCGGAGTTGCCACTGGGTCATCTTCTTCTGGAAAACAGGGTGACCTCCACGCTCTGAGAATCCGTCCTTAACTTCGTCGTTGGCAAGGACGGTTCCAAGGGCCGGGCACCAGTTGACCGTGCTCTCCCCCTGATATGCAATGCGGTAACGCATAAGGGCGTCTGACTTCTCTTTCTCCGTGAAAGCCTTCCACTCGTCTGCGCTGAAAGCGGGGCCTTCGGAGCAGGCGGCGTCAACCGCAGCGGAGCCGCCCTTTTCAAATGCAGCCACAAGTTCCTCTATGGGACGGGCTTTCTGGATGGAATTGTCGTACCAGGAACCAAACATCTTGAGGAATGCCCACTGCGTCCACTTGTAATAATCCGGGTCTGAAGTCCTGAATTCACGGTCCCAGTCAAAGGAGAAGCCAATCCTGTCCAACTGCTGCCTGTACCGCGCCACGTTGTCGTGGGTGGTCTTTTCCGGGTGCTGGCCGGTCTGGATGGCATACTGCTCAGCGGGAAGGCCGAATGCGTCATAACCCATAGGGTGAAGGACGTTGAAGCCGCAGAGCCTCTTGTAGCGGGCAAAGATATCGCTGGCAATATAGCCAAGAGGATGCCCCACGTGAAGGCCCGCGCCGCTTGGGTACGGGAACATATCCAGCACGTAATACTTGGGTTTATCGGCCGATACTTCCGCCTTGTAAGTCTTCTCAAGAGCCCAACGCTCCTGCCATTTCTTCTCTATTTCCTGAAAATTATAGTCCATCTCCTATTTGATAGTTTTTCCGTTTATTCCAAATTTGCCCTTATCCTTCTGCAGTTTGAAATCCACCGCCACGGTGAGGGCCACCCTCACCTTCTTGCCCTGGTGACGGCCCGGCCTCCACTTTGGAGACGCGCTCACAACCCTTACCGCTTCGTCGTCCAGGGAGGTATGGACGCCGCGGGAAACCCTTACGTCCGTCACCTTGCCTGTTTCATCTATTATGAAATCTACCAGCACGCGGCCGTGAATGCCGTTCTCAACTGCGTAGGAAGGATATTTCAAGTATTGATACACCCACTTTTCCATAAAGGTGCGGGGATCCGGGGAATTCAGGAACATAGGCTTTACGTCTGCGTCGGCGTAAGCGACGACGCCCGGCCGGGAAGGCGCGGAAGAAGTCACGGAATCGTTCCTGAAAAGCGGCCTGGGACCGTTGCAGAGAGTGGAAACGTAACTGTAGATATACTCCAGTTCCTTCTCCATCCCTTCAAAGTCTATTATGTCAAAAGTGTCGCGGCTGGATCCGTGCTCCGGATACCTTCCGGTTGTGAAAAGCGCGCTGGGTATTTCCCTGTCGTAGAAAGCCATATAGTCTCCGGGATACGGTGCCTGGGGCGTGAGGGTTGCCCTTACGGGAAGAAGTTCCCCCTGAAGGCCGTCTGCAATGGCATTGAGGTCATTGTTACTTGCCGTGAAAAGGAGGAGGTTCTCAGCGCCCGTTCCAAGCATATCCAGGTTTACCATTGCGTCTATGTTGCCTGCATCCTTGAAAGAACGGTTCAGGAAATACCAGGCCCCCGCAAAGGTATTAGCCGATGCCCCGAATCCCACAAAAAGGACGCTCCTTCTCACAAGGGAGCGTGAGTATGAGAGTTTGCGGGCAAGTTCCAGCATTACTGCAAGGCCGGATGCGTTTCCGTTGGCGCCATAGTATATCCTTCTCACCTTCTCTCCGTCTATGGTAACAAAGTCGCTGCCAAGGTTGTCAAGGCGGGCGCCCACAACTATGTACCGGTCATTGAGGGATTTGTCCCAGCCCTGGAGGAATCCGAGGACGTTTCTGGACCTGACGGTATCCTCCCCCGCCGCCACGCTGAAACCGTTTCCGGCGGTAAGGACGTCTATATCATACTCGCGGAGTTTTTCCTCCACGTATCTTGCGGCCTCCTCCTCACCTTCGGTTCCGGCTTTCCGGCCTTCCAGAGCGGCCGACGACAGCATCCCCACGTGCTCCTTGAAGGCCCTCACAGTCTCTGAGTCGTTGAGGTCCTCCACGGACACGCGGTACTGGGCAAAGGCCGTGGCCGATACCAGGATAAGCGCTAAGGCAAGAATACGTTGTCTTATCATTCGTTAACCAAAATCCAGCCGTCTTCCGGGCAAATTCCCTTGCCGCGCAACTGCTTCAGGGTTTTCACGGTCTCATCCAGACTTTCGGAGGGACATACAGCCACCGCCTGGAGTCCGTTTCGGAAACTGATGATGGAAGCGGTGTAACCGGCGTCGTTGCAGGCCGCGAGTTTACGCTCCGCGTATGCCCTGTTCCTGAAGGCACCCACTACGATTGAGTACCTCGATTCCAGTTTTGTGGTGTAAAGCCCGCCAAGTTTGGCGGGATTCACAATTGTTCCCCTTGCCTGGGAGAGTGAATCAATAAGATGGGCTTCAAGTGCGGCAAGGGAGTCTGCCATAGCCGCCTGGACCCTTTTCATTGAATCGATACGGGCCTGGTGACGGGCTTCCTCCAGCCTCATCTGCTCCTGACGGATTTCTTCTACCTTGGCGGCCGTGGGGCGTCCGGCAAGCGTACGCACAAAGTCACAGCCCTGGAAAGTGGCGGCGCAAAGAGCCAGCAGTATGATATACTTTCTCATAACAAGAGTTTTTAGAGCCCCTACGGGGCTACAGAATCTCCTAATTCTGCAAAATTAATCATTTTTCCAAAAATATAAACTATATTTGTGCCTGTATGAAGAAAACCATCCATCTGGAAGCAATGGACCCCCTTGAAATCTTCGGGGCCCAGAACAAGATACTTACGGAATTCTGCTCCTATTTTCCCCACCTCAAGGTGACGGCAAGGGGTACGGAACTGATACTTGAAGGCCGTGAATCCGACATCTCGGAATTCAACATCCGCTTTGCCGAACTGGTGGAAAAACGCCACCACAAGATGAACCTCACGGTATATGACGTGGAGGACATCTTCAGCGGTGCCGGACGGGATGAGCAGCACCACAGGCCCACGTCTGATGCCATAATTGTCCACGGAACGGACGGAAAGCCCATCCGCGCCCGGGGTAAAACCCAGCAGGACCTAATATCGGCCTATTTTGAGAATGACCTTATCTTTGCCGTGGGCCCCGCCGGCACCGGTAAAACCTATATGGCCAGTGCCCTGGCCGTGCGCGCACTCAAGACCCGTGAGATAAAGCGCATCATCCTCACCCGCCCCGCAGTGGAAGCCGGAGAGCGCCTTGGATTTCTCCCCGGAGACCTCAAGGACAAACTGGATCCCTATCTCCAGCCCCTGTATGACGCGCTTTCGGATATGATCCCTTCCCGCCGCCTCCACGAATTTATGGAAGACGGCACCATCCAGATAGCCCCTCTGGCATATATGAGAGGCCGCACCCTGGACAAAGCCTGCGTCATCCTGGACGAGGCCCAGAACACCAATCTGGGGCAACTCAAGATGTTCCTTACCCGTATGGGAACCAGCGCCAAATTCATCGTCACCGGAGACGCCACCCAGATAGACCTCCCCCGCCGTGAAGACAGCGGCCTGCTTGCCGGCATCCGCCTGCTTGAAGGCATAAAGGGCATAGCCACCATCCGCTTCACAAGTGAAGACATAGTGCGCCATCCCCTTGTCACAAAAATAGTAAAAGCCTTCGACCAAAAGGCCGAAGGCTCTCATTCTTCTTCAAAGGAATAACTTGTTTCCTTCGATTTACCGCTACTTGCTGTTGGACTCTGCAAACTCCTTGTAGAAGTCACTCTTTGCCTTGTAGTCGTTGGAACTGTTGGAAAGCTGGTAGTAGGCGCGGCGGAGGTACTCGGCGCAGGCTACCTTGTAATCCATCTCGGAACTCTCGTTGAAGCACTTCTCAAGGGGCTCGATGCACTTTGAAACGGCCTCGTCCCTGTTCTTGATGATTGCATCATACTCACGCTGGGGAGCGGTGAGAGGGAGTTCGTCGGCGGCTACCTGGAACTCTACGGCACGCTCGTACCACATCTTGCCCCAGGCATACAGGCCATAGTGATAGGTGGGATCCTTCTCGATGGCGGTGCGGAAAGCCTTCTCTGCTTCGTCGTAGCGCTTCATCTCTGAAAGGATATTGCCCTCTACGCCATAGATGGAGGCGTTGTTGGGGTCATTCTCCTTTGCCTTGTCAAGCAGGGAAAGGACGTAGTTGGGGTCCTCGTTGTTGGCCTCTGCGTAATTGATAAGGCCGATGATGATAGCCTGGTTCTCAGGATACTTTGCGAAGCCTTCCTCAAGGATCTCCTTCTGCTTTCCGGGGAGTTTCAGGGCGCCGTAGACGTCTGCGATGCGGGCGTGTACGTCTCCGTTGTCACCGTAGTTGTGATCAAGGCAGATCTGATAGTACTTGAGGGCGGTGTCATAATCCTCCACCTGCACTGCCGTGAGGGCTGCGTTGAAGGCGGAATCGTCTCCGGGAGCGGTGCAGGGAGCCATAAAGGCTACATCTGCGGCGCCCTTGAAGAGTTTGCTGGCCTTTGCCATATCACCAAGGGTGTAGGCGCTGTAGGCGGCGGCATTGTAGTGATTCACGATCTCCGTGAGTTTGTCGTTGACATCCTTTTCCTTTGCGCCGAGTTCGAAGGACTTTACATAAGCCTTTGCGGCCTCCATAAGAAGGTCTCCCTCAACTGAAGGCTTGGTCACCACTGAAAATTCAAGCTGACCGCCGGCGTTGAAGTAAACGTCCACATGGGAGTAGGTAAGTTTGTTGTACTGGGCGCCGTTTACGGTAACCACTTCCTCGGCGGTGGGTTTCTCCTTGGACATAAGGTCCCAGGTGGCCCTGTCAACGCCGGGAGCCACGGCCGATGTAGGGTTGGTGTAGGCAGTGAGATAAGCCTTGCCAAGGTTTACCCAAGTGGCGGCCTTTGCGGCTTTCTTTGCATCCTGGCTGGCAGCGACGGCCTTATCCACGGCCTTCTGCATATCAGCGTCTGACTTCTGTGCGAACGCAACCTGCATGGAGCAGGCCAGTGCGAGTGCGAATAAAAGCTTTTTCATAATTATCTTGAATTAAACATTTTTACACTTCTTCGGGGGTGCCTTCCGCTGCCTGGGATTCCTCTTCCTCGCTGTGGGCGACTACGGAAATGGCGGCAATGGCGTCTCCTTCCTTGATATTGATGAGCTTCACGCCCTGAGTGGCACGTCCGGCAACACGTATTGTGCTGACAGGCATTCTGATTGTAAGACCGCTGCGGCAGATAATCATAAGGTCATCTTCATCCGTGACATTCTTGATTGCTACAAGTTTGCCGGTCTTTTCCGTGATGTTAAGGGTCCTCACACCCTTTGCTCCACGGGCGGTCTGGCGGTAGTCCATAGGATCCGAACGCTTGCCGAATCCGTTCTCGGACACAGCCAGGACCTGATGTTTTGCGGCGTCATCGGCCTCAGGATCCTGACTTACCACGCCAACCACAAAGTCTCCTTCATCAAGATTGATGCCACGGACGCCGGTGGACGTGCGGCCTAGGGGCCTTGCCTCCGTTTCATCGAACCTTACGCACCTTCCGCCGTTGGCCGCGATCATAATGTTGCAGCGGCCATTGGTGAGGATTGCCTCAAGGAGTTCGTCGTCTTCGCGGATGTTGATGGCGTTGACGCCGTTGGTGCGGGGACGGGAATAAGCCTCAAGGGATGTCTTCTTCACTACGCCCTGGCGGGTTACCATCATAATGTAGTTGTTGTTGATGAATTCCTCGTCCTTGAGAGTCTTCACGTTGAGGTATGCGCGCACTGCGTCGTCCGGTTCTATCATAAGGATGTTCTGGATGGCGCGGCCCTTTGATGTGCGCGTGCCTTCCGGAATCTCATATACCTTCAGCCAGTAGCAGCGGCCCTTCTGGGTGAACAGGAGCATCGTGCTGTGCGTATTGGCAATATAGATATGCTCTATGAAGTCTTCGTCACGGGTGGCGCTTCCCTTCATTCCCACGCCTCCGCGGTTCTGGGTGCGGAATTCAGTGAGAGGGGTGCGCTTGATGTAGCCAAGGTGGGAGATTGTGATAACCTGGTCTTCATCAGCGTAGAAGTCCTCAGGGTTGAACTCATCCTCAGCCATTGTTATTTCCGTGCGGCGGGGATCCCCGTAGCGGGCCTTGAGGTCCTGGGTTTCCTCCTTGATAACGCCGAACTGGAGTTCCACGGAACCGAGGATAGCCTCACAGTGCTCGATGAACTTCATAAGGTCATCGTACTCGTTCTGAAGTTTCTCACGCTCCAAGCCAACCAGTTGACGCAGACGCATCTCCACGATGGCTCCGGCCTGGGCTTCGGAGAACTGATAGCGGTCCATAAGCATCTGCTTGGCTTCGTCGATGCTCTTGGTCTCGTAGCGGATGATGTGGACAATCTCATCTATGATGTCCATCGCTTTCAGGAGGCCTTCCAGGATGTGGGCGCGCTTCTGGGCCTTGTCCAGTTCAAACTTTGTGCGGCGCACAACTACCTCGTGGCGGAATTCCACAAACTGGCCGATGATTTCCTTAAGGCTCAGGGTACGGGGACGTCCCTTCACAAGGGCCACGTTATTGAAGGAGAAACTGCTCTGGAGGGGGCTGTACTTGAACAGCATATTGAGGACCACGCCGGAGTTGGTGCCCTGCTTGAGGCGGATCACCACGCGGGTTTCTCCGCGGGAACTTTCGTCGTTGATGTAGGAGATGCCCTCAACCTTCTTTTCATCGGCCAGTTGGGCTATCTTCTCAATCATCTCACGCTTGTTCACCATATAGGGGATTTCCGTGACGACGATGGTTTCACGTCCGTGCTCGTCAACCTCTATCTCAGTCTTTGAGCGGATGACCACGCGGCCGCGGCCGGTTTCATAGGCTTCCTTGATGCCGGACTTGCCCATCACTATGCCGCCGGTGGGGAAATCCGGACCTTTGATGTACTGCATCAGTTCATCCGTTGTAATATCCGGATTGTCAATGTATGCGCATATTGCGTCGCAGCACTCTGAAAGGTTATGGGGAGCCATATTTGTAGCCATACCCACGGCGATGCCGGAGGCTCCGTTAAGAAGCAGCAGCGGTGCCTTGGTGGGAAGGACGGTGGGTTCCTGAAGGGTATCATCGAAGTTCAGGGTCATATCCACCGTGTCCTTGTCCATATCTCCAAGGACGTCCTCCGCCATCTTCTGAAGTTTAGCTTCAGTGTAACGCATTGCGGCCGGAGAGTCTCCGTCCACGGAGCCGAAGTTGCCCTGGCCCTTTACAAGGGGGTAGCGCTGGTTCCAGTCCTGGCCCAGGCGCACCATTGCGTCATATACACTGGAGTCTCCGTGAGGGTGGAACTTACCCATCACCTCACCTACTATACGGGCGCTCTTCTTGGTCTGGCCGCTGTAACTCAGGCCCATATTGTCCATACCGAAGAGCACGCGCCTCTGAACGGGCTTGAGACCGTCCCTTGCATCCGGGAGGGCACGGGACACAATCACGGACATAGAGTAGTCTATGTACGCGGTGCGCATCTCGTGGTCTATCTCTACCTGCTCTATGTAGCCGGTTCCTTCTACCTCCTCCAACGGATTTTTATCCTGGTTGTTATCCATATTTTTCCTTATAACTTATATCTTTATAATAAACATACAAATATAAGGAAAATTGTTGGAAAAACCTACAAAAAAGCCCGGAAATCCGGGCCTTTGAAATGATTATTTAACGTGGAGGATGTACTCCGTTGAAATGCCTCCGAATTCTTCAAGCGTAAGGCTTTGGATGAGGCCTGCCTTGTTGTACTCAAGGATAACTTCGGAATAGCCTTTGGGAGAGGCTTTCTTCACTTTCAGTTCCACGTGCTTTCCGCCGTTTTTACCGGCCGATACAGTGCAGTCAGCGTCCATCTCCTTCGCAATCTTCTCATACTGGCCAAGGCAACTGTAGATGAGGGCGTTTCGCTGGAGGGCTATGGTCTTGTTGGTCTTGGCGTCTACATCGGCCTGCACGCCCTTCATATCCATACGGATGAAGTCTCCGTCTATGATGAAGAAGTCTCCGTCCGGCTTGGTGTAGAGCATTGCAAGTTGGTCCGGAGCCGTGAAAGTGATTTCTCCTGCGCTCTTTATGGTTTTACCTGAGACCTTAAGGGTTTTTACCTGGTCGAATGTTCCCGTGAAATTCTGCGCTCCTGCGGAAAAACCGCAAAGGAGCAGTACAAATGCTAGTATTTTTCTCATATCTTGCTATCTTTGCAAAATTAATGCCTGCAAAGGTAAGCATTTTTTCAAATTTAATATGCAACTACAAGTTTCCGACGAACTGAACCTCGTCATCAAATACGCACGTGAGGAAGCGATGCGAACCGGAAGTTATGGAATCGGCCCGGACCATCTGTTTCTGGGGCTCATCCGCCAGGAGGAGAACGCGGCTTTCCGCATCCTCCAGAACCTTGGCGTGGAGCCCGCAGAACTGAAGGCCTTCATAGACCAGCGCATCTTCACCAATGAAACCATCCCCTACGACCAGATAGACCATATCAACTTCTCCCGCCAGGCCCAGAACGTCCTGAGCATTACGGTTATGGAAGCCACAAGGCTCAAAAGCCCCAAGGCCGAAACCCATCACCTCCTGCTGGCCCTGTGCCGCACCACGGAAAGTTACGGGCAGGCTTATCTCCGCGCCCGGGGCATAGACTACGGGAGGCTTCTGGCGGTTATGGAGGACGAAGGCCTCCTGAAACCCCTGGACCAGCAGGGCAACGCAGACGGCAACACCCAGCCTTCCCAGGGCCCCGATGAAGAACAGGACGAGAACAAGAAACTGGACATAGAGGAATTCGCCTATGACCTCACACGCGCCGCCATCGAGGGCAAACTTGACCCCGTGGTGGGCCGTGACGTGGAGATTTCCCGCGTAATCCAGATCCTCGGACGCCGTAAGAAAAACAACCCTATGCTCATAGGTGAGCCGGGTGTTGGGAAATCGGCCATAGTGGAGGGCATTGCCCAGAAGATTGCCTCCGGGAATATATCGGCTGCGCTGGCAAAAAAGCGCATCCTGTCCCTTGACATCGCGTCCGTCGTTGCCGGCACAAAATACCGCGGAGACTTTGAAAAACGCCTCAAGACCATCATCAAGGAGGCGTCGGAGAACCCAGACATAATCCTCTTCATCGACGAGTTCCACACGATAGTGGGCGCAGGCGGCGCTTCCGGAAGCCTGGATGCCGCAAATATGCTCAAGCCCGCCCTTGCGCGAGGAGAATTCCAGTGCATCGGCGCCACCACCCTTGACGAGTTCACGAAGATCGTGGAGAAGGACGGCGCCCTTGACAGGCGTTTCCAGAAGATTGTGGTGGAGCCCACTGACGTGGAGCAGTCAATCGCAATCCTCCGTAACCTCAAGCCAAAGTACGAGGAATTCCACGGGATAACATATGCCGATGAAGCGGTGGAAGCCGCCGTACGCCTTACAAACCGCTATATAACTGATAAATCCCTCCCGGACAAGGCCATCGACGCAATGGACGAGGCCGGTTCTATGGTACGCCTCTCCCTTTCAAAGAAAAAGGGCGCGTCAGGCGTTGTGGAGGTTGAAGACATTGCAACCGTGGTTTCCAAGATGACCGGCATTCCCGTCAACAAGGTGGCCGAATCAGAAGGTAACCGCCTTGTGAAGATGCGTGACCGCCTGAAGGAAAGGATAATCGGCCAGGACGAAGCCGTAGAAACCGTTGTAAAGGCTATCCAGAGGGGCCGCGCCGGCCTCAAGGACCCTCACAGGCCCATTGGCACGTTCCTGTTCTTCGGCCCCACTGGCGTAGGTAAGACCCAACTTGCCAGGACCCTTGCCGAATACCTCTTTGACAGCGAGGAGAATATGGTGAGGATTGATATGAGCGAGTATATGGAGAAATTCAGCGTCTCCCGCCTTATTGGAGCGCCTCCGGGATACGTAGGTTATGAAGAGGGCGGACAACTCTCTGAGCGCGTACGCCGCAAGCCCTACTGCGTGGTGCTGCTTGACGAGATTGAAAAGGCCCACCCGGATATCTTCAACCTGCTCCTTCAGGTTATGGACGAAGGCCGCCTCACGGACAGCAACGGCCGAATGGTGGATTTCAAGAATACCATTGTCATTATGACCTCCAACGTAGGAAGCCGTGAAATGGAGGAATACGGCAGCGGAATTGGTTTTGCAACCGCCGGAAAGAATGTGGTGGCCGACCGCAAATCCGTAGTGGAAAAGGCCGTGAAGAAGGCTTTCCCGCCGGAATTCATAAACCGCGTGGACGCCCAGGTGTATTTCAACTCCCTTGACAAGGAAGCCATTGAGAAGATAATTGACATTGAACTCAAGGGGCTCAAGGCCAGGGTGCAGGAAGCCGGTTACAAACTCTCCATAACCCCTACCGCCAAGAGATTCATTGCCGATGCAGGATATGATCCCGCCTATGGCGCCCGCCCCCTCAGAAGAGCCGTGATGCGCTACGTGGAAGATCCCGTGTCAGAGTTTATCATTGCCGACCGCGCGCTTTCTTCCCGCAAATCCGGCACTGAAGAACTCAAAGCCCTCAAACTCATCCTCTCGGACGACAAGGAGTCCACCACGGTGGTTCCCGCCTAGCGCTTATAGCGCGATAGCGTCTTCCATTTCCAGGCCAAGGTCCTTCATCAGGTCCTTCAGGGCCTGGAAATTTGTATCCGGAGAGATCACGTTTGAAAGGACGTCTGTGGAGTAGTCTGTGTTACGCATAGCCTTTGTCTTTTTAATTTCTGATGCAAAGATAAAGGGAGCTTGCGCCAATCTGTGACACAAGCTCCCAAAATCTCAAAAAAATTCAAAAAAAAGCTACAGCGTACTCATCTTGTCCACGCACAGTTCAACGAGTTTACGGATGGCCGGCTTGTAATCCGGGTTGGAACTCTGGAGATATCGGTTTGCAATGATGCAGCACACGGTGCTGGCGTTGTGACCAAGATGTGCGGCAAGGCCGGCAAGCGGAGAACTCTCCATCTCGAAGTTAGTGATCTTGTAGTCCTCACCGGCCTCCGAGAAGCGGAAACTCTCAATGTCCTCAAGCATATTGGGCATAGCCAGCGGAACGCGCACCACCCTACCCTGGGGGCCGTAGAAGCCGGGGGCCGATATGGTCACGCCCTTTATGGTCACGTCCTTCATAAGGTCAATGATCTTTGGGGAAGCCTTCACGAAATAAGGGGAAGGAAGGGTGGGTTCCCAGTTCATATGCTTCTTGAAAGCCTCCTCAACGGCGGGGATGGTAACCTTTTCACGGTTGCCGTACCAGTTCATCACGCCGTCAAAGCCAACGCTGATGTGGGCCAGGACATAACTTCCAAGCGGAATGTCCGGGTGAAGGGCGCCGGAAGTGCCTATACGGAGAATGTTCAGGGCCCTGTGGACGGGCTTCACCTCACGGGTTTCGAAATCCACGTTTGCGAGGGCGTCAAGTTCCGTCATAACAATGTCTATGTTGTCCGGGCCGATACCGTGGGAGAGCGCCGTGATGCGCTTTCCGTTGCGTTTGCCGGTGATTGAGACAAACTCACGGGAGGCGTGACGGAACTCTATGTCCGTGAGGTACTCCCCTATCATATCCACGCGGGAGGGGTCTCCCACCATAATCACGTTATCGGCCAGTTCTTCCGGCTTGAGGTGAATGTGGAAAACGGAGCCGTCTCCGTTGATGATGAGTTCAGATTCCGGTATTCTCATAAGGCGCTTTGTTTAACAGGCAAATATACTCTTTTTTGACTATATTTCAAACTCCTCTATCTCCTTCACCAGTTTGCCGATGATTGACATCTTGCAGTCGTAAAGGGCGTCGGAGATATCCACCTTGTAGTAGTGTGGATTGATGAGACGGCGCTCTGCTGGAGAGAAGTGATGGAGGTTGTCCTTATAGAACTGCCTCTTCTGGAGGAGGCTGTAGTAAGGGGCTATGCGCTCCCCGGCCTTTATGGACTGGAGTTGGAGCGGACGGGCGTCGTAGGAGCCTTCCTCGAAGGTCTTGGTCTTGAAGGAATCGTATTCGTCCCGGATGGTGATGGTCTTACCCTGCTGGATGGCAAGGTCCATGGCGTCTCCGCGGAGGCAGGTAACATCGGCCTTGAAAACATAGCCGTCAAGGGAATTGCCCTTCTCCTTGTCCTGGGCCGATATGCGCCAGGTGATCTGGAAGCCGGGGTTGATGAGTTTTATCTTGTCCTCAGAGCGCTTGATGACGGGTTCGTCGTCCACCTGCACCAGTTTGTAAACGTTGCCGAAGCACGGGGCGGCCTTTGACGTTGCGATTGCGTCGCCAACGCCGTAACTGTCTATGCGGGCGCCCTGGCGCTCAAGGTCCGTGATGAGGTATTCGTCCAGGCCGTTGGTTGCAAATATCTTGCATTTTGTGAGGCCGTGCTGGTCCAGGATGCGCCTTACCTCCTGGGAGAGGTACGCAAGGTCTCCGCTGTCAAGGCGGATGCCGTAGCCGGGGGCGTAGGAATCGTCAATGCCGTTTTCCTTGAAGGAGCGGATGGCGTTCTTTACGCCGCAGCGGAGGGTGTCGTAGGTATCTATAAGGAGAATCAGGTTCTCTCCCCTGTGGGTGCGGATATAGTCGCAGAAGGCCTTGTGCTCCCCTTCCACGGTGCTGCCGTAGGATGTGATGAAACTGTGGGCCATGGTGCCTGTGGAAGGCACACCGTTGAAGGCTCCGGTAAGGATGTTGGAGGAACTTGCACAGCCGGCAATCTGGGCGGCCTTGCCACCGTAAACTGCCGCCCAGGGACCGTGGGCGCGGCGTGAACCGAACTCACTTACGGGTTTATCCGTGGAACGGCATACACGTGAAGCCTTTGTGGCAACCGCCATCTGGTGATTGAGGATGCACAGCATGGGGGTTTCCAGCACCTGGGCCTCTATCATAGGGCCCACGACGGTGACTATTGGCTGGTTGGGGAATGCAATCTCACCTTCACGCATAGTGTACACGTCTCCGGTGAATTTCATTGTGCTGAGGTACTTACGGAACTCCCTGTACTCTTCCCCGGGAAGAAACTTCTCATAGAACTCCTCCGGTTCAGTGCCAAGATGGAGCACCATCTCAATCACTTCCTCCGTGCCGCTCACTACGGCCCAGTTGTTATTCTCCGGGGCCTTGCGGTAGAAGAGGTTGAAAACTGCAATCTGGCCTTGCTTTCCGCATTCCAGATAGGACTTTCCCATAGTATACTGGTACTTGTCGGAGACGTAGGCGTTGTTGATTATATCCATATCAAAGGTTTTAGTCAATGTCGTCGGGGTTGGTCACGGCCGATCCCTTACCCATAAGGAAGGTCTTCATAAACTCGTTGAGGTCTCCGTCCAGCACGCCCTGGGTATCGGCCGTGTTATATCCTGTGCGGAGGTCCTTGACAAGTTTGTAGGGGTGAAGGACGTAGTTTCTTATCTGGGAGCCCCACTCAATGCGCTTTTTCTGGCCCTCGAGTTCCGCCTGCTTTTCCTGACGCTTCTTCAGTTCAATGTCATAGAGGCGGGATTTGAGGATGAGGAGTGCCCTCTGACGGTTGTCCTGCTGGGAACGGGTTTCCGTATTTTCAACCATTATGCCGGAGGGGATGTGTCTTACACGGACGCCGGTTTCCACCTTGTTGACGTTCTGGCCGCCGTGACCGCCGCTTCGGAAGGTGTCCCATTCAAGGTCACCGGGGTTTATCTCTATGTTGATGCTGTCGTCTACAAGCGGATACACAAACACGCTGGAGAATGTGGTCTGGCGCTTTCCCTGGGCATTGAAAGGAGATATCCTCACCAGACGGTGCACGCCGTTTTCGGCCTTGAGATAGCCGTAGGCGTAGTCCCCTTCCACTTCTATTGTGCAACTCTTGATGCCGGCTTCCTCCCCTTCCAGAAGTGAGGTTACGGTCATCTTGTAGCCGTTGCGCTCTCCCCAGCGGAGGTACATACGCATTAGCATCGCGCTCCAGTCGTTGGCCTCGGTGCCGCCGGCGCCGGAATTGATGGTAAGGACGGCTCCGAGGTTGTCCCCCTCATTTCCCAGCATATTACGGAGTTCCAGGGCCTCAACCTTGTCTGAAGCATCCTTGAATGCCGCTTCCAGTTCCTTGGTCTCTGGAGTCTCAATGGCTTCTTCATCGGCCCCGGAGATGCTGTCCTTGGCAAAGTCATAGAGGACATCCAGGTCCTCGGTTGCGCCAAAGGCCTTTTCATAGTCCGTGACCCAGGATTTGAGGCCGGAGAGTTTTTTCATAAAAACCTCCGCAGCCTTGGGGTCATTCCAAAAATCCGGAGCAAGACTCTCCTGCGTCTTCTTCTCAACGTCACGGCGCTTTCCGGCTATGTCCAGACAGCCTTCCAGCGTTTTCACCCGCTCCTGCAGGTCCCTTATCTGTTCCTGTGTAATCATATGAGGCGGATACCTTCTTTTTCCATAGCGTCAAGGGCTTCCAGGTGGCCTTTATGGTCTACATATGAGATGCAGTCCTTCAGGACGCTAACCTTGAAGCCGTCCTTCAGGAGATCCTCCGCGGTATTCCTCACACAGAATTCCGTGGCTATACCGCATACCAGCACCTTGTCCGTTTCCATCAGGCGGAGCACTTCGCCCATCTGCTGGCCGGCTTCATTGAGACCGGCAAAGCCGCTGTACTGCTCCAGGTCCCTGTTTTCACCTTTATAGAATACAAGGCATTCGTCATCGGCATAGGGAGCAAGATCCCTGTGAATCTCCGCTCCGCGGGTACCCTGCACGCAGTGAGGCGGCCAGGGACCGCCCTGAGCAGCAAATGAGCAGTGGTCCTCCGGGTGATGGTCCCTCACAAAAATGCGGGGAACCTCCGGATGCGCCTTGATGAATTCCAGAGTGTGGGCAACTGCTGCATCGGCCTCCTGGCAGGCCATAGAGCCGTCAATGAAGTCGTAGAGCATATCTACAATGACAAGGGCTGTATCTTTCATCTCAGTAATATGATTCAAATCATACAAATTTACAATACTTTTGGCTCAAGTACAAAAAAAAGAGTGACCTGCGAGGGTCACTCTTAAGAATGTCAGGAAACTCTAGCGGTAGATGTCGTACTGGTTGTAGAGGGAACCGTACATCTGACCAAGGACTTCAAGGTAAGGCATACCGTCAAAGAGTGTGGTGCGATACACGGTGTTGTCTACCATATAGTACTCTACGCCGTCCATAACTATGATCTCATAGTCGTCGGGTAGGGAGGTTACCAGGGCGCCGGCAGGAGGTACGATTGTGGTGTAGGCTCCGGAAGCGCTGATGGTGTAGAAGACGCCGTCCTGATAGAAGTACTGGCTGTTGGCATAAGCGTAACTCTGTACCAGTCCCAGACGGTTTGCAAGTTCATATGCGGTAAGCGCTCTGTTGCTGTTGAGGGCATAGGAAGCGTTGTTTGCTATGATGCGGGCGTTCTGCTGGGCGATAATCAGGTTCTGGCGGGCAATTACGTTATAGTAGTCAAAGGTGCGGGTGAAGGTGCGATATACGTCGCAGTAATACGCGAACCTGAGGCTGTGAAGGATTGCCCTGTTGATTGCCACCTCCAGGGGAGTTCCGAAAGGAGGACGGCAGACCACGTAGTAACCGCCGTAGGGCCGATAATAAACTCCATTGTAGAAGTAGTAATCGATTCCCCAATGACTGATGTGGCGCCACTGAGGCGGACGGTTGTGGATGCGGTATCCGTAGTAGTGAGGATGGTCTCCCCAGAAGTTTCCGGGACGGTCCCAGCCAAGCATATCACGCTGACGGGGCGCTACCCTGTACATATTGTGGGAGTTGTCCACACGCATATCGTCGTTGTAGCGGTAGTTGAAGCCGGAATCCCTGTACACCTTGTCAGTGGAGCGGTTCTCTGCCACGGAACTGTCTACGGAAAGGCCGGAACGGGTCACGTTGCTGGAAGCGCGTACGGCAGTGGAACTGCTGGAGGAGGAACTGCTGCGGGTAGCCTGTCCGGAACTGCTGCTTCTCACGGAACCGTCGGATGAGGAACTGCTGCTCCTTACGGTAGTTCCGGAAGCGCTGCTGGAAGAGCGGGTGGCCTGCTGGCTGCTGCTGGAACGGGTACTTGAAGCACTTGATCCGCTGCTGGAAGAGCGGGTGCTGCCGGTAGATGCAGCGCTGCTGCTTGAAGAAGAGCGGGTGGCCTGCTGGCTGCTGCTACCTGAGGTGCTTCTGGTGGTAGTAGAAGAACCTGAAGAGGAGCGGGTAGCCTGCTGGTTTGCGCTGCTTCCGGAAGAAGAGCGGGTAACCTGCTGGCGGCTGCTTCCTGAAGTGCTCCTTGTGGAAGAAGAACCGGAAGTAGAGCGGCTTACCTGCTGGCTGCCGGAGGAACTGGACCGTGAAACGGAAGAGCCTGAGCCGGAACTGGAGCGGGTTGCCTGGGTAGAAGATGATCTTGTGCCGCTGGAAGAGCGGGTCTGGGCCATCATATTAGGTGCTGCGACGAGGGACAGAGCCATTAGCACCGTTGCGGCCATTGTCATTAAACGTCTCATAGCATCAAATTTTTAAAAGTTAAAAGTATAAGTAATATTTTGCGGAAAGTGCTTTGAAGTCCTTGACGTCCCGGGTCCAGAAATCCAGGATATCGCTGACCTGGAAGCGCTCTCCGAAACCAGTTCTTACATAATCCGTACCAGAAATGATATCAAGCATCCTGGTGCTCTTCAGAGGCAGAGGATTGTGATCCGGATAAAGTTCATTGACTGCCTGCATCACATAGAACTGCACAAGGGTTACGGGAGCAAGTTCCCAGTCAGTGAAGAAGAACTGGACGCCGTGGACAAGTTTTCCCTGCTTTGAGCCTGCAAGGGGCTTGTAATGCATTGTGCGGAAGGCTGTTCCGGGGATGCGGTAACTGTCAAGGCGGGCCTTGAGGGCATCGGCGTCGATCCATTCGGCGGCGAAAACCTCAAAGGGGATGGTGTACCCCACGCCTATCTGGAGATGGCCGAATTCTCCCGCTATGCCGGAAGCCGGATAGCAGAGGGCGCTTCTTGGCGAAGGGATGTTTGGAGAAGGCAGCACCCACGGAAGGCCGGTGTCTTCATAGCGCATCCAGCGGTGCCAGCCGCGCATAGGGACCACCTTGAGTTTGCATTTTACGGGATCGAGGTTTCCTTTCTGGCCGCGGTTCATCCCTTCCTCATTGATCATAAGGGCAACCTCGCCGGGGGTAAGGCCGTAGACAAACGGTATGGGATACTGGCTCACGAAGGAGAAGAATCCCTCCCTCACGTATGTTCCTTCAACTTTTTTGCCTCCAAGAGGGTTGGGGCGGTCCAGCACCACCACCTCTATGCCGGCCTTGGCGCAGGCGCGCATCACAAGGCCGAGGGTGGAGATGAAGGTATAGCAGCGGGTGCCTACATCCTGGATGTCGTAGACCATAACGTCTATGCCTTTCAGCATTTCAGGGGTGGGCTCACGCGTGGGGCCGTAGAGGGAATGGACGGGAAGGCCGGTCTTGGGGTCTTTTCCGCCCTCAACGTGGTCTCCGGCATAGGCGTCTCCCCTCACCCCGTGCTCCGGGCCGTAAAGGGCCACAAGGTTTACCTCAGGGGCGTCAAAGAGGATGTCTATTGTGGAACGGAGGTCACGGGAAACGCCACTGGGGTTTGTCACAAGGCCAACGCGCTTTCCCTGAAGCACGCGGAAACCGTCCTGCTCCAGGACCTCTATGCCGGGGACAACCTGGGCGCTGAGGGCAAGCGACGAAAAGGCAATTATTATGGCCGATATTATCTTTTTCATATCAGTTCAAAAATACGGTTGAGGGGCTCAGGGCTTCCTGAAGCCTCAAGGATTATGGAGAACGGGCCGATACCCGTAGGGACTCCACTGTCCTGCAAAATCCGCAGCGTCTGGCGCGCGACGGCGGGAGCGGGGTCTATGACCTGGACTCCGGGGCCGGAGAGACGCTCTATGACGGGCTTCAGGAAAGGATAATGGGTGCAGCCGAGGACAATTTTATCGGCCCCGGCATCAAGGAGAGGCTTCAGGGACGCCTTTACTGTTGATTCAGCCTCAGGGCCATCCAGGACGCCGCGCTCCACAAGTTCCACGAATCCCTGCCCAACGTGCTCCACTATCTTTACGTCACTCTCATAGAGGCCCCTTGTATTGAGGTATTTTGAGCCCTTGAGGGTTCCGGCCGTGGCAAGGACGCCTATTACGCCCGTTTCCGTGCCAAGCGCGGCGGGTTTTACGGCGGGTTCCATCCCAACGAAGGGGATGTCGGGGTATTCTCTGCGGAGGGTGGCAATGGCCGCGGCGGTGGCGGTATTGCAGGCCACTACTATTATATCGGCCTTCCAGTCAAGGAAACGCTCCGTAATGAAACGGGCCCTGCGCTGGATGTAGAGCGGGGATTTCTCTCCGTATGGGCAATGGGCGTTGTCGGCATAATACCTGTACTGCTCCAGGGGAAGCAGTTTCACAAGCTCCCTGTAAACTGAGAGCCCGCCGCTGCCGGAATCAAAAATGCCAATCCTTGCCATATCCTTACAAATATACAACTATTTTTGCTATATTTGTTACCCGTATGGCAACGGATATCGATAAATTTGTTCACGACCAACTCTCCGTGTGGCCCGCAGTGGCGGCAAAGTACCGCGCGCTCAAGAGCACACGCACAAGGACGCTCCCCTTCGGCGGCATTCTGGTAACGCTGCAGTCCAATCCCGGACGGCTCCCCATCTTCGACCACGGCTGTCCCCTGTGTGAGGAGAACTATATGGAGCACCAGCACACGCTCCCCTTCGAGGGCCGAAAAGGCCGGAAATACAACATCCTCGTAAACCGCGCCCCCATCTTCCCCAACCATCTGGTAATAACTCGTGACGTCCACGTGCCCCAGACCATCTGGCACCGTTTCCCTGATATGCTGGACCTTGCCGCTTCGCTGGAGGGTTATCTGGTGTTTTACAACAGCCCCAAAAGCGGAACCACCGTTCCCGGACACGCCCATTTCCAGGCCTGCCCCAAGGGCTATATGCCGCTGGAAAGGGCCGCAGAACGGCTTCTGAGGGAGGTATCTGCAGGAAGAACAGCGGAAGAGATGGAGTTTGTGGCATCCGTCCGTGACGCGCAGTTATACCATTATAAGAAATTCCATCGCGGCATCTTTATGCTCCGGGCCCTTACGCCCAAATCCATGGCCAAGATGTTTTACCGGCTCCTTGACTGCCTGAACCTTCTCACGGAAGACACCGAGCCCCGCTTCAACGCCCTGGCATACTGCAGCGAGGGAGAATACCGCGCCGTAGTCACCATAAGAAGCGCCAATTCAAAGCCGGGATGTTATTACGCCAAGGGAGAGAAGCACTTCTCAATCTCTCCGGGGGCCGCGGAGATGGCGGGCTTTGTGGTGGTCCCGGAACCGGAAGACTTTGACCGCCTGAGCGCAGATGTCCTTCAGGAAATATACAATGACGTAACGCTCAGCGAAGAAGACGAAAAACGCCTCCTGTGGCGTCTGGTGCGCACCCAGCCAAAGATTGAAGCGGGCATTGTCCGTCAGAAGGAGATCCGCTTTGAGATGATCTCCGACGGCGCCGGCCCCCAGACCGTAAGTTACCGTGAAGGCAAAATAGATTATAATGGTATGCTCTATGACGAACTAGTCTTTGAGGCCGTTACAATATCCACCCTTTTTGCGGAACCTTCCTTTATCATCTATCGCCAGGACGGGCCGGAACGCTTTGCCGGCACTCTCAAATTCATCGTGGACGGCGGAAAGGTGTGCGCGGTGAACATAATCGGCGCGGAGGATTATCTTATGAGCGTGGTTTCAACTTCCGGTGCCGCTGACCTTAAGTCCCAGGCCGTCAGTGCCAGAAGGTGGCTCCTCTCCCAGGTAGAGCGAAGACACGCCCACAAGGCCGTCACAGGCGGTCCGGGGCTTGACAGCACGCCGTCGCTTGTGACCTGGCTGGAGCATCGGCCCCAAGAAGAAGAAAAAAAGGCGGAGGAGCACCCCGCACATCTTCACTTTGACGTATGCGCATCGGAGCACTGCCGCCCCTATTACGGCATTACGGACAAGGCCGATGCAGCAGTCCGGGCCGCAATTGACGAAACCTGGGGGCAGTTATAGCATCGCCAGGAGTGACTCTCCGTACCTTGTGAATTCGTGCTCAAGATTTGGCGTAAGCCTGTCTTTCCCAACGTTTTCCGCTATCTCGCGGACGGAATACCACCTGCCTTTGGAAATCTCCAGACCGTTGGGGCTCAGGTCCGGATGCCCCACGTGAGCATACAGGAACACCAGTTCCTTTTCAGTATCGCTTTCCCAGACATACGTTCCAAGTTGGACGGGGTTGAAGGCGGTGAGGCCAAGTTCTTCATCGGCCTCCCTGAAAAGGGCTTCCTCTGCGGTTTCTCCAAAACTCACGTGCCCGCCTACCGCAGTGTCCCAGTAACCGGGATAGAGGTCCTTCGCTATTGAACGTTTTTGGAGATAGATGCAGCCGTCCCTGTCTATGAGATGAAGGTGCACCACCGGATGGAGGGGTTTGGCGCCGCTGTGGCACCAGTCCCTTGGGGCCTTGCCGTACACAAGGCCGCTTGGCTCCACAATTGGGAGCATCTCTCCTTTGGGCTGGGGAAAAGGACCTGGATGGTCCACAGAAGGGCGCGGGTACAGGATTACCGGACCGCCGGGATACACAAGGTCCGTCATCCTATGGCAATCAGAACAAGGAGTTGCGCCACCAGCACCCTCATAAACATAGAGAGAGGATACACAGTAGCGTAATTAACTGAAGCATAGTCGCTTCCGTACATCCCCTGGGAGAAGGCCAGAACCGGCGGATTGGTGCAGGAACCGCTAATGAGACCGCAAATCTGGTAGAAGTTGAGTTTTCCCCAGACGCGGGCAACAACGAATGTGATGCACAGCGGGACTATGGTGATGGCGGCGCCGTAAAGTATCCACCAGTAACCGCCCCCGACGATTGACGACCAGAAGTTTGCGCCTGCGCCTATTCCCACCGATGCAAGGAACAGCGATATGCCGATTTCACGGATCATAAGGTTGGCGCTGGTGGTGGTGTAGGTAGTGATCTTATACTTGGGGCCGAAGTGACCTAGCAGGATTGCGATGATGAGGGGACCTCCCGCAAGGCCCAGTTTTATGGCCTGGGGGATGCCGGGGAAGCGGATGGGAATGGAGCCGAAGATGATACCAACCACAATTCCAAGGAAGATGGGCACCAGATTGGGCTTGTTGAGGGCGGCGGCGGAGTTACCCACCATTCCGGCAACCTGGTCAATGCTGGCCTGGGGCCCCACGCAGAGAAGGCCGTCACCCATCTGGAGGTAGAGGGTGGGACGTGCCACAAGTTCAACGCCTGCGCGGATCACGCGGGTTACGCTCACGCCATAGGCGCTGCGGAGCCTGAGGTCCTTGAGGGTTTTTCCCGTAAGTTTGGAATTGGTGATGACAATACGCCTGGTAACCATCACGTGGTCCTTCTCACGCCACTCCTGAACGTGCATGGGAACCTCCTCACCAAAGAGGATGCGGAGGCGGTCAACCTCTGCGTTGGTGGTCACTATAAGCACTTTATCGCCCTCATTGAGGACTGTATTCTCATCCGGAAGGAGGATTTCCTCCCCCTGCATGACGCGGGACACCACAAAGTCTCCGCCGAACTCCTTGAGAACGTCAAAGAGTTTCCGGCCGAAGATGGCTGGATTCTCGACGGCGACGTGCATACGGCGGGCGTGCTCGCCGGAATCCTCGGCCTCCCTCAGGGCCTCCAGTTCCTTGTTATGGTCGATCTTGAAGACAGCCTTGAACACAAGGATGACGGCTATGACGCCAAGCACGCCTATAGGATATGCCACTGCATAGGCCGATGCAAGTTTCTCCGATGCAACGCTGGCGGCCATGGCGGTGGTGCCGCCGGCGGTGGAAACGTCAATGAAAGTCTGCTGCGCGGCACCAAGGCCGGGGGTATTTGTCACGGCGCCGGACATTACGCCCACCATAGTGGTGAGCCCCTCTCCGGTAAGGGCCGATATTGCCCAGGTGACCGCCACGGCAAGGAGGATGTTCATAACCGCCAGAAGGTTCATCTTTACGCCTCCGCTGCGGAATGAGTGGAAAAAGCCGGGGCCTACCTGAAGGCCGATGGAGAACACGAAGAGAATGAGGCCGAACTCCTTCACAAAGTGGAGGACATTAAGATCGGCCTTGAAACCAAGATGGCCCATCAGGATGCCTGCAAACAGTATCCAGGTGGTGCCAAGGGAGATGCCTTTAACCTTGAACCGGCCAAGATAAAGGCCGATTCCTATCACGAACGCAAGGAGAAGTATGGTATGGGCAATCCCCTGCCCGAAAAAAAGATCCTGCATCAGAAAACTGCTTTAACAAGGAAACAGGTTCTGTCACCCACCTTCCCCTCAACGTACCAGGCGCTGCCGTCATTCTGGGCGCTGAGAAGCACCCTGTCACCGGGAAGAGTTTCCTTTACGAAATTTATATATAAGTCTTTAACCGGACTGTCCGTCACCTCTTTTGGAAGGCAGTCCATAGCCCACACCACGTAACGGGAGTTGTTGGTGTGGCCGTTGATATCAAGGTCTGAGTATGACACCGTGCGCTCCCCCGTCATTCCCGGCTCTCCCTTTGGAAGCACAATCTTCTGGACGGGCTCCTCGATGGCGTCATCCACCTTCATATCGGGGTCCAGGAGGTCCTTTAGGTCCTCCGGGCGCACCATACGGCGGGTGCGCTCATCAATGACCACCCAGGAAGTAGTGGCCTTCACGCGGCTTTTGCCAGAGGTGTCCTTAAGGTCAAAGTCCCTTAGGTAGAAAAGGCCGCTGGCACCCTTGTGCCAGGTGTATAGGGTAACGTTTTCACGCCATTTGAGGGGCTGCTCAAAATGGATGTGCATCCTTGTGAGCACCCAGGCGGTATGGTGGACGTGGAGGGTGTCGTACCCGAAGCCAAGGTCATTTGCCGCCCAGTATGCTATCTCCTGGGCAAAGTCCATAAACGCCGCGGGTTTGAGGTTTGCCCTGGCGTCAGTATCATAACAAGGAATGCAGATGTCCTGACAGTATTTATACCCTTCCCTTCTAACCGGTGTCATAATTTTCCAGGATAAAGAATCTCCAGTTCTTCAGGAGTATAAAGGAACTGATCCAGCCACTGCGGGCATACCCTGCCCACAATCACCAGCGCCAGGACCGCCAGCACGATGATACCAAGGATGATCCACAGGGTAATCTTAAGCCAGGAAGACTTCTTGACGGGTTCCGGCTCCGCCACCGCCTCCGGTTCCGGAGATTCCTCGGCTTCGCTCGGAATGACAGGAGCGGGTTCCGGTTCGGGTTCGGGTTCGGGTTCGGGCTCGGGTTCGGGCTCGGGTTCCGAGACCGGTTCGGGTTCAAAGTCCTGAACTACCTCAGGGGCAACGTCCACGGGGGTATCGGCCTCAAGGATATTGGCAAGCCCAGCCACGGCGGCCTCAGTCTCCTCCGGAGTTTCCTCGTGGGTTTTGAGGGAGATTGGCTGCAGGCCGAAGCCGGCGGGATAGATGTCAAGGTCTTCATCGGCCACAAAGAAGAAATTGTTCTCCTTGGTGGCCCTGAGGCGGCCAAGGCCGGGGAAGATGATGGTTTTCCTCACTTTAAGGACCTCCTTCATCTCCTGGAGGAATTCCACCAGGATACGCGTGGCATCCGCCTCAGAGGCATCCGGATTGGATTTGCGGTAGATATCCACAAGGAGAGTGTCATCGCCCTGCTTTGGTGAGAAGAAGAGCCTTCTGTAAGGCGGCAGAATGGTATAGCCGCGGTCTGTGAAACTTGCAGGAACAATCTCCGTCACAAAACTTCCCAGCCCGGGAAGAGTCACGGAATCGTGGTCCAGGACCACTTCTTTGACCATTTTTGACAGAAGATCTATATCCATACTGAAACCTTACCTCTTATAGAGCACAAAGGTACAAAAAAACTCTCTAAGAAGGAAATAAAGATTTTTTAAAAAATTTTCATCAATTACTTTGCAGAATTCAAAAAAGATTGTACCTTTGCAATCCCGTTACGGAACGGGAACAAATATTCCTCCTTAGCTCAGTTGGTTAGAGCATCTGACTGTTAATCAGAGGGTCGTTGGTTCAAGTCCAACAGGGGGAGCAAAAGCGCCGGCAGCAATGTCGGCGCTTTTCTTATTATTGCCCTTGATAAGCACACAATCGGCATTAAAACGTGCTCATCCCGGCACATCGGAGCGAAGCGACTAAGCCCTCCCCCGAGGCAATTGTTTCTGGATGGTTAATAACCCACAAATTATTGCTTTAGGAGGCCGAAGGCCGACAAGGGGGTGTTTGAGGGGGCAAAGCCCCTTCAATAAAATCGAAAGATTTATTGACACAAAAAGAGACGCAAAGCCTTTGCGTCTCTTTTTATGTCGGGATGACTCGACTCGAACGAGCGACCCCTACGTCCCGAACGTAGTGCGCTACCAACTGCGCTACATCCCGCTTTAGATGAAAAACAAGCTCTTAGGCGAGCTTGTTGATGTATACCTGAAGACCGCTCTTAAGGTTTGCAGCCTTGTTCTTGTGGATAACTCCGATCTTTGCAAGTTTATCAATCATTGCATAGACCTTGGGAGCATTCTCCTGAGCTGCGGCCTTGTCAGTTATGTTACGGAGATCGCGGATAGCGTTCCTGGTTGTTTTTGCATAATACTTGTTATGCAGGCGGTGACGCTCACTCTGGCGGGCGGCACGCGCGGCGGATTTAGTGTTTGCCATTATTTTACTTTTTTATATTTGGTAGTGGGTAGGAGAATCGAACTCCTATTGCGGGAATGAAAATCCCGAGTACTAACCGTTATACGAACCCACCAAACTTGGGACTGCAAAGGTA
>JAFSPR010000025.1 GCA_017451395.1 Bacteroidales bacterium
AAGTCATAGTTGACTACCTGCCTGTCCATAAATACGCTGCCTTCCGTGGTTTTATCTTCGGGATAATGGACGGCCTTCACTACGAAGGGCTCGTCAAGGGGATAATTGGTTGTTGTAATTATGCTTTTTGTAGAATGCGATGCGATTGCGCTGAAAACCATAGGCTCCGGATCAATGGGGTCTACGACATTCTTTGCGCAGCCCGCAAGCGCGAGCGCTGCGATTGCGATACATAATATATCTCTCCCCTGGCAGGACCGGATTGCCCTGCCAGGAAGGAGATACTTATATAAACAATCAATTCTCACAGCAGACTACAGGAGAGTAGCGTTAACAGCGTCGATGGTGATACCGGAGATGTCTTCATTCTCCCAGCCTTCTACCAGAGGAGCAAACATGATTTCGTTGTTTGCACCGTCAAGAGAGATTCCAAGGTGGAAGACATAGCGCTTGCCATTCTGGAACTTGTTGCCACTTACACGGCCGTAGATGGGAATGGTAACGGTCTGGGTGGGAGTTGCAGGATAGTCGAAGCCGTTGATGGTGTAGGCGGCGATGCTGTATTTAACCTCAATTACCTGGTCTTCTGCGGGATCACCGGTGACAACGTTCTCAGGGATTACGACGAATGCTGCGCTGTTGTCGATGGAGGCCACGAAGGAAGCGCCGGAGAGGAAGCTCTCGGTGGTGGCAAGAACCTCGCTGCCCTCGAAGGATACGAAGTCGGCCTTGGTGTTGATGTTGCTCCATGCGCCCTTGCCGATGGTTGTGCTCTTGGTGTAGTCACCGCTGGTCTTCATGTTCTTGAAGGTAACTTTCTCGATGGAGATCTTGCCCTTCAGGCTCTCGGTGTTGGTAGCGTCGAAAGCGGTAACTGCGATCTGGCTGGTGATGTGCTTGAACACAAGGCTTACCTGAGGCTTGGTGGTTGCGACCTGTGCAAGGGTGGTAGCAACAAGGGGATCGATCTGGCTGCCGATGGCGGTGCCAAGGCTTACGCCGGTGAGGTTGATGCCCTTGGGCTCTTCGTCGGAGATGAAGGTGGCGTTCAGAGTTGAAGGATAGTAAGCATAGAAGTCAACCTTACCGGTAGCAGGCCAGAGGTAGGTTCCGGTGGTAGCCTTCCAGTCACCACCCTGGTTGGAGATGTTGACATCGTCCATAAGGGGAGTGGTGTAGTTGTAGGTGCTGCCATCGAGGGCTGCAAAAGCGAATACGTTGAAGCTCTCGGTGGTAGGGAATGCCAGCTGCTCGGGGGAGTCGCTTGCAGGGAGGATGAGAGCCTTGGTGGCAAGAGCGTTGGGAGCGAAGTTGATGGGTGATGCCTCAGGAACGTTTACTTCGTTCTTGGCGCAGGCTGCGAGTGCAAGTGCTGCAGCGGCGATGATGATAACTTTTTTCATTGTATGTAACAAAATTTAAATTTTAATAATCGGATTACTTAACTGTGATTTCTGTAGGCTGAGGATCTGCATTTACCCAGTCAACCATGGTAGGATTGAAGTAGATCTTGTTGAGGTCGATGACGATGTTGTAGTTGTAGATCTTGTTCTGCTCCCAAGCTGTAACATCAGTGGTACGGAGCGCCACGGTAACAGCCTTCTGGCCGAGATCCACACCGCTCTTCTCGAGGGAATATGTGATTACGAACTTCTGGTCGTTGTCAACGAGCGGGTTCGCAGCGGTAAGGGTCTGGGGAACCATCATGTTGGCGTTACCGACCACTGCAAAAGCAGCGGAGTTGTTGGGAGCAACGACATCAGCACCTTCGCTGTCATAATCGGCCTTTACGGTAGCAGCGCCCCAAACGGGAGAATCATCGGTAACGGTGAGGGTGCCGGTAGACATGGCATTGAAGGTAATGCTGTTGACTGTAACGGTGTAGTCATCAAGACCTGCGGCCTTCTTGACAAAGAACTTGACCTGGGAAAGAGCGTGGTGGAAAACCATGTTGACACCCTTGAGAGTGCTGGTCGCGCTCTCGGAGGTATAGGTGCTCTGGTTGTCGGTGAGATCCTTCTGTGTGTTGGCCCACATAAGGTCGGTCTGAGCGGCTGTGGTAGCAGCGGCAACATAGCCGGTAACGGTCATGGCCTTGGTGGCAGGAGCATAAGCTACCTTAGAAGCCTCTGTATAAGGAGAGAAGCCGGTGAAGGTAAGCGAACCGGACAGCGGCCAGTAATAGGTGCTGGCGGGCTCCCAAATCTTATCTGTAGAGTTGTAGGAAATCTCAATCTTGTCCATGTAAGCCTGGCCGTCTGCGCTGTTGGCAGTCCAGTTTTTGCCATTGGTAAGAGCATAGCAGAACACGCCGAAGGTGGGATCGGTGGTCTTGTAGATGGTACCGGAAAGCGGAGTTTTAGTGGCTTTACCAGCGATGGTTGAGAAGCTAATCTGACGGCTCTTCTCAAAGGAAGTCTTGTCAGCCTCATTCTTGGTGCAGGCGGCGAGTGCTACGACTGCGGCAACTGCAAGGAAGAAAAACTTTTTCATGGTTGTATTGTTTTTATTCATTAGTCAAGGATGTTGATGGTGTCAACGTTTACAGTTACCCAGTCTGTAACGGTGGGATCAAAGAGGATCTCGTTGAGCTTGAAGTTAAGGGTGTAAACATACTTCTTGCCGGGCTCCCAAAGCTGAGGCTTGGAGATGTTTACGGTACCGGTTATCTTAGCGCTGCCAGTCTGCTCCATGGAGTAACCGACGGTGAGATAAGTGCCTTCGATAACGCCGTCAGTAGCGGGATCATCGGCTACGGTTGCAGGCTGAGGGATGTTGACCTTGGCGGCGCCGTAGAGCTGATAGCTGTCGGTAATGTCCTCGAGGACGGTGCCGTAGTAGGTCCAAGTCTGGGTCTGGGTGTCATTGTCAGTCCAGCTGATAGCATCGTTCACATAAGCTACATCACCGGAGAGGTCGATGTTGTTGAAAGTCACGCTCTCAACATCGAAAGCGACATCGGCGCTGTAGTCCTCGTCGGTCTTGACCTTAACCTCAATCTGAGAGAGTGCGTGTTTGAACACCATGGGAAGAGCGTCTGCGCGACGGGCGCCTTCGTTGGTTGCAAACATCAGGTCAACGGTTTCGTTGGAACCGGGAGTGATAGTGTAGTCGGCGACAGTTGCCTGAGGCTTCTTGTTAGTAGCGTCCCAACCGGTGGTTGAAGGAGCAACGTCTGAAGGGTGAACAGCAAGGAAACTGATCTTTCCGGTGAAAGGCCAGTAGTAGTAGTTGGCTGCATTTCTCCAGGCCTCGGCGCGGCTGTCACGGCCACCGGTCCAGGAGATGGTGAGGTCGCTCATGAAGTTGGAAGCGTCGTCGGTGGAGAACTCGGAGAAGTCTCCGGCCTGGCTCTGCCAACCCCATACCTGGAAGGTGTTGTCGTGACCATAGGTGGTACCGGAGATGATTTCACCATTGGCCTTGGTGGCCTTCTGGTTAACTACGTTGAAGCCGATTTCCTCGCCTTCAAGTTTTGCAACGTTGGTGTCAACGTTGGTCTTGTTGCAGGCTGCGAGCACTACCAGTGCTGCTGCGAGAATCAATTGATTTGTTTTCATAATGATTGATTGTTTATAAAATGGTTAAAATTAATAAAAATATCTATTTTTAAATGTTTATGGGTACGTTCTCTTCGTCCCAGTCATCCACGCCGGGCTGGAAGCCTCCGCCTCCACCGCCGCCGGGATGATCCGGCTGAGGAACTTCAATTTCTTCTTCAATGTAAATGGTCTGGTCCTCGATGGCGTCTTCTGTGAAGAATTCGTCGGTTATGTCGCGGTGCCATTCCACTGTGTCTCCGCCCACGGTCTTGATGATGATGGTGAGCCAGAGACGGCTTTCTACGTGAGGGTTCTTACCAAAGGTGTTGAACTTACCTACAACGATATCATTTTCATATTTGTCAGTTCCGGCGTTCATGTCGAACATCAGAACAACGTCAGTGTCGGTCTTGCCTTCTTCCTTGGGGAAGCCGATGAAGTTGGAAGCGATCTGTCCGGTGAGCAGGGCCCTTGCTGAAGCCATATACTGCTCATTCTTGATACGGACGGAGATCTGCCAGGTCTCGATGATGGTCTCTGCATCGGCCTCGATGGTCTGGTCTTCCTGGATATTGAGAACCTCTACATCCTGGTGGCTTACGAAGAGGTGGTCAGGCTCGTAGATGATGGCGCTTTCCTGAACCTTGGTGAGCGCTGCCGCCCAGGCGTCTTCGTCGGTGCCACCCTTTGTGGCGGAACGGCCGTAGCGGATGGAGTTGAGGATACTGGACTTCATTGCGGTGGATACCTCGTTGGTGTAAGCCTCAATGGAGTAGTAGTTGCGGTCATTGCGGAGGAGGGTTGCCTCTGTATCAAAATTGTAACCGATGAACTTGTATTTTCCCGGAGGAAGTGATATACGGCCGCCGGTAGGAGGGAGGTAACTCTCGGTGATGAGTTCGAAGGTCTCGGGATCAAAGAACATAACGCGCATCATCTCAGGATTGGGGAGTTCTTCGAAGTTGCCGTTCACGCGCACGTTGAGGTTGATCCTGAGGCGGAGGTTGATGTTGACGCTACCATACTCAAGGTCACGGCGCATACAGCCGGTGAGGACTGTAAGCACTGCAAGAGCAAGTATGACAATGCGTCTTCTCATTACTTCCTGTTACGTTTCTTGTAGTAGAACAGATAGGTGAGGGTCACCTTTGCATCGGTGACGCCAAAGTATGTGAACGTACCGCCGTAGCGGTACATAAGGTGCTCATTGTTGGAGCGGCCTTCGTAGTAACGGTAGCGGGTGTACATAGGACCCACGCCGATACCGAAGTTGAGGCTCCAGTGTTCATTGAAGCAAAGGCTGTAGCCGATGCCAAGGGAACCGAGGGCTTCTTCACCCTGGTAACCGTTACCGTTGCGCTGGAAGTCATAGTAACCCATACCTGCGGAGAGGGATGCGTACCAGCCTTCAAGTACCCTGGTGTTCTGGTTGGCCTTGAAAGGCTTTGTGAAACTCCAGCCGGGATACCACCTTGCGCCAAGATCCCAGTGCATAAGTTCTGCGCAGTCTGCGTTGTTGTTCCAGGGCTGCCAGGGAACGGTGATAAGGTAGTTGGACTGGATGCTCCAGTGCTTGCCGATGGGAACTTCGTAACCAACTGCGATGGGAACTGCGTGGAAACCGGTGGCGATTGCGCCGGCAGCGGTGTAAAGACCATTGGCGGTAAGGGCGAAGAGCGGAGCCTTGGTGTAGTCTGCAACGGCACTGCTGTCAACTGCGCTTTGTTCATTCTGGCCCGTTGTATCAGAAACTACAGTGGCTTCTGCTGCGGTTTCATTATCATTTTTGTCAACGCCGTCATTTCCGTCTTTTTCGCTCTCATTTTCGTTCACGTTCTGGGCTTCGGCCTTGCTGTCACCTTCAGTTTCAGCAGCAGTTTCTTCCTCCTCTACCTCCATACTAAGAATGCGGGCGTAGCGCAGGGATGCAAATTCTTCCTCATTCGTTGCATCGGAAACTGTTTCTTTAGAAACAACCTTAATCTTGTCTTCCATCTCCGGGAACATTCCAAGGATGTAGTTCTTCAGATTCTCCACGCGGTCCTTTGAAAGGCGCTCGTTACCCTTTGCAGGACCCTCAGGTGATGCGGAGCCCTCTAAAACCAAGCTCTTTACGTTGCCGGCCCTGAGGATACGGATGATTTCCTTCATGGAAGCGTCATTGCCCATGTAGGAAGGACGGATGAAATCCTCAGATATGGCGTAGAACACGGTAGGAAGGCCATTTTCTACAACCTTGACGGTCTTTCCGGCGGCCTTTGCAGGAGCCATGTCCTCATTTTCCGAGATTTCAGAATTTGCGTGCGCTTCCTCAGATTTTGCGGAATTTTCAATTCTCAGCTCGATGACTGCGTAGCGGAGTTGCTTGAAATAATTTGCGTAGAGGGTCTTGTACTGGGGAAGGGCGGCAAGTTTTGCCTCCTTGACGTCAAGATCATCATTGCTGCCGATGATCTCAAGGACTGCATCACGGACACTCTCCTCAAGGCGGGAGTCAGAGATCACGGATTCACGGAGTTCCGTCCAGGCTTCTTCTCCGGGGTGGAGTTCAACATTGACGGAAGGATTGATCCTGGTGAGGTAGGACTCCATTGCCTTGGCCCTGCGGAGGGAGAGGTTGCGGTTGTATGCCAGATTTCCTTCAGGGGATGAGAAGGAAGTGACGGAAACCTTTGCGTCCGAGGGGAGAGAAGCCACAGCGCTGCTGATAACTGAAAGTTGGGCGGCGTTGTTGCGGTATCCCACCATCACGGAATCAGAGTCAAACGGGAAGAGAACTCTCACACGCGTCACATTATCCTGCGCGCGTAAAGAAAAAACGCTCAGAAGGAGCATAACAAGGCACAGTGCGAGCTTTAGGCCCGCAGCGCTTGCCGCTTTCAGAATGTTATGAGCGTAAGTTCTCAATTTTCAGTTAATTACGAAAGTTTTACCGGTATAATTCTTTCAACTTTTTTCTCTCACGCACGCGTGCGCAATGATGTAAAAGCGTGCAAATATACATCAAATTTTTGAATCTGCAAATTATTTTTTCTTTTTTTTGAAAAAATGTGTTTTTCTAAAAGATTTCGGAATACTGTGATTTTCATTATAATAATGCCTTGTGGGGGCCCTGGGAGGGGGGATTTAGGATTTTGATAATACTGTGAAATGTTTCGAGTCGTTTCGTTTAGATACCACAGTGTAACACACCATTGTTTTACGCGTTTCTACAAAGAGTTTTTTACGTTTTTACAATCTTTTTGGTTTTTCTAAAACGTTAATTTTTCTAAAAATAGAATAATTTGTTATTGTTTTTAATATCTCTTTTTAGGGCATTTATAGCCAGCATTTCTCCTTTTTCTCTACACCTTATTATATATACGCGTGTGCGCGCGTGTTGTGTGGAGTAAATTCAAGCACTGTGCCAAACTTATTTATACTTTTTCAGAATCTGCAGAATTCGTTTTTGTTTCTTTTCAAGTGGTCTTCGGGTCCGTTTCGTTGCGTTTCGCTTTATTATTTATTTTTCGTCTCTATAAAAACGCCTTTATAGTGGTCTGTGGCCGTGTTTTGCCTGGATGATTATAAAAACGCAAATTTTTTCAAATAATTTTTGTTTCTTTAAAAATAATTGCTAAATTTGCAACGGGTTTTAATGAAAGAGACTATATGAAAACCAATATAAACTTATTCCTGGTGCCTCTGGCGTTCGTTTCGCTCTCCTCCTGCCTCAAGATGGAGAATGATATGTCCCTGCCTGCTTCAAAGCCCCAGAAGGTTGGCTTCGATATAGAAGTTACGCGTGAGGGAGAGTCAATCTCTCCTGAACGCACCGCAACCAAGTCCGGTCCTGCCACAAAGGCGGTGGATCAGAATGACAATATGATTGCAACAATGTCCTCTGATCTTCCCTTTGGTCTTGTGGGCATTGACTATCAGACAAATTCCCTTGTACTTGATAACGTTTCCGTTTACTCTAACGGTGATTCATATAGCACTTTCTTTGAGCCTTATACGTGGGATAAGATAAAGGACAACAACATTTCCTTCAGCGCCTATTATCCCTATGTCCACAATGTGACTTATGAGGATGATCTTCAGGCATATCACATTCCATATACCGTGGAGGAAACTGATGCCGGCCCGCTTGTGTCAAAGACTGTTGAAATGGCTGTGAATCAACTCAATATGATCCCCCTTGAATTCCAGCACATTACAAATGACATCGGTTTCTGCGTCTGTGACGTCACTCCCTCACCGGAACTTCAGGGCCTTGTGCACCTGAGGCGGCTTGTGGCCCATAAGGTTGCATCGGCCGGCGTGTTTGTCAATGACGTTACCCTGAGCCAGGGAATCTGGCACCGTCAGGGATATTACAGGAACGTGGTGGTTTTTGAAGGGGACGCCAAGGTGGGAGTAGGCTCTGAAAATGAGAAATTTGTGGGTTACGATTCCCTTGTGGACCGTCTGGCGGAGTCTCACCGCTTCTATTCCATCCCTGATGAGATCCTTATGGGAAGACAGTATGTGGAGGTTGTCTTTGACGTGGAGGGCTTCAACCTTAACGGTTTCTACTATGAGCCCCTCAAGAACCAGACTCTCCGCTATATGATTTACGGTCTTCTCCCGGACAATGTGTTCGTTTACGGGCGCCAATATACTTTCCATATTGGCATAGACCTCAGCAGCATATACACTGAAATTACTTTTTCTCCGTCGGTAAGTGGCTGGGAAACAAAGATTTATGAAAATAATGACAATTTCTAGATGATTCTCCTCTTCCTTCCCGCCGCCGCTTGCCTCTTCTGGATATTCATCCTTTTCTTCTTATCCAGAAGGACAAGCACATACTGGCTGCTGACAACGTTGTCGGTAGTCCTTATGATGTATTTTGCCGCAGACGCCATTTATTCCACCCCCGGAAGAAACACATATATGGTTGTTTACAGTCACATTATGTCCACGCTGGCCGGTCCCAGCGTGATTCCTCTTCTGTGGCTTTATTTTGATAAGATCCGCTGGCACAGGCGTTTCCGTCCAGTTCAGTACACTTGGGCCCTGATTCCCATATCCCTGCTCTTCGCCACACTGGCCCTTACCGGAGCAATGGGTAGGGACGCCGTGGCTTCTTTCCTGTGGCGCCTTTACACTGAAGGCCCCGGTATCGCCGCCCAGTACAAAGGGCAACTGGAATACGAATATTTCCTGTGGGCTTCTCTTGGATACAGAATCATAGTGGGCGTAGAGTTTGCCGTTGCAATTGTCTACACGGTTGTGTTTATGATCAGGCACAAGATAAGTTTTATCAACGTGTGGCGCTATTTCCGCCGCGGAGAAAGCGTCCGCGTGGTGGAACTTCAACTTTCCACAATGATCATAGCTGGTGTCTACATCCTCTCAAAGGTGTTTTTCTTCAAGGATATCTTCGACTCCCATCCCTGGATTGCCATTGCCCAGGCCGTGCTTGTGTGCTCCTGGTATTTTGCCTTTATGCTGTGCTCTTTCCTTGGGGAAAAGAAGAAGGTTACCCTCATACAGGCCCAGCACGTGATGTTCTACAACTACAATCAGTCCATTAAGGGCCCCATTGTTGAGATGATGATGGAAGAACTGCTTGATGAGGCCGAACAAGATGCCCTGGTACGTTTCCAGGAAAAGATAGGGGAAACCCTCCATATGGACCAGATGACTCCCGCAGAGATGACCGCCGTGAAGGAAAAACTCTTCTCCAACGTGGCAGGATCGTGGGATGACAGCCTTCTGGCGCGTTTCCAGAACCTTATGGTCAACGAGCAACTGTTCCTGCAGCCCAGCCTCAGCCTTGGAGACATAGCAGAGCGCCTTCACACCAACAAGACGTACATCTCCAAACTGGTCAACAATACCTATAACCTGAGTTTCCCTGAACTTCTGAACACTCTCAGGATAGATTACGCGGAGCAGTATCTCCTCAATCACCGTGACGCCAAGCAGTCGGAGGTTGCGCAGGCCTGCGGCTTCCTCAGCGCGTCATCATTCAACAACATTTTCAAGAAAATTACCGGCATGACTCCCAAGGTGTGGCTGGTAGCGAGGGACAGGCAGAATGCACAGTAATCTAGATTTTTCCCAGTTCCGCATCCTTATCGTAGACGATGTTCCCCTGAACCGTGTTCTGGTGGAAAAGATGCTTGGTAACTTCAATTTCAATGTACACCAGTGTGAAAACGGGCTGGAGTGTATGAAGGAATTCTACTATCAGAAGCCGGATCTTGTGCTCCTTGATATCCTTATGCCCCTGATGAACGGTTTTGAGGTGATTGAGGCCGTAAGGGAGAACCCCGCGTGGAAGGATGTGAAGATAGTTGTCCTGTCTGCTCTGAACTCAAATGAGGACATTGTAAAGGCGTTCAATCTTGGCGCCGATGACTTCATCACAAAGCCCATAGTGATGGATAAACTCCTTAACACCGTAGCCAAACATTTGGGGCTTCCGTTAACGGATGTTTCAAAATAGAAAACAGGTCACAACAATATAGCCCGCTTATAAAGCCCTGTCTGACAGCCCGTTAACTCAGACGGCGAGATATGGCTTAACCCTGCCCTGAAAGGTAACAGCGGCCTTTCCAACATTGTCCCTCACGGCAATAACTGACAATTTTGGCTTTTATTCTTGCAATGTTCCAAAAATTAAATTAAATTTGTACGTCTTATATAAGGCGTACATTTTTTTGAATTGGAAACTGCTCATACCGTTTGCCCTTATTCTGGCCCTTCAGGCGCAGGTTTTATGCTTTGCTTCTGAAACTTCTCCTGTCACCGCAGTGAGCCCCACGGATGGCTCTGTGTGGATGGCAACGGAGTCGGACGGCCTTCTAAGGTTCGGCCGCAACGGCCGCGTGCTTAAGTATGACGTAACGGCTCAGTCACTTGTCTTTGACGCCGCCGGCACGCTGTATATCCTGGATGCATCCGGCGCTCTTACCCGCTACACTTCCGTAGAGGGCTTTTCTGCGGTTCCATCTTTTGAATCCGGAGTTGGCGCGCTCTCAGAATCGGCCGGTATACCTTATATAATAAAGGACAGCCTGCTTTATTCTCTGCAGGGCAGCACACCGGAAGTTGTAAGGACTTTACCTTTCAGTGTATCTCCCGGATCCTTGCCTGAGTTTGAATATGAACCGGAGGCGGAGTCTCAAGTACAGGCTCCGGAAGAGAAGAAGAAGGGTTCGGCCCTGTTTGCGATCCTTTGGATAGTCCTCGGGCTTTGCCTTGGCGTGCTTCTTGGCTTCCTTCTTTTCAGAAAGCGTAAAGAGGAGAAGAAAGATGTCCCGAAGGCAACGCCAGTGGTCCAAAAGCGAGAGCAGCCGTTAGTTCAGAAGACAGAAAACCCTGTTGTTGAAGCCGCTCCCGTTCAGGAGGAATCTCCTGCAGCAGAGGAGGTGGTATCGGCCCCTGAAGGCATTGAGGAGGCTCTGAGGTCCTCTGAATTTGGCCAGAAGGTGTGGGATCTTGTCATAGCCAATCTTTCCAATCCGGGATACGGCGTGGAACAGGTGGCCGCAGACCTTGACATTTCACGTATTCACGTAAACCGTAAACTTAAGGCGCAGACGGGGTATTCTCCGTCGGCCGTATTCAAGTTCATACGTATGGACCACGCCTCCAGGCTTCTGCTGGAGGGTAAACTCACCATTGCCGATGTCGCACGCGAGTGCGGTTTTGCATCGGCCTCCTATTTCTCCACGGCTTTCAAGGACTACTACAAGCAGTCGCCGTCGGAATTTGTAGCGGAAAAGTCCCGTCAATCTTCAGGTACGCTGGATCTTCAATGAAAGTAAGGGGAATCATATCGGTTCTGGCGCTGCTGGGAAGTTGCATTGGGGCATTCGCCGCTCCTGTGGGGCACAGTGTATCGGCCCGTATTGGCTACCAGGTTGGAAAGACAGAGGTTAATCAGGAATTCCGCCATAATGGTAAGGCCGTGAGCACTCTGGACAATGTCCTTTCTTCAGGTGCAGCTGTCTCCAGGATTGAAGTCGTTTCCTCATCTTCACCTGATGGACCTTATTCCGTGAACAAGCGTCTTGCAGGAGAGAGGGCTTTCTGTTCCGTACATTATCTTCAGGAGCGTTACTCACTTCCCGACTCTATATTTGTTGTCAAGACTGTTGATGAAGATTGGGAAGGCGTGGCCAATTACCTTCGCCGCTCGGACAAACCCTGGAAGGATGAGGCGCTTAAGATTATAGGAGCGGCAGGTAAGAACAGGAAAACCCAACTCCAGGACCTCTGGGTGGGAGAAGCCTGGGAAGATCTTATGAAAAATGCTTTCCCGGCTTTGAGGAAAACAGAGATCCGTGTTGTTCTGGCTGGAGAAGGTCAGGAGCAGGGTGATGATGAGATTTTGTTCCGAAGGGCTCACCGCCAGTTGGATCTTAATGAAGGCAACTGCGCAACGTTAAGCAAAATAAAGAAAAAGATAGATGAAGGTTACACCGGTGCAATATCCATTGCGGGTTACGCATCACCGGACGGTAGCCCGTCGGCAAATGAGAAACTCTCGCTTGCAAGAGCGCAGAGCGTCAAGGACTATTTAGTGAAAAATCTGGGCTATGCCTCCGACAGGATAACTGTGTCCTCACGTGAAGTAGACTGGGAAAAACTTGCCGCCACAGTTGAAAATTCGTACTATGGTGATGACAAGGCTCGCGTTCTTGAGATTCTCAGGGACTTCAGTCTGTCGTCGGCCCAGAAAAAGCACTCTCTCATTGTACTTGATGGCGGAAACACGTGGCAGTCCCTCAAGTACAACCAAATGCTGCCTTTGTGCTCTGCCACAATAACGCTCTCTGAATGAGTTGCTCCTTCGTGTATTAAAATTGATACATTTTAAATTTGAAACATACCGTGAGTTGGCGTCTTTTGGTGAGGGACGCCTTATTTTTTTGCTTCTTTCCTGTATTGTACTTATATTTGTACAAAATATTGAACTATGCAAATTACAACCATTTCCGGCTTTCGTGCCAACATCAAGCAGTATTATGACAATGTCCTCATTACTGAGGAGCCCCTTATTATTACCAAAGGGGACAACGGTGCGGTGCTTATTCCTTTAAAGGAGTATAATGCATTGCAGCGAAGGCTGGAGTTTCTTAGCAATACTCCGGCTATGCGGGATCTTAAGGAAGCCATTAACCAAATGGCGGCAGGCCAGTTAATTGAGGTTACTGATATTGATGCTTTATGAAACTGTATCTGAGTCCCAAGGCACAGTATCAGTATCAGACGCTTAAGAGTAAGAGCGTACGGTACGCTGAACAGGTGAAGGGAATTCTTCTTGACATCAAGGAGCATCCCCTTGAGGGAATAGGCTCTCCAGAGCCCCTGGACCCGCTTTTTCCTGATTATCTTGAACGCCGCTACAATGGAAGTGGTATGATTCTCTATTATTATGAGAAGGATTATGCTGTAGTTCTGAGTATAGGCAATGAACTGCTTCCTTCATATGAGGAACTCCCTTCCAGGCTAAGAAAGGTCTCAGAGGACGATTATTTATCTATGCTGCGGCAAATGGAGGCTAACCGTGGGCACGGGAATGATCCAAAGGTTGGAATTTTCTGGTATAATAGCGCCTGGAATGAGCTCTTAGGTGTTGTTTCACACCCTGTGCGTGATTATACTAAGGCAAATGCTTCTGATGGCCGTATAACGTGCTCTGAGATGCACGAAGATGTATGGCGTAAGGAGTATAACAGGCAAAAGCACCACGGAGACGGCAGCGGGCCTTTTATCGGCCCTTATGAGAATAAACCCCGGGGCAGGGTATTCTATCTGATGGATGAAGACAGGTTTGTTGTAACGGTTGGAAAGTGGCTGGAGGAGTATCCTCAGGCCAAGGCTCTCATTCTTGAAGAATTTGACCTTACGGAGTCTAAAACAACGTTCCAATATGCAGTACACTGGGATATCGGCAACACCTGGCGCTAGTTCACGTAGAAGACAATTGAGGCGGTCTCTCCGTTCTCGTCCACTATTGTGAGTATGTGTTTTCCTTTGGCGGGGGAGAGTCTCATCTCGTGGATAAGTTGCGTTTCTCCTATGTAAGTGCCGTCCATATGCCACCATATTTTTGTTTCTGGATTGTGATGGGCTGCTCTGAATACGGCGCCTTCAATCTCTCCTGAGAGTTGACGGGGGAGTTGCAGTGTGCTGCCGTTTGCCGGGTATATAAACGCAATTGCTGCAGTTGTTGTATTACGTGTGGCGCCTTTATATTCCGGGTGATGCGGCCTGTAGTACCATTCCATTGCCGGCGGGAGCACAAATTCACCTGTCTTATGGTATGGGCAAGGCTCTGTTTCCAGGCCGGCTTCCGGTATAAGGATCTCTTCAGTTTCTGTGCAGTCAGGTCCCGCAAGATAGCCGCTTACGGTGCATATCTTAACGTCCTGCCCGGCCCCTACGGGCATCTCAAACCAGGTGGTTTCTGCAGGTAGCAAGTTCAGGATGTCAAACATTACGGGGCCGGCAGCACGGGCTCCTGTAAGGCCCGCTACGCCCTGTCCCTCGGCGTTTCCTGCCCAAACGCCAATTGTATAGTGGGGCGTCATTCCCACGGCCCAGGCGTCCCTGAATCCATAACTGGTGCCGGTTTTCCAGGCTGCTTTCCTGACGGATCTTATGAGCCGCCAGTCCAGTTCGTCGGGACGGTTAACTTCTTTGAGGGCATCCAGCGTATACCAGGCCGAAAGGCTCTCAGTGGCCTCTACGGCCATTATTGAGTACATCCTTGTTACCTCGTCAAGGCGGCACTCACCGCCGCCTAGAATTAGTGACAGTCCATAATGAGTTGCTTCATTTTCTAATGTAGAGATGTTACATTTTCGCAACACGTCCAGAAACTTCGGGACGCCGTATTCCTGGAGTAAAAAAACAGCGGGGATGTTAAGGGATCGTGCAAGGGCCTCATTGGCGTTCACCGCTCCATAGTACTGGTGGTCAAAGTTCTGGGGGGCAAATCCGCTGAGGTTTACGGGAATGTCCGGGAGCAGTGTCCCTGGAAGGATGGTGCCTTCCTCAAGTGATGCTTTATATAAGGCTGGCTTAAGTATGCTGCCTGTGGATCTTGGCGACGATGCAACATCTACGTCTACCCCTGGCCTTTTCCTGTCTTTTGACGTGTTACCAACGTATGCTATGATTTCTCCGCTATCGTTGTCTATGACAACTGCAGCCATATCGGCAATCCCTTCCTCCGCAAGGTCGTCACTTCTTCTGTCACATACTTCCTCTACTGCTCTTTGTAGGAAATATTGAATGCCGGTCCCTGTCCTTTCTCCTTTCTTGCAATGTTCAATATAGTGCCTTGCGTAGTTTGGTAGTTGAAGTGATACTTCAGGTAGCGGCTCCTCTATTGACGCTTCAAGTGTTTCCCTGTCTATGTATCCTTTTTTGCATAAGCGTTCAAGAAGTCTGTCCCTTTTACTTTTCAATTGCTCCCTGTTTTTCCCGGGGTGCATCGATGCGGGTGAATTGGGGAGTATTGCAAGTGTGGCGGATTCGGCCCAGGAGAGTTCATCGGCCGGCCTGCCGAAATATCGCCATGCTGCGGCCTCAAGTCCCACAACGTTGCCGCCAAACGGGGCGTGTGATGCGTAGAGGGCAAGAATCTTTTTCTTGGAGTACCTCAGTTCCAGTCTTGTGGCCTGCACGGCCTCAATGATTTTCTGCCATATTGTGCGCTCTTTTCCGCGTGAAAGACGTATCACCTGCATTGTGATGGTGGATCCGCCGCTCACGGTGTGCCCTTCCTTTATATTGTCCTTGAATGCGCGCCCAATGGCAAGGAAATCTACCCCCGGATGCCACCAGAACCTTTTGTCCTCAAATTGCACCAGGGCGGTGGCAAAGCGCTCCGGGACTTCGGCCGACGGCGGAAAGCGCCACTGCCCGTCAGCCGCAATCCTGGCTCCAAGGAGTTCTCCCTCCGCACTCTCAACAACCGTGGAGTATACCGTTCCCTTGAAAAGGTTACGTGGAAGGCACAGCAGCCAGGCCAGAAGAACCGATAAGCACAAAAACACCCATATTTTGTGCTCAAAGACCCATTTTAGGGTTCTTTGAGCACGTTTTGGGGCGTTTTTTGTGCCTATCGTCATAAATTACTGTACAACTGCCACGCCGTCAGTGGTGCTGGCGTTGATGGCTGGCTCATACATTGCCTGGCACACCGTGGCGGGCATTACAAACTTGCCCTCGTACGCGGCACGAAGGCCGATACTGAATGTCTTGAACCTTCCGGCGGGCAGGCCGAAGAACCAGTCGGCCCTGGTGTCACGGATGTCAAGGTGGTCATAGCCGTTTTCCTCAGTAACGGCGCCGGTGAGGCGGTCGTTAAGGATCTCCCAGCCGGAAGGAATGGCAAGGCTCAGAGCCAGGGACTCAAGCGCGCGGGCGGGTGAGGCATTGATCACTTTTATATAGGCCTTGAAGCGAGTTCCCTGCGCTATGGCCTGAGGATTGAGCGTCTTTCCGTCTTCACCCACATACCTGACTTCCAGTTTGAGACCGTTGGAGAGGGCCTTGGACCTGGGTTCACGTGAGGCGGTGAGAATGGTGCCGTAGAGCCTTCCTTCGGTGCTGTTCTCAACCTTTTTCTCATTCTCCTTCACGCTGGGCGCGCTTGCGGGTACCTTATCATACAGCGCCCTGTATGCTATGGCGGTAAAGGCGCTTTCCTGGGTAGAAAGTTCGGATACGGGCAGTTCTTCGGAAGCAAGGGCAAGGGCGTCGGCAATCCTTTCAGTACGCGCAAGCGCTTCAAGGGCAACCATCCGGTCACGCGTGGATGTTCCAAAAGTTAAATTGTAGGGTTCGTATTCCGGGAACTCCTTTCCTATGCCTTCAAGGAGAGCATCGGCCTGAGCCTTCTTGCCGGAGATGGCGTAGGCGCTTGAAAGCATCCAGCGCGCGCGTTCTCCAAGTTTTCCGGATTCCTTGAGGCGGTTCATCGAAGAGAGGTTGGGCTCTCCGGCAAGAGCAAGGACGTACAGCCTGTACGCCTCGTCTAGTTGAGGGAACCAGTCTTTGCCCAGCAGCCTGTATGCCTGGCTCATCTTCTTCTCAAAACTCTTCCAGGATTTGATGACTCCGGGGTTCACCGCAAAGCCGTCCTTCCCGGCAAGGGTAAGGAAGTGCCCGGCCATAGACGACACCCAGGGGTCGCTCTTGCCGCCGCTCCAGTATCCAAAGCCGCCGTCCTGGTTCTGCCTTGAATAGAGGGTCTGGATCAGTTCGGGAATCAGAGCCTTTGCATCGGCCTTGTCCTCCGCTCCCAGCATGGGAAGAAGGCTGAGGATGGTAATTCCTCTTGCCGATAACTGCTCTCCGCAACTGTACGGATACTGTTTCATATCCAGATACATTTTCCTTGCGTCAAGGGCAGGGAATCCTGCAAGTTGCACGGTGGATCCTTCCGGAATCACGCGGGACTGGCCCTTTTCAAGGATAAAGCGTTCAACCTTTGTTACCTCAGGATAAGGGTTCTGGACGGTAAGGGCAATTGTCTCGGATGCCTTGTGGCCGGAACCGGATGCGTCAACCGTAACGTGGGTCACGCCCTCTCCGTTTGCCTTGAGGCCAAAACTAATCAGTTTGTCTCCCTTGCCGCTGAAACTGAGTTTCTGGGTTGAAGGGCCTGAAATGCTTGCCGGGCCGTCGGCCTTGATGCTGACGGTTGCCTCCTTGACATCCTCTTCCATTGCAAAGACGTTGACCGGAACCTTAACTTCTTCTCCGTTTCCAAGGATACGGGGCAGGGTGGTGACAACCATCAGCGGATTCTGTACGGTCACAGTCTTTTCAGCGTTTCCGTAGGCTCCGTCGTGGGCGGCGATGAGCATAACGCGGACGCTTCCAACATACATAGGGAGTTTGAGTTTCAGAACATCCGTGCCCTTTGCCTTAAGAGTCCTGGGCTCCACAAAGAGTACGGCGGGATTGAAACGGTTGTCCTTGCGGGCGTTCTTTATGGCGTCCTCGTCACCGCCGATAGCGGCAAGCGGGGAGAGTTTCGCTCCATAAGCGCCTATTACCTGGTCATAGAGATCCCAAGTCTTGACACCAAGGGCTTCGGGCCTGAACATCCGGCTCCAGGGATCCGGGGTCTTGAAGGCGGTGAGATCCAGAAGGCCTTCGTCCACTATGGCAAGAGTGTAGGTCATAGGCTTTCCGTTCTTTTCGGATACCTTTACCGTAAACTCTTCCTCTGGGTGAAGGATATCAGGAATTGATACAGCCGGCGCAAGGTGTGAGCCGGGATTCTCCACATTCACGCGCTGCACGCCATAGAGTCTTATAGGGAGATCGTTGGCGCTGTTGCCGTATGGCTGGAGCAGCGTAATGTTGATGTAGAAGTTAGGCGCCATTTCCGGCGTGATGCTTATTTCATATGGAGTATCATTTTCCGATGTCCTTACCCAGGTCCTGGAAATGATTCCACTGGCATTCTCCAGTGATACCAGAGCGCGGCCATTCCTTGCTCCAGGTATGTACACCTTGGCTTTTTCTCCAACGGTATAGGATGGTTTGTCAGTAGAGAACGTAATCATAGTGAGGGCCTCGGGATCCTTCCTTGAAGCCCTTCCACGGTACTCCGGCCAGTCAAATGTTACAAAATTACCAGTAACGTGACCACTACCAGTGTCACGTGCCAGTATGAGGTACCTGCCCCACTCCGGATATTCTTCACGCACAGTGAATAAAACATCAGTGTTACCACTAACAACATTTCCGTTAGCAATCTTCTTCACGGAGTTGCCGGAAACGTATGCGTCAAGGTCTCCGCCGGGGTTGTCCCACCACCAGTTCCAGCCCACTTTGTACACCGCATATTCAATCTTGCGGCCTTTGATCCTGTTACCGCGGGCGTCAACTGATGCAATTTTGAAAACCTGGTCCCTGTCAGTTTCAAGGTATTCTCCATCCGGAACTTTCAGGCCTACGTAAGCGCTGTATGGAGAGTAGGGAATGGTCTCGGTTGTGAAACTCTCGTCTCCTCCGGGTTCTTCCACGGATGTGACCACGGTTGCCCTGAGCATACCGGGAGCGCTTTGCGCAAGGGGAAGTTGTACCTGGGTGCTGAAGTTGCCCTGTGCGTCCATCCGGCCCTTATAAAGGTCATACTCCGTACTTGTAAACTGACTTGCCGGGTTATTGAATGTATATTTTTCAAAACCCTTGAAGGCAGTGCTGCCGGCCTTTCTCAGGGTGATCTGGGCCCTTACGTTATTACCGCCGGCAACTCCGCCCGTGAGCCAGGTTGCCTCAGTCTTTACCGTTATCTTTTCTCCGGCCTGGAGGATATCGGGGTAGGATGTGTTGATCTTGAGCCTGTTGGGCTTTATTGTTTCAATATGTAAAGTCTTGTGGAAACTGCTTCCGCCAACCTTCAGGTATGCGTTCCAATAGCCGGTGGGGTCATCGGCCTTAGTTGGAATGGCAAAACTGTAGAAGCCGTCCTTGCCTTTCTTTACGTATTTGGCGTAGAACTGTCCCTGGGGCGTGAATACTTCCAGGTTTGCGGGGTGGCCTTCAGGAAGGGATTTGTTTTTATCGGCCACAATGGCGGTTACGTGGAGTGTGTCACCGGGACGCCATACTCCGCGTTCTCCGTAAATGAAACATTTCAGGCCCTTGGTGATGGTCTCACCTCCAACATCAAAGCGGCTGAGTGAACGCTCGTTACCATCTGTTACCTTAAGGTATGCTGTGCTGCCGCCGGCCTTGGCAACAACGGCAAAAGGCTTGCGTGAAACGGGTAGTTCGGCTAGGCCGTTGCCGTCTGTACTGCTTTTTGCAAGGCTCTGGAGTTGGAAGTCGAAAACCTCAATCTGCGCACCGGAGACGGGCTGGGCGCCGATAAGGTCAGTGGCCGCCACCCATATGCGGTCTCCGCCGGCGTACTCTGCCATCAGGCCAAGGTCGCTGGAAATGAGTTGCACTGCGGGGAAGCGGTCGCTGTCCATATAATAGGAAGGCTTGGAGGGGTCATCGGCCTCCTTCCAGTTGTACTCCTCCCAGTTGTAGTCGTTGTCCCAGTAGTAACTGTTGGGGGTGTCCCAGGTGGCTTCATCGGCCTCCGTGGGTTTTCCGGTGGGGGCGGAAAGGCTGCGCATATATTCCTTCCCTCCCCAGAGGCTCTGGTCCTGGCGGTAACTGAGCCTTATGCGGTAGATGGCGCCGGGCTCCTGCTTGAAAAGACCGCTCAGGTCTATGCTGTGGGTGTTCCATCTGTGGAGGTCTTTGGTGGCGTCAAGGGCAACGTCTCCGCGGTAGATGAGCCTGCCGCTTCGCCTTAGGTTGCTTCGGCCGTCAAGGTCGTTGTCCTGGAGGAAAGCAAGGACATTCTTTTCATATATCTTTATGACGCGAACCTCCACGGCGCCAAGATTCACGGCGCGGAAGGGGAGGATGAGGGCTTCCTTGTCGGGGAGGATGTTACCTCTCAGGGGAATCTCCACGGCGGGTTTTTCCTCGCTCTGGCTGAACGTACGGGTGTACTTACGGCCAAGGGTATTGCCCTGGGCGTCCTTAAGGGCCTCGTCTATCGTGAGGGTAATCTCATCTTTCGCGCCTTCAAAGTGCACGGAGAGAACGTTGTCATTTACCTGGATATAACTCCTGGATACGCCGGCAAGTTCCACAAGGCCCTTTACCTTCGCATTCACCGGTTCCGCGCTCAGGACAACGTCAATGCGGCCCTGCTCCATGGTGGCTTTCCTTACTCGGAAGGCCTCCCCGTTATCCTGTTCCTCCAGTTCCTCTTCAGGTTCCGAAATGCCCTTGACGGTGATTGAGAAGTTAAACTGTTCCGGAGCCTCGTCCATAACCTTTCCAAGGGCAAAACGGACGTTGTAGTTTTTGCCTACAAGGAGTTTTTCCGGGGTGTAGGTGACGGTACTGGGGCTTGTCCATACCACGGTGCCTTCAGTTTTGGGGCTGGTGTTGAAAAGGCCATCCGTGGGCATCTGGGCGGCATCTTCCGTCAGATCGATGCGGATCACGGCATCCTGGGTGACAATGCCGCCGGTGTATGCCTTGATGTACGGCGCAAAGTCCTCTGCGCTGGGAGAAGTAGCCTTCCTGCCACCGTTTCTGCAGCCAGAGAGTCCAAAGGCCACCATTAACCCTGCCAGAAGCAGTGCACTGTTTGCCGCCCAACCCGCGGCGCGTGGAGATAAATGTTTCATAATCAATAAATTATGCGTTTCAGGGTGCCGGAAAAATCGCACCCTCTTTTGGATAATCGGCTGTAAATCAATCATTTGGCTCCACGGGCGGCAAACACGGCCAGCCCGTCCTTCAGCCTTGACAGCCCTTCCAGCAGCGTACTGCGCGGGCAGGCTATGTTAAGGCGCATAAAGCCCTCCCCGGCTTCTCCATATATTGTGCCGGTGCTGAGGACCAGCCCGTGATTAAGTCTCAGGTGTTCCCCAAGAGCCTCGCTGAAGCCTTCAAGCGGCATCCCTTCGGGCCGATATTCCCTGCAGTCCAGCCACATCAGGTAAGTTCCTTCAAGCGGAGGGGCCGATACAAGAGGAATCTCATCTTCCAGGAAGCAGTACACGGTGCGGGCGTTGTGCCAGAGGTATTCGCGGAGCGCATCCAGCCAGGGACCGCCCTCACTGTAAGCCGCCTGAAGGGCCGCGGCGCCAAAGACATTCACGTCACAGCATTCGTTGTCATTGATTGCGCGGTCCATCCTGGCAAGCACCTCAGGGGACGCCGCATATATGTTTGCAATCTGGATCCCGGCAAGGTTGAAAGGCTTTGTGGGGGAGAAACAGGTTACGGAATTTAAAACGTACTGCTCCGGGAGCGTGGCCCAGGGAGTGTAGTCGTGACCCTGGTATGTGAGTTCGCAGTGGATCTCATCAGATACCACAAAAACGTTATTGCGCAGGCAGATTTCCGCCATACGGAGAAGTTCTTCCCTTGTCCATACGCGCCCAACCGGGTTGTGAGGGTTGCAGAGAAGCAGCACCCTGGATTCCCGGGCAAGTTTCTCAAGAAGGTCCCAGTCCACCGTGTACAGACCGTCCTCATAGTGAAGCGGGCAGGAAGCCTGGATGCACTTGTTGTTTCGGATGGCGGGGAAAAAGGCGTTGTAACACGGAGTCATCACAATCACCTTGTCACCTGGAACTGTCATTGCTTTTATGGCGGCGGAGTACGCCGCTATAACGCCGGTTGTAGGAACAATGTTCTTACGGGAAATGCCTTTCCAGCCATGCCGTGCGGAAAACCAGCGGTTCATTACAAGGAAATAGTTGTCAGGCAGAAGTTCATAGCCAAACACGCCGTGGTCCAGCCTCCTCTGAAGCGCAGCCCTGATTTCCGGGGCAACTTCAAAGTCCATATCGGCCACCCACAGCGGCAGCGTTCCGGGATAAAGGTCCCACTTTACGCTCTCCGTACCCTTGCGGGACGGGCAGGTATCAAAATTGTATTTCACAGTTTCCGGGGGCTTTAATGTTTTCATCCAGAATTACTTCTCCTATGCTGCCGGCCTTGATATAGCCGGAACGGGGATTCTTCACTGAAACAATATGGCCGTTAACCGTAGCCTGAACGCTGCTGTACTCAAACGCAAGGTCTGCGTCCGGCTCAAACGTGCAGTCTTCAAGTATAAGGTTCTCACAGTAGCAGAGCGGCTGCGTTCCGCCAATACGGCAGCGCACCAGGCGCAGGTTCTTTGAGTACCACGCCAGGAACTCCCCGTTTATCACGGAATCGTAAACCGTGATGTTCTCACTTTCCCAGAAGGCGTCCTTTGTCTGGAGATTGGCGTTACGGATAACGGCATTCTTTACATACTGGAATGAGTAGTTGCCATAGAGCGTGTAGCCGTCTATGTCTATGTTCTCAGAGTGCATGAAGATGTAGTTGGCGTCACGCGTCTCCACATTCCTGAGCCTTATATCCGAACAGTCCCAGAATGTTTCCTGGGCCATAGGCATCTTCACATTCTCAAGGTATACGTCGGAAATGCGGCGGAACATCTTTGGCGCTTCCACAAGGGTATCATACATCCGGCAGCCGCGGGTGTACCATAGAGCGGCGCGGGCGCCCTCCCTGAAAACGCAGTTCCGGATGGTGAAGCCGTCGCATTCCCAGAAAGGATACTTTCCTGAAAATTCACAGTCAACCGCCTCAATGTTTGCGCATTCCTTAAGGCTTGATTCTCCGGGGCCTATCTTCACGCCCTCCAGCCTGAGCCCGTCCCTCCTGCAATACAGCGGACGCTCTCCTTCAAAATATTTGTTTGTGATTGTTTCCATAACACTACAAATATACTAATCCTTTTCGGAAAAAGTAAGTATATTTGCGTGAATGAAACGTGTGTTTTTCATATTGTGCGCAGTTCTTGCAGCCGCCTGCGGCAAGCCGGAGATAATTCCCGGCCCCAACGCACAGGAACAGCCCGGCGCGGCCGATGACTCAACCCCCGTCAGCCGTGACAATCCCCGTCTCATCCCCGTCCTTCCTGAAAGCGGGGAAGTCCCCGAGGTCCGTATCACAATTACTGAAAAGGACTGGCAAACCCTTCTTGACGCATTCAACAGGAACAACAACACGCAGGAGTACATTCCGGTAAATGTTGCATATTCTGAAGGCGGAAAAACTCAGGAAGTAACAAAGGCCGGCCTTCGACTTAAGGGCAACACCTCCCGCCGTTACCCGGGAGAGGCCGGAAACCTCCACCATGTCCACTTCGGCCTTCATTTCAGTGAATACGTTAAGGATCAGAAACTCCTTGGCACATCCCGCCTTGACCTCAAGTGGTTCAAGGATGACCCCGCTTACTGCCGGGAAGTCTTCTGCTACGACCTCTTCCACCGCGCAGGCGTATGGACCGCCGTCAGTTCAGGCTACACCCGCCTCTGGGTAAAAATCGGCAATAAGGAAACCTATATGGGCGTGTATGAACTGATGGAGCACGTGAAGGGAGATTACATCAAGCGCCGCCAGGATGCCTTCGGCGGAAAGGGCGGCCACCTCTGGAAAGCCCGCTGGGGCGCAGATTTCAAGGATCCCAATGCCTATATGGGGGCCGATGACAACAAGACTGATTTCACCTACGAACTTAAGTCGGATGCAGCGGAATTCCCCGCCGCAAAGTCAGAACTTCAGGCCTTCATCCGTAACCTTAACAATAAGTCCGGGGAGGAGTTCTTCTCCTGGGCGGAAACTGCGATGGACGTTCCGCTTCTTCTCAGGACATACGCCGTGAACGTAGCAGTTGGTATGTGGGACGACTACTGGAATAACTCCAACAACTACTATTTCTACTTCAATCCCCAGGGCAAGTTCTTCTTCATCCCCTATGACTACGACAATACCCTTGGCACCAGTATGGACTGCGGCGTCATTCAGGATTCGGGCAGGAAGGACCCCCTCAAGTGGGGCCACCAGAGTTATCCTCTCCTTATGAAACTTCTTGCAAAGCCTGAGTGGAAAGCCCTTTATGTTTCATATTTGAAAGAACTCTGCGCAAGTGATTTCAAAGCCGATGTTGCCGCCGCCCGCATAAAGGAATGGCATAAGTCAATTGAAAAGTATGTCTCCAACGACACCGGTGAGGATATGGAGATAAAAGACCGTCCGGCCCCCTGGGGCAATCACGGTGAATACCGCATCCTGTCCGACGGCAGCGGCAATTTCTTCAAGGTAAAGGCGCAGGCGGTAAACGCCCTCTAACGCTTTATGACATTTTGTCAGTGCCCGGGCCCTTGGCACGGGCGTTGATTATATATCGGCATAGACGAACAAACTAAAAACACAATAAACTATGCTTAGACCATTAGGAACAAGAGTGGTTATCGAGCCCAAAGAGGCCGAAACCATGACCGCCGGGGGCCTCTACATCCCGGACAACGCCAAGGAAAAACCCCAGCAGGGAGTGATTGTCGCCGTAGGCCCCGGAGCCAAGGATGAGCCAATGGAAGTAAAGGAAGGTGAAACCGTCCTTTACGGAAAGTATGCCGGCACAGAGGTAACCGTGGATGGCAAGAAGTACCTCATCGTAAAGCAGTCTGATATACTAGCAATTCTGTAATTATGGCAAAGGAAATCAAATTCAATACAGACGTCCGCGCCGCCATGAAGGAAGGCGCAGATGCACTTGCAAATGCAGTTAAGGTAACGCTTGGCCCCAAAGGCCGTAACGTTGTCATCGCCAAGAAGTTCGGCGCTCCCCAGATCACCAAGGACGGCGTAACCGTAGCAAAGGAAGTGGAACTTGAAGACCAGTTCCAGAACATGGGCGCCCAGATGGTGAAGGAGGTTGCCTCCAAGACCAACGACCAGGCAGGTGACGGCACCACAACCGCTACCGTGCTTGCACAGGCCATCATCAACGTAGGCCTCAAGAACGTAGCCGCCGGCGCCAACCCCATGGACCTCAAGAAGGGCATTGACAAGGCCGTTGCTGCCGTTGTGGCAGACCTCAAGAAGCAGAGCCAGCCGGTAGGCGAGGACTACTCCAAGGTGGAGCAGGTTGGTACTGTATCGGCCAACAATGACGCCCAGATCGGTAAACTCATTGCCGATGCTATGGCAAAGGTAAAGAAGGACGGCGTCATCACCGTAGAGGAAGCCAAGGGCACTGAGACAGAGGTGAAAGTGGTTGAAGGAATGCAGTTCGACCGCGGTTATATCAGCCCTTACTTTATGACCAACGGAGACAAGATGGAAGCAGTCCTTGACGACGCCTACATCCTCCTTACGGACAAGAAGATCTCCAATATGGAGGACCTTATGCCCGTTCTTGAGCCCGTTGCCAGGGAAGGCCGCAGCCTCCTTATCATAGCAGAGGACGTAGAGGGGCAGGCCCTCACAACCCTCGTTGTGAACCGTCTTCGCGGCACCCTCAAGGTTGCTGCAGTGAAGGCCCCCGGCTTCGGAGACCGCCGCAAGGAAATGCTCCAGGACATTGCCACCCTCACCGGTGCAGTAGTGATCTCGGAGGAGCGCGGCTTCACCCTCCAGAACGCCAACGTCCAGATGCTTGGCAAGGCAGAGAAAGTGACTATCACCAAGGAGAACACCACAATCGTTGGCGGCGCCGGAGACCAGGCTGCCATCAAGGACAGGGCCGATCAAATCCGTGCCCAGATTGAGACCACCAAGTCCGATTATGACCGCGAGAAACTCCAGGAGCGTCTTGGCAAACTTGCCG
>JAFSPR010000026.1 GCA_017451395.1 Bacteroidales bacterium
CCTTATAATCGTAGTCGGAGTAGTTGAAGCCGAAACGATAGGTGAAAGTGAGGAACTTGAAGGGCTTGATATCGGCCTGAACCTTGCCGAAGAGTTGCTTGCTGTCATTCACGTTGTACCTGTTCTCGATGGCCCAGTAAGGACTGGTGATGCCGTAAGGAGTGAGATAAGCCTCAGGTGAATTGAAAGCGCCGGGGAGGTTCTGGAGGTCTACCATAGATATATCGCGAGGGAACTCATAGAGACCGTCGATTACGGAAGTACCCTGGAACATACCTACGCTGTTGGTGATAGCCTTTGCGAAGTTGATCTGGCTGGAGAGTTTGATCCATTCGGTAGGAGTGTAGGTGCTGCGGAAAGCGATGGTATTACGGTTGTAAGTATCCTTCTTTCCGGGGATGATACCGTCATCTCCTGCGTGAGAATAAGAGAGGAAGTAAGTTGCCCTCTGATCCTCGGTGGAACCGTTAAGGGAGATGGAGTGCTTCTGGTTGAAGCCGATTTCGAAGAAATCCTTGATGTTGGTGGGCTTTGCGCTGTATTCGTGAATGAGCTGCTGGCCGTCCCAGATAGGACCGTAAACCTGAGTGGAACCATCAAACTTAGGACCCCAGGAACCGTTCTCAATGAATGTTTGGGTACCGTTCCAGCCCTGACCGAAGTCGTTCTGGAAGACGGGAAGGAGGGAAACCTGACGGAGTTCGACGCCACCGCTGTACTCGATTGAGAACAGGCGGTCTGCACCGCGCTTACCCTGCTTGGTAGTGATGATGATAACACCATTTGAAGCACGGGAACCGTAAAGTGCGGTAGCAGCGGCGCCCTTCAGTACGGTGAGGCTTTCGATGTCCTCGGAGGCAATGTTGCCAAGGCCGCCGATAACGATGCCGTCAACCACGTACAGAGGCTGGTTGTTACCGTTGATGGAACTGTAACCACGGATGATGACGTTGGTTGCTGCGCCAGGGTCTGTGGTTGTGGATGAAATCTGCATACCTGCAACCTTACCTGCAAGGGCGTTGGTTGCGTTGGTTGCGTGATAGCCCACAATTTCATCGTTCTTCACCGTGGTTGCTGCGTAACCCAGTGATTTTTCAGAACGAGTGATACCCAGGGCGGTTACCACTGCTTCATCCAGTGCAAGGAGGTCTTCCTGCATAGTCACTTTGAGGACCGGGCCGGAAACCGTCACTTTCTGGCTCTTCATGCCGAAGAGATAGAAATTGAGCACCTGCCCATCCTTAGCACTGATGGTAAACTCACCGTCGGAGCCAGTGATGACGCCGAGGGTTGTACCTTCAACTACTACAGAGACACCGGCGAGAGGTTCACCCTTGGAATCAACGATGGAACCCTTCACCTGCTGACCCTGTGCTTGCAGTGTGGCCGATAATGCCACCAGAAGGCACGTAAGAATCAGTTGGATTCTTTTCATAAGCATGAAAATTTTAGTTAAACATAAATATTGATACAAATGTGAATTTGCACCTTGTATACACTACTAAAAATACACTACCTTTTCCCTATATTTTAAGGGAACCTGGCCGCAAAAATGGGGAAAAAAAATAAAAATTACAAGTAGCGTTTTTCTAGTATAAGTTACAGATTATTAGTAATAAAAGTTTTTATTAAGTTTATAATTCGTTCTCTAAAACAAATTTACTTATAATTTTTTAGAAAATGATTACAAAATTTAATAAATTATAAATAATAAAATTTTTCATTAATTAAATCAAATTAGGGCGATTTCAATCTGAAACCGCCCTAATTAAAACATTTTTAAACACTTACTCGCTGAATCTGGCTTTCAGATATTCCCTGTTAAGGCGGGCAATATGATCAATGGTAACATGCTTTGGACATTCCATTTCGCAGGCACGGGTGTTTGTACAGTTACCAAAGCCAAGTTCATCCATCTTGGCAACCATTGCGCGTGCACGGCGCGCTGCCTCCGGCTTACCCTGAGGAAGGAGTGCCAGTGAACTTACGCGCGCTGCAACAAACAGCATTGCAGAGCCGTTCTTACAGGTTGCAACACAAGCACCGCATCCAACGCACGCCGCAGCGTCCATGGACAGTTCTGCGTCGTCGTGAGGAATAAGGAGGGTATTGCCGTCCTGGGCGCTTCCGGTACGTACGGTCACAAAACCGCCGGCCTGGAGGATCTTGTCAAATGCACCGCGGTCCACTACAAGGTCCTTGATTACAGGGAAAGCGCCGCTGCGCCAAGGCTCTACTGTAATAGTTGCGCCGGGTTTAAAGTGACGCATAAAAAGCTGACAGGTGGTCACCTGGTCGTCAGGACCATGTGCACGGCCGTCAATGTACAGGGAGCATGCTCCGCAGATACCTTCACGGCAGTCGTGGTCGAAGGCGATGGGATCCACGCCCTTGCGGATAAGTTGATCGTTCAGGATATCAAGCATTTCGAGGAAAGAAGCGTCTTCCTCCACATCCGTAACGTGGTAGGTCTCGAAATGGCCTTTTGCTTTGGCGTTTCTCTGACGCCATACTTTTACATTATATTCCATACTCGGGATTAGTCTTTATAGTTACGGGTTGCTATCTTGATGTTCTCATACTTCAGTTCTTCCTTATGAAGTTCAGGTTCTTTACCTTCACCCTTGTACTCCCAGGCGCCTACATACATGAAGTTTTCGTCGTCGCGCTTGGTTTCGCCGTCCTCGGTCTGCATCTCCTCACGGAAATGACCGCCGCAGGATTCCTTCCTGTGAAGGGCGTCACGGGCCATAAGTTCACCAATATCGAAGAAGTCTACAAGGCGGAGAGCCTTCTCCAGTTCCTGGTTGAATTCCTCATTGCAGCCAGGTACGCGGACGGATTTCCAGAACTCTTCACGGAGTTTACCTATCTCCTCGATACCCTTCTTAAGACCTTCCTCATTACGTGCCATACCTACATACTCCCACATAATGTGGCCAAGTTTCTTATGCAGGCTGTCCACGGTTTCAGTGCCCTTGACGGCAAAAAGTTTTGCAATGCGCTCCTTGACAGCCTTTTCTGCGGCGTCAAACTCAGGGGCGTTGATATCGGTCTTAGGCTCTGCAAACTTATGTGAAAGGTAATCGCCAATTGTATAAGGAAGGATAAAGTAACCGTCGGCAAGGCCCTGCATAAGGGCCGATGCACCGAGGCGGTTTCCGCCGTGGTCGGAGAAGTTGGCTTCACCTATTGCATACAGGCCCGGAATAGTGGTTTGGAGGTCATAGTCCACCCAGAGGCCGCCCATAGTGTAGTGGATGGCGGGATAGATCATCATGGGCTCTTCCCAAGGTGATGAGGAAGTAATCTTCTCATACATCTGGAAGAGGTTTCCATAACGCTCCTCTACCCTCTGGTGACCAAGACGCTTTATTGCATCGGCAAAATCAAGGAATACGGCAAGGCCGGTCTCGTTTACGCCGAAGCCTGCGTCGCAGCGCTCCTTGGCGGCGCGTGATGCAACGTCACGGGGAACAAGGTTACCGAAGGCGGGATACCTGCGCTCAAGATAGTAGTCGCGGTCTTCTTCAGGGATCTGGGAGGCCTTGATCTCATGTTTACGGAGTTTCAGGACGTCCTCCATCTTCTTGGGAACCCAGATACGGCCGTCGTTACGCAGGGATTCACTCATAAGGGTGAGTTTGCACTGCTGGTCTCCGTGAACGGGAATACAGGTGGGATGGATCTGGGCGAAGCAGGGATTAGCAAAGAAAGCGCCCTTGCGGTATGCCTGCATTGCGGCCGATCCGTTTGAATTCATAGCGTTGGTGGAAAGGAAATAAGTGTTTCCGTAACCGCCTGTGGCAAGCACAACCGCGTGCGCGCCGAAACGCTCAATCTCACCGGTAACAAGGTTACGGGCAATTATACCCTTTGCCTCGCCGTTTATAATCACAAGATCCAGCATTTCGTGACGGGTATAACTCTTCACGGTACCCGCTGCAATTTCCTTGTTCAGGGATGCATAGGCGCCAAGGAGGAGTTGCTGTCCGGTTTGTCCCCTGGCATAGAAAGTACGGCTTACCTGGACACCGCCGAAAGAACGGTTGGCAAGGTATCCGCCGTATTCACGTGCAAAAGGAACTCCCTGTGCAACGCATTGGTCGATGATGGAAGCGCTTACTTCTGCCAGACGATACACATTGGCTTCACGGCTGCGGTAGTCACCACCCTTGATGGTGTCATAGAACAGACGGTAGATTGAGTCGTTGTCGTTCTGGTAGTTCTTAGCGGCGGTGATACCACCCTGCGCGGCAATGGAGTGAGCGCGCCTGGGGGAGTCGCTGATACAGAAAATCTTGACGTTGTATCCCAGTTCACCTAAAGATGCGGCGGCCGATGCTCCGCCAAGACCGGTACCTACAACAATCACTTCCAGTTTCCTCTTGTTGTTGGGAGAAACAATCCGGATTTCCGCCTTGCGCTTGGACCATTTGTCCTTGAGCGGTCCTTCCGGAATCTTGGAAATTAATTTAGGATCTGCCATATAATTATATTAATTGTGTTTCCAGAATGCAATTATACGCATTTTTCGTGAATAAATTGTCACTTTTTAGAACAAAGTATTGTCGTCGGGGGTATATTTCCGCTGATTCAGGTATTCGGTCATTCCCATATGCTCATACGCCATCTCGGTTGCAACGCGTCCGCGGGGGGTACGGATGATGAAACCCTCCTTGATGAGGAAAGGCTCATAGACCTCCTCAATGGTACCTGGATCCTCGCTTGCCGATGTTGCAAGGGTGCCGATTCCAACCGGACCTCCCTTGAAATTCTGAATGAGCGTACGGAGAATTTTATTGTCTATTGCATCAAGGCCCCTCTTGTCTATCTTGAGTTTATTCAGGGCAAAACGCGTTATGTCAAGATTTATTCGGCCGTCACCAAGCACCTGGGCAAAGTCACGCACACGCCGCAACAATGAATTTGCTATACGCGCCGTACCGCGGCTTCTGAGGGCTATCTCATATGCTGCATCGGCATCAATGTCAAGGGAAAGGATGCGCGCGCTCCGAAGGACTATATTCTTAAGGTCGGCCGTATCATAATACTCCAGGGCGCAGGTAATGCCGAAACGCGCACGGAGAGGAGCGGTTAGAAGACCGCTTCTGGTGGTTGCGCCCACAAGGGTGAAAGGATTCAGGGAAATCCTCACGGACCTTGCCCCCGGTCCCTTGTCTATCATAATGTCAATGACATAGTCCTCCATAGCGGAGTAGAGATACTCCTCCACCTCCGGGGAAAGCCTGTGGATCTCATCTATGAAAAGGACGTCACCCTGCTCAAGGGAAGTGAGAAGGCCGGCAAGGTCTCCGGGCTTATCAAGCACCGGACCTGAAGTGACCTTCATATTCACCCCCATCTCATTTGCTATTATATGCGCAAGGGTTGTCTTTCCAAGGCCGGGAGGGCCGTGAAAAAGCACGTGGTCAAGGGCCTCTCCGCGCATTTTTGCCGCCTTTATATATATGTCCAGATTGGACACAATTTCCTTCTGGCCGGTAAAATCACTCAGCCCCTGCGGCCTTATAATTCCGTCAAATTCACTATCTTTGTGGTCGATTGCACTGTGCGGGTCAAATTCACTCATCGCTCGTGGAGGTTCAATTCAAATACAAATATAGTTTTTATTTTTTTATAACTGATGTTTTTTATGATTCTGTGGATATGTTGATAACTATGAAAACATATTTGATAATCAATTATTTACATTAAATTTAAACTATTGAAAACTGTTTGATTTGTTGTTGAAAGATTGTTCAGGAAAAGTTCGTCGCGGGGCGCTTCCGTTTATCAACACGTTATAAACAGGGTTATCAACAGGTTTTCAACAGGCAAAACCGGGCAGATGTTAATAAGTCAGAAATCTACGGCCGCCCTACAGGAAAAACTCCTCAAAAGCAAGGAAATATACTGCTCCGGGCTGTTTCTTTCCGCAAGATGGGCGGTACTTTCCAATGCGGCAGGAAATAATCTGAACCTCATAGTACTTCCCACTATAGAGTCTGCCGAATACTGCAGCGCGGACCTTTATAACCTTACCGAGGGAGACTGCGTTTTCTTTCTTCCCGTTTCCGGAAAAAACATTGAAAGGAGCAATTACAAGTCGTCCCTCGGCGTCCAGAGAACTGCCGCCATAGGAAAAATCCTTGAAATAAAGGCCGATGATGAGGTTTTCATAGTTACCTACCCCGAAGCCCTTGAGGAACTCATACCTTCTGAGAAAAACCTGGTATCGGCCCATTTTGAAATAAAAAAGGGAGACAGGCTTCCCTATGAAAAACTGAGGGAAATCCTTATGGAAAAGGGTTTTGAGAAGGTAGATTTCGTGTCGGCGCCGGGACAGTATGCCATAAGGGGCGCGGTAATAGACATCTTCTCCTATTCGCTGGATAAACCCTACAGGATAAGTTACTTCGGAAACGAGGTAGATAAGATCCACACCTTCGACTGTAACACCCAGCTTTCCACCGGAGATATAGAAAAGGCCGATATATATTCCAACATTGCCGCCGGCGGTGAGGAGGGCGGTGACTCCATAATCGGCCTTCTTCCGGAAGATACAACCGTATGGCTGGATTCTTCCGATATGTATAACAACCGGGATTTCCTGAAGGACCTTCTCAAATTCCGGCACGTGTATCTGGATGTTCCACTTAAAAAACAGGGCGTAAGTACCGTAGAATTCAATATTGCGCCGCAGCCGGTATTCAACAAGAACTTCGAACTCCTTATCAGCGACATCCAGTCAAGGTTGGAATCGGGATATAAGGTTTATATTATAGGAGAGAAGGAAGCGCAGTTGGAAAGGCTTAAGTCCATTATGGTCCAGGAAGAGAAGATAGCCCTTCCGGATTTCATAAAGGGAAAGAATCTCCATTCCGGATTCATAGACCAGCAGGACAAGATTTGCCTGTATACGGATCACGAGATTTTTGACAGGTTCCACCGCGTCCGCATACGCCGCACCGTAGAAAAGAGCGAGCAGCTTACTCTCAATGATTTAAGCGCCTTCAACATAGGTGATTACATAGTACATATAGACCACGGCGTGGGAGTGTTCGGCGGCTTGGTGAAGATGAAGGACGACTACGGAAGGGTAAAGGAAGTTGTAAAACTTATGTACGGCGGCTCCGACGTAGTTTTTGTATCCGTCCATTCCCTTAATAAGATTTCCCGCTTCCGCTCAAAGGAAGGAGAGCCTCCAAGGATAAACAAACTTGGTTCCAAGACCTGGATAAACCTCAAGATATCGGCAAAATCCAAGATGAAGGATATTGCCAAGGAACTTATCCAGTTATATGCCTCCCGCCGCTCCCAGAAAGGTTTTGCCTTCAGTGCCGATACCTACCTCCAGGAAGAACTTGAATCGTCCTTTATGTATGAGGACACCCCGGATCAGGAGAAAGCCACCAAGGCAGTCAAGAGGGATATGGAGGACAGTTGCCCCATGGACCGCCTGGTCTGCGGAGACGTGGGCTTCGGAAAGACTGAAATAGCCATAAGGGCCGCTTTCAAGGCCGTTACGGATTCAAAGCAGGTTGCGGTCCTTGTTCCTACAACCATCCTTTCCCTGCAGCACTATGAAACCTTCAAGGCCCGCCTCCAGAACCTTCCCTGCACGGTGGAGTATGTGAGCAGGTTGAGGAGCGCAAAGCAGATTACTGATATAAAGAAACGCCTGGCTTCCGGTGCAATTGATATTCTTATCGGCACGCATAAGATCCTTGGAAACGGCTTTGAATTCAAGGACCTTGGGCTTCTTATAATTGACGAAGAGCAGAAATTCGGGGTATCGGCCAAGGAAAAACTGCGCCAGATGAAAACAACCGTAGACACCCTTACGCTTACGGCTACTCCTATTCCAAGGACCCTTCAGTTCTCCCTCCTTGGCGCGCGTGACCTTTCAATAATCCAGACTCCTCCGCCAAACCGCATTCCCATCCAGACTGAGATAATCCTCTTCAACCAGGAAGAGATAAAGAGCATCATAAACTATGAACTGAACCGCGGCGGACAGGTTTTCTTCCTTCACAACAAAGTTGAGGAACTGCCTTCAATTGCAGAAATCCTTCACCGCCTGGTTCCGGATATGAAGATATGCGTGGCTCACGGCCAGATGGAATCCCGTGACCTTGAAGACAGGATGCTCTCATTTATGAGGGGGGACTACGACCTCCTTCTCTGCACCACCATCATAGAAAACGGCCTGGATATCCCCAACGCCAACACCATCATCATAAACCAGGCGCAGAATATCGGCCTCAGCGACCTCCATCAGTTGAGGGGAAGGGTTGGCCGGTCCAACAAGAAGGCTTTCTGCTACCTCATAGTGCCTCCGCTTGTCACCATAACCGACGAAGCCCGCCGCAGACTCAAGGCCATAGAGGAGTTCTCCGACCTTGGCAGCGGCTTCAACATAGCCATGCAGGACCTTGACATCCGCGGAGCCGGCAACCTCCTTGGCGCGGAGCAGAGCGGTTTCATTGCCGATATGGGCTATGAGACATATCAGAAGATTCTCTCCGAGGCAATGGAGGAGATAGGGATAGAGACCGGCGTAACTCCTCAGAGGGCCGATGAAAAGTATGTGGACGACTGCACAATAGAAACAGACCGTCCCGCCTTCATTCCGGACGATTACATAGACATAACCGCAGAAAAAATCCGTATATACAAGATACTTGATTCCCTCACTGAAGACCGTGAGATAGACCGTATTGCGGGCCAGTTGGAAGACCGTTTCGGGCCTCTTCCAGAAGAAGTCAAAAACCTTGTAAACGTTGTCAAGATAAGGAATCTGGGCGTTCAACTGGGTTTTGAGAAGATAATTGTGAAAAACGGGATGCAGATTATGTTCTTCATCTCGAATCCAATATCTCCGTACTATAAGTCCAAGGTGTTTGAAAGGGCTATGTCGGCAGTTATAATGAACGAGTCTGTTTTCAAACTCAATCAGGACGGCGGAAAACTCAGAACCGTATCCCGCGGGGTGGATTCTCTTGATAAGGCCCTTGAAATTTTGAAAAGACTGCAATAATTGTTATTTTTGCAGGCTATGTCAAATCTGCTCATAGAAATAGGAAATACGGCGGTCAAGGCTTCCTGGTCGGACAGGATGACCCTTGGCAAGACTTTCCGTTACCAGGGAGAGAAGTATATGGACTTCATACTCTCCCTCACCGCGCGTGAAAAACCCGCCGTAATGGTGGTGTGCAGCGCTTTTCCCCTTTCAGAGCAGGAAACGGAGTGCCTGAGGCAGGAATGCGGGAACCTCCTTGTGCTGGACCGTAACCACAGGGACCTTCTCCTTAGGAACGGACTTCCATCTTACCTTTCCTACGACAGGGCCGCATCCGTTGCCGCCGCGCGTTACCTCTTCAAGGGACGCGGCTGCACCATAGTGGACTTCGGCACCACCCTTACAATAGATTTCATCTCCTCTGACGGCACATACTCCGGAGGCAATATCTCCCTTGGCTGCCGTACCCGTTTCAAGGCCCTTCAGCGGTATTCAAGGTCCCTTCCCCTTGTGGAAATCCCAGAGAATCCCGATACAATCGGCCAGAGCGAGGTATCTTCAATAGAGAGCGGAGTGGTTTCAGGCATCCTTTTTGAAATTGAGGGCTACCTGAATCTCCATCCGGACCATATTGTAGTTTTTACCGGAGGTGACGCTAATTATTTTGCCAAACGCCTGAAAAGTTCCATCTTTGTAATCTGCAACCTGGTGCTTATGGGTTTGGCCCTAATGGCAGACGAATATGCTCAAAGCAAATAGAATACTGGCAGCGGCCCTTATGCTTTTCTCCTGTGTCTTTGCAAAGGCGCAGACAGACGGCACGTACAGCGGCTTCTCGCCTTATTCCGTATACGGCGTAGGTAACCTCCATACTCCCGGCACCGCCTGGAACCGCGGTATGGGCGGGGTGGGCATCGCGGCCCGCAACCACAGGTTCATAAACATAATGAACCCGGCTTCCATAACCGCCAGGGACACCCTCTCCTTTATGGCCGATTTCGGCCTTGACGGCCGCATTTCCCTTTTCTCCGAAGGAGACAAGAGAACCCTCAACACCACCTTCAATATAGACGATTTCGTGATTTCCTTCCCTATGTGGAATCACACCGCGTTTATGGTGGGGGTAACTCCATTAAGTGACGTGGGATACAAGATAGCCTACTCCAACCTGGACGTCAACAATCTTGTCACCGGCCGCCAGAAATTCTCTTCCGTTGGAAACGGCGGTGTATATCAGGTATTTGCAGCCGCTGCCGGAACCCTCTGGAACCGCCTTTCAATAGGTGCCCAGGCAAACTACAGTTTCGGCAACATCACCAAGGAGGCCGCAATGAGTTATGAAGACGAGGCTTCCCGTCCCTGGACCACCGGAGACTCCCTCCAGGTGAACAACATCACGGCAAAGATCGGCCTTCAGTATGAGCAGCCCATCGCCCGCGGATCAAGCCTTATCCTTGGCGCCACATACAAGATTTCAACGCCAATCACCGGTTATCATACCCATTATGAGATAAAGGGTATTGACACAACCACCGGCAGGTATCAGGAACTCCTTAAGGAAAAGAACGTGTGGATGGGAGATGAACTGGGAATCGGCCTCAGTTACAAAAAGGGAGACGACCTTCTCATTGAATTCGATTACACCCGTACGGACTGGAGCCGTTCAGGCTTTGACGGCGTTGCCGGATTCTCAAACAGCGGAGACGCTCCGTTTGCCTCTTCCGTTGGCCAGACTTTCCGTCTTGGAGCGGAAATAACCCCCAACAGAAACGATATCCGTTATTTCCTCAAACGCTGCACTTACCGCGCGGGAGCATACTATGACAGTTCATATTATACCGTAGGCGGAGTGCATGTGGATGCCGTTGGAATCACCATAGGAATGACCATTCCGGTGTTCCGCTGGTACAACGGATTATCAATTGGCCTGGATTTTGGAAGAAGAGGACTCCAGACCTCCCAGGTAAAGGAAACCTACTTTGGTTTCAACGTGGGAATGAACGTATTTGACATTTGGTTCAAGAAGCCGCATTACGAATAAAAAGTTGACAAAAACAAAAAAACAGGATACTATGAAAAGATTAGCTATCATCACCGCTTCCCTCCTGACCGTTTTCTCAGGATGGACCCTGAACGCCCAGACCTCAAAGTACGGTCACGGCGAGGACAGCCTGAACTGCCTCAAGTACCTTTCGTTCTACACTGAGCGTTTCAAGAAGGACGAGAAAGACCCTATGGCCCTTTCCAACTGGCGTCAGGCCTACAAGTACTGCCCTGCTACCGCTTCGGAGAACATCTTCGTGAACGGTACCAAGATGATGACAACCCTGTATCGCAGCACCAAGAATGCCAAGGAGCGCGCTGCAATCGCAGACACCATCCTTATGCTTCAGGACCAGCGTCTTGCCGCTTACCCCAAGAAGAAGACCACCATCCTCAACAACAAGGGCCAGTACATCATCAATTACAAGAGCGCGGACGTACAGTATATGTACGATAACCTCTCCGGCATTATGAATGAACTGGGCAAGAACACCAAGAGCAATATCCTCAGCGCCCTTATGCAGTCTGCAGTGGCCCAGTACAGGGAGGAGAGATTATCGGCCGATGAAATCATAGCCCTCTATGAGAACGTCAGCGGTATCCTTGACCAGGCGCAGCCCCGCAACGAGAAAGAGACCGCATCACTCGCCGAGGACAAGGAGAAGATAGAGTCCATCTTCGCAGCCAGCAAGGTTGCTTCCTGCGAGAACCTCATCGCCATCTTCAGCCCCCGCTTCGAGGCCGATCCCGAGAACCTTGCCCTTGTGACCAAGATAGTCCAACTTATGAACGGCGCCGACGACTGCGCTTCCAATGACCTCTATCTCAAGGCCGCAACCGCAAAGTACAAACTGGATCCTTCACACGGCAGCGCCTTCGGCCTGTACCGCCTCAATGCCGCCCGCGGCAATGTGGCCGATGCCGGCAAGTACCTCCAGGAGGCTATCGACTCCCCCGAGTCAGACGACGCCACCGACGCCCAGTACTTCTATGAGATGGCAACCTTCTGCTACAAGAACGGTATGCGCGCAAAGGCTTACGATGCAGCCCGCAAGGCAGTTGACCTTGACTACGGCTATGCCGGTAAGGCCTATATGATTATGGGTAACCTCTGGTCATCGGCCTCCTGCGACGACGTTGTGAACAAGTACGCCCGCTACTGGGCAGCAACCGACTGCTACCAGAAGGCCCGCAGCGCAGACGCTTCCCTTGCCGACGACGCTTCCGCTTCCATCTCTGCAGTGGCGCGTTACTACCCCGAGGCCGCCGAGGCATTTATGTACGACCTCACCAAGGGACAGTCCTACACCGTCAGTTGCGGCGGTATGGTGGCAACCACAACCGTACGTGTGCAGTAGAAGGTGAGAGTCTCCCGCATATTTACCGCGATTGCAAGCACCCTGGTGCTTGCTTTCGTCGTTTATTCGTGCAGGAGCAACCTGGCCGAAGCCCAGAAACTTGACCTTTCCGTAACCCCCATACAGGTGGTGGACACTATGCTTCTTATAAACTCCGACAACGGCCACCTCAAAATGAGGGTAGAGGCCCTCAGAATGGAGGTTTATGAGTATGACACCCTGTCCTACAACTACTTCCCGAAGGGAATAAACGTCTTCGGATACAATGAGGAGGACGGACTCCTTGAGACCACAATCGTGGCCGATGAAGCCCGTCACAACAAATACGCTCACGGCGGAGACGACATATGGTCGGCCTACGGAAACGTTGTGGTCAAGAATATCCTGAAGCGCGAAAAAATTGAGACTGACACGCTTTACTGGGATGCAAAGAACAAGGAAATATGGACTGACTGCTATGTGAGGCTGTCCTCCCCGGACGGAGTGATGCAGGGTTACGGGATGCGCTCTGACGAAATGGCGCGCAACTCCATCCTCCTCCATCCCTTCGATAATACGTTCTTCGTAAACTCGGATTCCACTAAGGTTGTGATAGATACGCTCAATTTTATCGGCCCCTTTCAAAAAAAATAGTGGTATTTCCGCAGAAAAATGCTATCTTTGCAGCCCTTATACTGATTATAATTAAAAATTCGCATAAAAAATGGCAGCACTTGAGACCATTAGAACCAAATTCGGCATTGGAGCATCGCTCATCATTGCCTTCGGTCTTTTACTCTTCCTTGTGAACCCGTCCGACATCATCCAGACCATCCAGTCTGCTTCAACAAAGTATGATGTCGGCAAGATTAACGGCAAACGCATTACCTACACTGACTTCGAGCAGGAGGTCAAGCAGAACTCCCAGGTACGTGAAATGCTCACCGGCCAGTCCGCTTCCAGCGAGCAGGCCCAGAAGCAGATCCGTGAAATGACCTGGCAGGAACTGGTGGAGCGTTACCAGGTTATCCCCACCATCCAGGATGCAGGTATCCGCGTTGGACAGCAGGAGGAAATCGATATGTTCGTAGGTGATAACCTCTCTCCTATCGTGGCTTCTTCCGGTATCTTTATGGATGAGAACGGCGAGTTCTCACCCGCGCGCGTCCGTGATTTTATGGAGCAGACCTCCGATGACAACAACGGTCTTCTGGTCCGCAACTACATCCAGAACGCAGTCCGTACCAACCGTTACACGGAGAAGTACAACGCCCTGTTCCTGGGATCTTCCTATATGAACAGCCTGGAGGTGAAGAATGCAGTGGCAGAGGGTAACACCGCCGCTACCGTAAGTTTCGTGATGGAGCCCAACACCTACTTCCCAAAGGATTCCTCCATCGTCATCTCAGACTCAGAGGTGAAGGCTTTCTACAATGAGCATAAGGAGAATTACAAGCGCAAGGCTGCCCGTGACATCGAATACGCAGTGTTCGAGGTTACCCCTTCCGCAACGGATATCGCAGCCCAGAACGAGGAATTCGTAAAACTCTACGACGAATTCGCCTCCACAGAGTCAATGCGCGCTTTCCTTCAGCGTAATTCAGACCGCCAGTTTGAAGACCGCTGGTACAAGGACGGTGAACTCCGCAGCGTAAACCGTGACGTGGACGCCTTCGTAAGCGCCAACAAGAGCGGTGTTTCCCCCGTTTACCAGAGCGGCAGCAGTTTCTATGCAGCCCGCATTATGGAAACCGGCAACGTCCCTGATTCCGTGTATGTACGCCACATTATGTTCCAGGGCGCAGATGCACGTCATCTGGCCGACAGCCTCCTTCCCCTGGTGAATAAGAACAATTTCTCCACTATGGCCACCCTTTATTCCGCAGATAAGGGCAATGCCTATGACGGAGAGCAGGGTAACCTTGGCTGGATGACCCAGAATGCCGTTATTCCCGGTTTCGAGCCCGTCCTCAGCGCCGCTATCGGCAAGCCTATGATTCTGAGCACCCAGTATGGCGTTCATATCGTAGAGGCCGTCAAGGCTACCAAGCCCGTTGCCAAGAAGAAGGTTGCCGTATTTGAGAAGGCCACCCTTCCCAGCAAGGAAACCTATGCAGCGGTTTACAACAAGGCTAACATCCTTGCAGTACGCGCTGCCGGCAAGTATGCCGGATACAAGGCCGCCTGCGATTCAACCGGCACCTATTCCCGCGCTATGACCATCAACGAGGGAACGGACACCTACGGTTCCATCGATCACGCAAAGGAAATCACCCGCTGGGCATTTGACAACAAGCCCGGTAAGGCTTCCGGCATCATCACCGTAGACAACAACTACTTCTTTGTGGTTGGCATCAAGGATGCTCACAAGGAGGGTTATGCCCCCATCGCAGAGGTTGCAGAGCCCATCCGCAACGAACTATATCGTGAGAAGTGCTCCGCAAAGCGTGCTGAGGAAGTGGGTGCCAAGATTGCAGGCCTCACCTCTCTGGATGCCGTTGCAGAAGTTCTTGGAGCAACCGTTTCCACCCTCTCCGACGTAACCTTCTCCACCAATTCCGCTCCTACCACTGAGCCTGCATTCGTGGGTGCCGTGGCAGCCGCCAAGGAAGGTGAGATCACAGGTCCCGTCGCCGGCGTTATGGGAACCTATGTGCTTCAGGTAAACGGCCGTGAAACCGCTTCCTTCTTCACCGAAGAAGATGCAAAGGCCGCCCAGTCCCGCATTGAATCCTATCACAGCCAGATGCTTCTGCCCCTTATTGCAGAAAAGGGCGTGGAAGACAACCGTGCAAGATTTTATTAGTAGTCTATGTCACTGAAATGTGGAATAGTAGGCTTGCCCAACGTGGGCAAGTCTACTCTTTTTAATTGCGTCAGTTCCTCCAAGGCCCAGAGCGCAAACTATCCTTTCTGCACCATAGATCCCAACGTGGGCTCTACAAACGTGCCGGATAAACGCCTGGAGGTGCTTACAGAGATCTGTAACCCCAAGCGCACTGTTCCCGCAACCGTGGAGATTGTGGACATCGCAGGTCTTGTTAAGGGCGCTTCCAAGGGTGAGGGCCTTGGCAACCAGTTCCTTGCCAATATACGTGAGACGGATGCCATCCTTCACGTTCTCCGCTGCTTTGACGACGGAAACATCGCCCACGTGGACGGTTCAGTAGACCCTGTGCGTGACAAGGAAGTAGTGGATACGGAACTCCAGATAAAGGACCTTGAAACCGTTGAGAACCGCATCAAGAAGGTTGAGAAGATGGCAACAACGGGCGGTGACAAGGAGGCCAAGAAACTGCTTGGGCTGCTTCTCAGATACCGTGAGGCTCTTCTTAAGGGCCTTTCCTGCCGCACAGTTGCGCTTGAAAACGCAGAGGAGGAGCAGATGTCCCACGACCTTTTCCTCATCACCAACAAGCCCGTAATGTACGTCTGCAACGTTGACGAGGCATCGGCCGTATCCGGGAACGCTTACGTTGACGCTGTGCGCTCCGCTGTGGCTTCTGAGAACGCGGAGGTACTTGTGATTGCCGCCAAGACAGAGGCCGAGATTGCGGAGATTGAAGAGTACGATGACCGCCAGATGTTCCTGGAGGAACTGGGCCTTGAGGAATCCGGAGTTGTGCGCCTCATCCAGGGCGCCTACAAACTGCTTGGCCTCAGGACCTTCTTTACCGCCGGGGCCGATGAATGCCGCGCCTGGACCATCAAGGCCGGCGACAAGGCTCCCCGCGCCGCAGGTGTCATCCACACGGACTTCGAGCGCGGCTTCATCCGTGCCGAGGTTATCAAGTACGAGGACTTCGTGCAGTACCGCACGGAGGCCGCCGTACGCGCCGCCGGTAAAATGGGCATAGAGGGCAAGGATTACGTTGTCCAGGACGGTGACATAATGCACTTCCTTTTCAACGTATAAGCTGTAGCCATATTGGACAGTGGTCCGATACCCCTCCAAGGTATCTTGGACCGGAATAAGTCCGCAGGGGTTTTGTTCCTGTAGAGGCCTTGTCCTGAGTTTGCAGAAATGGGATATCGAGGATCTCCATTTCTGCATTTTTTATAGGTTCAGAAACAAAGAACATATCTATAAGTTCCCATTTTCCGTTAAATTTGATGGTGCCGCGTCCTTTTTTATGGAACTGTTCCGCCTTGTTCCACAGTGTTGGTTCCACAACGTGATAAACCGGGTTTCCAGGAGTGTCGTTGAAATCTCCCATTGCTATAATATTCTCTATTCCAAGCGTTTGCAGGGAATCGGCCAGTTGCCTTAAACGTTCCACGGCAATGTTCCTCCGTGCCTCCGATGCTGTAGCGCCGCCAAATTTTGAAGGGTGATGGTTCACAAGGAATGCCACGGTGTCTCCCTGTTGAGTTGTGAAAGTTGATATCAGGATATCCCTGGTGGCCATTATAGTGGAATCCGCATTAAAAAGATGAGCGGGATGGGATTCCAGCGGCTTAAGGCCACGGTAAAGCAGAGCAACGTCTATCCCGCGGCGGTCCGGAGAGTCAAAGTGAACTATCTTGTAGTCAAGTTTTCTAAGGACCGTTGCCTGGATCAGCCTTCTCAGCACAAACGCGTTTTCAATTTCAGCAAGACCTATTACATCCGGCACCGCTCCCTCCCGGGCCGATGCCCAGAGGATCCCCTTAGCCACGGCGTTACACTTGGCGTAAAAGCGTTTCTTGGTCCAGTGGCGGGAGCCGCGAGGGGAGAAATCGGCGTCAGAGACGCTTGTGGAGTCGTTTCTGTAATCAAAGAAGTTCTCAAGGTTCCAGAACATTACATTAAGGGTGTCTGCCCGGCCCGCAAGGAGGAGAAGTGCTAATAACAGTGTTTTCATATCGCAAAGGTAAGGAAGGCTGCGGATGCCAGTGGAGGTTAATACGCTGTAAATCTGGCGTTTATGAAGTTGTTTGGGATTACCGGTAATCCCAAAAGATCTTGTAAGTAACAGAAACAGAGCTAAATAACCTCCACCCAATCGGCATTACAATATGGGTGGAGGGAAAGGAAAAAATGATTATATTTGTATGATACAAGACTAAACACTAAAACTTACAATATGAAATCCAGAATTCAGGAAAAATTCAAGGCTCTCTTTGGTGAAGAGGGTGTTCTTTATGCATCGGCCGGCCGAATTAACCTTATCGGCGAACACACTGACTACAATGGCGGTTATGTGTTCCCCGGCGCCATCAACTTTGGCATTATGGCCGCTATCAAGCCCAACGGAACTGACAAGGTGAAGGTTTACTCCCTTGACTTTGACCAGATGTCAGAGTTCGGCCTCAGGGAAGAGGACAAACCCAAGGAAGGCTGGGCCTGCTACGTGTTTGGCGTATGCCGTGAGACTCTGAAGCGCGGCGGCAAGGTGGAAGGCTTCAACGCCGTATTTGCCGGAGACGTTCCGCTTGGCGCCGGCCTCAGTTCATCGGCCGCCCTTGAAAGCACCTTTGCATATGCCCTCAACGATATCTGGGACAACAAGATAGAGAAGTTTGAACTTGCAAAGATCGGCCAGAGCACTGAGCACAATTACTGCGGCGTGAAGTGCGGCATTATGGACCAGTTCGCCTCCATTTTCGGCAAGGAAGGCGCCCTTATCCGTCTCAACTGCAAAACAGGTGAGTACAAGTACTTCCCGTTCCACCCCAAGGGTTACAAACTGGTTCTCATTGACTCCTGCGTAAAGCACGAACTAGCGTCCAGCGCCTACAACAAGCGCCGTGAAAGTTGCGAGAAAGCCGCCGCGGAGATTAAGAAACTGCACCCTGAGGTAGACTTTCTCTCGGATGCAAAGCGCCTCTGGCTGGATGAGGTCCGCAACAAGATCTCTCAGGAAGATTTCCTCCGCGCAGAATACGTGATCGGAGAGGTCCAGAGGGTTCTTGACGTCTGCGACGCCCTTGAAAGGGACGACTATGAGACAGTGGGCGAGATGATGTACCAGACTCACTTCGGCCTCAGCAGGCTCTATGAGGTATCCTGCGAAGAACTTGACTTCCTCAACAAACTTGCCCGCAAGATGGACGTTACCGGTTCCCGCGTCATGGGCGGCGGCTTTGGCGGCTGCACCATCAACCTGGTGAAGGAAGAACTCTACGATGCCTTTATCGGCGCGGCAAAGGAGCAGTTCACCGCAAAGTTCGGCCACGCTCCCAAGATCTACGACGTAGTTATTTCAGATGGCGCTCGCAAACTGCAGTAATTGCGGAAAGAGCACGGAGGTATCCATCCCCCGCAGCATCAACACCGCCCTTGACCCGGAACTCAAAAGCCGGGTCAGGGACGGTTCTCTTTTTATCTGGGAGTGCCCGTACTGCGGAAGGCGCAGCGTGGCGGTATCCGAAACCCTTTATCACGACCCTTCGTCAAAACTTATGCTGTGGCTTCTCCCCGGCACGGCAGAGCCCTCTGCGGCGGCCCAGGAGGCCGTAAAAGGGCTTGAAGGGTATACTCTCCGCATAGTCCGGGAGGTAGGGGAACTCATAGAAAAGATAAATATTGCCGATGCCGGCCTGGAAGACACCACCATAGAGATGTGCAAGTGGGTGACCAGAAGGGAGTTATCGGCCAAAAATCCCGCGGCGGCCGATGCCCGCCTCAAATTCCTTCGCACGGAAGGCGCAGACCACGACCTTGTGTTCGCCTTCCCGCTGGAAGGGAACATGCAACTTGTAAACGTGGGCTTCAACGTATATGAAGACGCCCGCGGCATCATCTCCCGAAACCCGGCCGTAAAGCCTTCAGAGGGCTTTTCCGAGGTTAACGGTGAGTGGCTTGAAAGATTCTTCCGCTAGGAGGCCGATGAAGCGACAACTCCTCATACTTGCGCTTCTTTTATGGGCAGTTGTTCCTGCCCGCGCTCAGTTTGTGCTCACCGGCGACGACCCCGGTTATCTCCGCTGGTACTCCATAGAAACGCCTTATTATAAGATAATCTATCCGGAAGGGGCCGATTCCCTTGCCGTCAATTACGGCACCCTTCTTGAAAAATTCCGCCCTGCAATAGGCCTCAGCCTTGGTTTTGTGCCGGGAGAGGGGCAGCGGAAGATGCCGGTGGTGCTCCATACCCATAACCCCGCGTCCAACGGATCCGTGGCCTGGGCGCCAAAGAGGATGGACCTTTTTACGCTGCCTGAGCCTTATGGGTCGGACCCTACTCCCTGGGACCTTCAACTTGTGACTCACGAGCCCCGTCATCAGGCCCAGTTGGAACTTGACCGCCACGGTTTTGTGAGGTTTTTTTCATATGTGGTGGGCCAGGTGTGGGACCCCGCCGTGTTCCAGATGTATCTTTCCCGCTGCCTTGCGGAGGGAGATGCAGTAACGGTGGAAACCGGCCTTACAGCGGGTTCCAGGGCACGTACTGCAGACTTCCTTAATTATTACCAGGTGGCGCTTGACGCCGGGGACTACCGTAGTTGGTACCGCTGGCGCTATGGTTCATACAAGACTTTTACCCCGGACCTTTATAAACTTGGATATATAACCGTGGCGGGCTCCAGGGCACTTTATCAGGATCCCCTCATCCTTTCAAACGCCCTTGACAAGAGCCGTAAGAACCGCTTCCTGCTGGGAACGCTAAACCTCCAGAAGGTAATTGAGGACCGCAGCGGGCTTAAGTTCAAGAAGGCTTTTCCCAAGATTCTGGATTATTTCAATGAGACCTGGCAGGAAAGTGCCGCAGAGAGGGCTCCGTTCACGCCTTCCCGTCAGATATCGGCCCCTGAAGAATTCCCCGTTAATTACAGTTCCCCGGTGGAACTTGACGGACATATCTACCTGAAACGTTCAGGGTATCTCCGTCCTACGGAACTTGGAGAATGGATTGACGGTGAATTCCGGAGTACCAGTCCTTTTGCGGCAAGTACGTCTTCCTTGTATACAGACGCTGTTAACGGCCGCCTGTATTGGTCCGAAACCATCTATCACCCCCGCTGGACACTGGACGGAAAGTCAATAATAAGGTACTACACGCCAGCAACCGGTAAGGTTACGGACCTTACATCTGAAGGCCGCTTATTCAATCCTTCGCCTTCTCCGGACGGCACCAGGGTGGCCGTGGTTGAGTATCCGCTTGCCGGAGGCTCTTCCGTAGAGATTCTTGATGCCGATGACGGACATATCGTCCGCAGGTACATTTCCCCGGACGGAATCCAGGCGTCGGAGGTTGCGTGGATTGACGAAACCATCTATGTGTCAGGCGTTTCAGAAGGAGGGTACGGCATTTATATAATAGGCCCGGACGGAAGTTGGAGCGCGGAACTTGAGCCCTCCATCCAGAAACTTGTGAACTTTGGCGCAGATGGCGGCTGTTTGCAGTGGGTGTCGGACCTTGACGGGGCAAACGCCCTTTACAGTTATGATCCCGCCACAAAGGAACTCACCCAACTCACCTCCACGCGTTTTGGCTCCACGGACTTCTGCTTTGCCGGGGATACGCTCTACAGCATATCGCAAACGCTTGTGGGTCAGATGCTTTTCTCTACGCCCGCAGATTCCCTGCTGTCCCGTAAGGCCGATTTCTCCAATGAGCACGTCTACCCCATAGAGGACCGGATCACCCGCCAGGAGAATTCGTTCAGGAAACCCGTGGTGGAGAAGGTGGAGATATCGGCCCCCAAAAGGTACAGGAAACTGCCTCATCTTATGCGTTTCCACTCCTGGGCGCCCATCTTCTTTGACTATGACGACGTAGATTCCTTCTCTATGGACTATGTCTGGAGTCCGGCGGCTCCGGGGCTTACCGGATATTTCCAGAATACGCTTGGAACTATGTCCGGAATGGTAGGTATGGCCGTGCGCCCGGATCCCTACAAGACAGAGACCTGGCGGCCTTCTCTTCACGCAAAGTTCAAATACACAGGTCTTTATCCCGTGATTGAAGGTAAATTTGACTTTGGGGACTCTATGGCCGATATAGTTGTGAAGGCCAGGATGAAGGACGGGGATGAGATTTCCTATGCCCTTGCCGACGGAACCCGCGACAACCTGCAGGTAAGCGGCAGCCTGAAGGCATATATTCCCCTTGGCTTCGCAAAGGGCGGCATCTCCTGGGGCTTTATCCCGCAGGTGAGTTACGGCATCTCCAACAGCCTTTTTGATAACGCCACCCGCGGCCTCACAATAACGGAAAAAGACCCTCAGACACACGAAATAAAGGCCTATGAATGGGACGAGGGCCACGTCCCGGCCTATGTCCCTATGCAGAGGCTGGGAGTATCGGCCCGCACATATCTGATGCGGTCCAGGGCGCGCTCGCAGGTGTATCCCCGCTGGGGCATTGGCCTGGAGGCGGGATTCAACTTCCGCCCCGCAATGACAGGGACCTTTATCCCCAACGCCTACGTGTATGCCTACGGATATCTTCCCGGCTTCTGGCGTACTCAGGGGCTAAGGCTCACGGGGACCTTCCAGCACAGGATAAATGTAAGCGATGACGTCTTCCGGCTGGGGGAACTCACGGCAAACACGCTTCCAAAGGGCTTTTCATCGGCCGCGCACCTCGGGGCCGGGCGCCTATATCACTGGCAGTTCAACGCATCGGCCTCCTACGCCGTCCCGGTGTACGTTGGAGACATTGCCCTGCCGCCAATTCTCTATATCAAAAACTTCCTCGTCATCCCCAATTTTGACTTCACGCTCCTTCCCGGAAGTGACAATCTGTGGAGCGTGGGGGCCGATATTACGGCGGAAATGGGTAAATTCATTATTCCCTTCGACTGCTCGCTGGGCGTTTCCGTCTCCTACCTTGGCGGCAGCGCATTTGAGGCCGTGGGCCAGCAAAGCCGCTGGTCCGTGGGGCTGATTTTCAGTTACGATTTTTAACTAGTCAAACGCCCAGATTATTGCTTCTTCCAGGACCTCGCCGGGACGGAGAACGGTGCTGGGGAAGCCGGGCTGGTTGGGGGAATCCGGGCAGTGCTGGCACTCAATTGCAACGGCGTCGTAGTCGTGGTACTCCTGGCCCAGACGGCCCTTTGGGCAGCCATTGAGCCAGTTTCCGGTATAGACCTGCACGGCGGGCTGGGTGGTGAGAACCTCCATATGGCGGCCGCTCTTAGCACCCCAAAGTTCTGCAGCAGTAGTTAACTGGCCGGGCATTGCGCCGTCAATGAGGTAGCAGTTATCGTAGCCCTTGCCGTACTTGAGTGCAGGGAAATCGGCATTAATATCCTGGCCAATTCTCTTTGCCTCAACAAAGTCCATAGGCGTTCCAGCAACGTCCTCGGGCTCTCCAAGCGGATTGAGGGTACTGTCCGTAGGAAGCCACTGGGAGGCGTTCAGTTCAAGTTTATGGTCCAGAACGGAACCTTCCCCGTCAAGGTTGAAATATACGTGGTTGGTAAGGTTTACCACCGTGGGCTTATCCGTTTCTGCGGTAAGGACAAGTTTCAGGGAATTATCCTCTCCCCAGGTGTAGTGGGCCACAACTTTGAGGTTGCCGGGGAAACCGGCCTCTCCGTCTTCTGCAAAATACATGAACTCTACGGCGTTATCCACAACGCGGCTTTCCCAAACCTGGTTCTGGAAGCCCTTGGGGCCGCCGTGAAGATGGTTGGGGCCATTATTTACAGGTAGATTGTACTCTACGCCGTCAAGGGTGAACTTACCCTTTGCAATGCGGTTGGCATAACGGCCGGGAATCTTTCCTGCGCAGGGGCCGTCGGCCATATAATCCATAGCGTTGGCATAGCCAAGCACCACCTCTCCAAGTTTGCCGGCTTTGTCCGGAACCATAATTGAAGTGATGGCTGCACCAAGGCTGGACAGTTGTACAGATGCTCCAGAAGAGTTTTTGAGGGTGTAACGGAAGATTTCCTTACCCTCCGGGGTTTTACCCCAAAGTTCTTTAGTGATATTCATTTTCTTGTGGTAAACTGCAAATTCAAACTTGAAGCCGGTCTCAGGGTCCGTATGCGTTTCAGAGGTGCTTTCCCTCTCCCATACATCGGGGCTGATGACGGGGAAAAATACATCGGCGTCCTTCACCTCCGTGTGAACGTGAGTAATATAGAGAAGATCCATCTCAGGCATAGCCATCTTGTAGACGGAAGCGCCGCCAATTATAAAGCACTTGTCCTTACCTGCGGCCTCGGCCTCACGGTAAGCCTCTTCAAAGGAATACACGCAGGTAACCTCCGGAATAGGGTCTCCGCCAAGGTTAAGCACAATGTTCTTGCGGCCGGGAAGAGGACGGCCGATGGAAAAGTAAGTGCTTCGGCCCATAATCACGGGATATCCGCGCGTGGTATTCTTGAAGTACTGAAGGTCCTCGGAGATATGCCAGGGCAACTGATTCTTTACGCCGATACCATAGTTGTCCGCTATGGCAACAATAAGACATTTTTTCATATTAGACAGCGACAGGTGCTTTGATTGCGGGCCAGGGGTCATAGCCTTCCAGGGTGAAATCTTC
>JAFSPR010000027.1 GCA_017451395.1 Bacteroidales bacterium
ACGCGCGGCGGATTTAGTGTTTGCCATTATTTTCTTTTTTATATTTGGTAGTGGGTAGGAGAATCGAACTCCTATTGCGGGAATGAAAATCCCGAGTACTAACCGTTATACGAACCCACCAAACTTGGGACTGCAAAGGTAGTAAATATTTTTTACCCTACAAAATTATTTATCATCTTTTTCGTCCCTTGTATCAACTTTTTTTACTTGACCGTAATTTCCAACGTAGCAATGTCTTTCCGTCCGCTTTCCGTTGTCAACTGCGCTTCAATCACGTGAGAACCAGCCGTGAGCGTGACAGCCGGGCCTGACACCGGCGCTCCGTCCAGAGTCCACTCAACTGAAGCGGCCACATACCCTTCCGGAAGTTCAAGTGCCAGCGGGAAACTCTGCCCGGCAGTATAGTTTCCAGCGTTGGAGATAACGGGATAATCCAGTCCAGCAGTCACCACGCCGCTCACTTTGAAGGTAGCCTTGTTGTCGGAATAGCCAATCTGCGACAGGGAAATGGCCGTTTCCACATCATTCCAACTCTTTGGTACATAGGAAGTCACGTTTTTCCCTCCGGGGAATGGCAGATCTGTATAGGCCGAGGTATAGACATAACCATATCCGGAGTAGTACTGCATGCCATAGGAACAACTGTAAGGAGAGGCCGATGCCACTAAATAGAAACAGGGGTGAGAGCCATTCTCGTTGATGGCATTTGTGGAGTCCCAGTCGGACCATAAATCCGCTGCAGAAATAGACCCCGCATTTTGGATAGATATCTTTCTGGAACTTTTGTCCACATGGTAAGCGATAAGACCGTCGGCAGGAATATATTCATCCCAGCCCTGCTGAGCGCGGCATTCCAGAAGGATGTACTCCCCTTCCATATCTGTAGGAATCTTGTAGCCGATATTGTTCTGAACGCTTTCCAGCGTATAGGAACCGTTCTTGGGGAATTCCAGGATAGCATCCTCCTGCAGCCAGCCAATCATGATTCGCTCCTCCATGTTCAGATAAGGCGGGGTCCATCCGTCGTTGTTGTATGAACCGGAATCCATGAGAGAATATTCCAGCAGCGTGCGGCCCTGCCCATTTGTGTCGTAGTCGGTGTCATAGAAATCCGGCAGGCCCATGGCATGACCAAATTCGTGGCAGATGGTACCAATTCCGTCAATACTCCCACTTCCGTTGAGCTCCGAGCCGCAGGCATAACGGTCAATCTTCTTGCCGTCCAGATTAAGGTTTATACCTCCGCTGGACAGATACCATTGATGAGGCCAGATGGTGTTGGAAGAGCCGCCATCGGCCTCACCTTTACCTGCATAAACCATATATACCAGATCCACGTCTCCGTTCCCGTCAAGGTCGTAGTCGGAGAAATCTACGGTATCATTGATGGCCTCGCAAGCCTCTTTTACGGCCTGTTCCGGGTTCTTGTCATTACCGGAGGAATCGTTGGCGCCATAGTAGGCCATATTCTGCGAAAGTTTTATGGGGCCATATACGTCAAAGATGGGTTCAAAAACACCATTGGAATTATCATAATAATAATAACGGGCACTGCCAGTTGCGCCATTATCGCTGTAGCCGGGCTTGTTGAGCATATCGGAGAAAACCTGGCCGGGAGAATCAATCTTGAAAGAAAGATCAGTGAATTCCACCAGCACCAGCAGGAAATGCTTCTGGCCGATTGCGATAGGAGCCTTTGAACGGGATGCCGATGCCATCTGCCTCCGGGCTCTACGGCGGATTGAAGCCGCCTGGGCAGCCATATCGGCCGTAACGCCTTCCACCACACGGTAGAAACCGTCCTCATCCATACGCACCACCTGGCCCGCCTTGTTGGTGGTCCAGTGGCCCCACTCGTCACCGTGCTGCTGGATAAGGATAGTGCTCCCATCCGGCTGGGTATAGGGGAAGAAGCCGGGCCTTGCAGGTTTAGCCATAAGGCTCAGGCTGAACGCAAGTATAATCAGTAATGAAGCGATCTTTTTCATAGTCAGTTACTTTCTAATGATAACCCCACGGCCTTTGGTATCACCTACCCACAATTTGCCATCCTGATCCTGGAGGACGGTCATCGGATAATCCTTCTGAAGGATCACCGTTTTGTCTTTCTTCCAGTTCACGGACACCGTGACGGCATCTCCAATCTGGAGAGACTTGGTCAGGCCGCTTATCTTTACCTGTTCCTTGCCCTTGGGTTCCAGCAGCACGAACTCCATGGAGTCTCCGTCATAGGAGCGCACATACTGGTCTTCACCAGGCTGGTAGATACGCTCCTGATTTCCAAGGTAAAGGCCCAGGGCATTGTACTGAGTCACAGGAACTGCAGGGGTGCCGGCTTTATGAAAAATGAGCACTTCTTTGGTATAGTTGCCGGTATTGGCATAACAACTGAAACGTTCATACCCGCTCTGGGAGTTATATAGCAGGCGATTGCGCGCACCGGATATGGCCGTAAGCGAAGCCAGGCTATTTTCATCCACACTGATGGTCCACGTAGCATAATCGGTTACGGAATCTACCGTAAGCAGTTGATTCTTGGCGGCGGACTGTGCGGCCAGATAACCGTCCTGCACCTTCAGGTTCCAACTGCCTGCCTGTCCTTCAAGCGTAACAACTGCAACACCCTCCCCGGGCTCGGAAATGGTATCGCCGGTAACGGTTACGGAGACAGGGTTGCGATAGTTTCCGTTCTGGGCGCCCATCGCATACGTCCTTGCTTGGTTCACAAGAAGGATTTCATCTCCTTCCTGGAGATCGGAGGCGTCGGTCAGGAGTTCAAAGATGCCGGACACGGGAGGGATAACTGGCTGGGCGGCTTCCTGAGTCACAGTCACCACCTGCTGGAGTTCTCCGCTGGAAAAAGTAATTTTACCTTCGCGTGGCTCGGTGTTCTCATTGGGAGCCACATACACGGTAAACGGTTTGTCTTCCAGGCCTTTTGTAACCGGATTAACCGTAATCCAGGCAACGTCTGCAGCCGCCTCCACGCTAACATTGGCCTTGACAACAAAGGGAAACTCTCCTCCCTCCGAACCTGCCTCCAACGTATTCTCCGTAAGCACTATGGCATCCTTCTGCGCCTGCACCACCGTAAGGACATAGGTCTTATCCCCTACCTTGAAACTTACCGTAGCGGTTCGGGAATCGTAGGTGTCGTTGGCCTCTATGAGAAGTTGATTACCGGACAGGGTAATCCAGGAGGCCGATATGACGACATCCGTTGCGCCGACGGGGAGATCGATGCTGCCCGATGTGGCATCCAGGATTTCCTCAAGCTCCACGGGAGTTTCTTCCTCTCCTCCTTCCACATTGATATGCAGTACCTTGGCATAACTGCTGCCGTCGCTGCCATTGGCTATAAGCAGCACCTTGGCCGATTTTGCATCGGCAGGAACGGTGACGGTCACATTACCCTTGTTGTCCTGTGGCTTCGAAATAGTCACTTTCCAGCTTTCCGGCTCATAGGAATCCAGCGTATACGTAACACCGGCGGGCACTATGACCTCATAAGGAGCACTCTTGGTCTGGCCGGCAGTCATATTCTGGAACACGGTATCGTCCACCAGGATTTGCAGTTTTACAGTAACCGAGGCCTTTGGCAGTTCCAGCACCGTGTTGTCGGAAAGGGTGATGAGAACCACGTCCGGCTTGGAAGCATCCACGGACACAATAGGTCCAGTCACTTCCGTCACGGCTTCTCCCACACAGGTCCATTCACCGTCACCCACCTTCGCATACCATTTGCCATTATCCACCTTGAACTGCGTCAGAGGAGCATCTTTGCCGTCCTTACCGTCGGCACCATCGGCCCCATTTGCACGGACCTTGTTGCCGTCCACCAGCAGCCACTCGCCATTGAGAGTCCAGTAGTAATTGCCATCGGTATCTTTCTTGACACCTACGGACGGGCTTACGCCATCCTTGCCGTCGACCCCGTCCGTCCCGCATAGGACGGTCTTCTCCAGGGTGTTGCCGTCTTTGTCCACAAGGATGAGCCTATACCCTGAACCATCGGGCAGATCCACTGCATTCTGGATAAAGTATTTCCCATTTATGAGATTCTGGATAAGGCTCACCTGGGAGTTCAGTTCCCGAACCTGCTCTTCCACCTTAGCCAGGCGTTTTTCAACATCCGTCAGGCGGCTTTCAATTTCCTGCGTGCAGCCGGAAAAAAGTAGCACCACAGGCAGGAACAAATACAGAAGTTTTTTCATAGATTATTCAGTTTCAGGAGTTTTCCACTCAAAAGAATATAGCAGTGACTCTACCTGCCGGAGGTACTGGCGCTTGTCATAGCGCGGAGCATAGACAAAGGCCTCAAGGACTATGATATCCTTTCCGTCAGGGCTGTAGAAGGAGTGGGACACAAACGGGCCGCCCATAAAGTCTCCGTGCACTTCCCAGAAGCCCCTGGTTTCCACAAATGCCCTCCCCTTGTAACTGAGGGAACGGCATACGGGTTCCTGGGCCGTGGAAGTGGTCATATATGAGCCGTCAAACATTCCGGGAACGTTTGCCTGCATAATCTCGTTGCGTTTTGAGATTATATTCTGAAGGGAGAACACATCCTCTCCTGAGACGGGATATTTGTAGATGAGGACGGTCTGGTTGGTGTACTGCTTTTCATCGGCAATCCATACGAAATCGCCGGTGACCTTGCGGCAGCGGTAGCCGGAAGGGAAATGCAGGATGCCGCCTGTGACGGAGGCCACAGGGTCACGCAGGGCGCTTTCCTCATAGAGTTTGGCGTTGGCGATGACGCGGTCGCGCTCGACCTGCTCGAAGTACTCCGAAATAATCACGCAGTCGTGCTCGAAAAGGTCCAGGGCCTCATCCTCATCCAGGGCGTTGATCTGTACCACGGCCTGCGGCTGGGCCCACACGTTGTGCTTGTACACCACGCCCGTTGTCTGGTTAAGGGGATTGATGTTAACAAGGAGTTGGTTGCGGTGCATCTTGAACATATTGTTGTATGCTCCCGGAGGCACGTTGGACAGGGCGAAAAGCGGCTCACGCTGCGCAAGGTAAGGGGTATCGGCCGCAAGAACCTCACGGATTGCGACGCCAAGGTCTCCCTCCCACTGCTCACGCTCGATTATCACAAGGACCTCTCCGGCCTTGCCGCTTACGTTTGGAAGAAGGGTCCCCTTCTTGTCATTCTTACAGCCTGCAAGCGCAAGGACTGCAAACGCTAAAGCCAAAATACGATATCTCATAATTCTATCTTATTAATCTCATTATATCATTGCCGAACGCCACGAACATCAGCAGGAGAAGGAGGATCATCCCTATCCACTGCGCCACCAGGAGGAATTTGTCGGAGGGTTTGCGGCCCGTAATCATCTCATACAGGCAGAACACTATGTGCCCGCCGTCAAGCGCCGGTATGGGAAGAAGGTTCATAACGCCAAGCATAATTGAGAGCAGCGCCAGGATATAGAGGAACTGGTGCCAGTTCCAGGAGGACGGGAACACCTGGCCGATAGCCACGAAACTCCCGACTGACTTATACGCCCCCGTGGAAGGGGTTGCCACAAGCCTGAGGTCCCTGAGGTACCCCGTTACGGACTCCCAGGCCCAACTGCAGCCTGCGGGAACGGCCTCCAGCACGGTGTAATCCCTGTGCATGAGGTAGGTATTCACGAAGAACACCCCCAGCATTCCAAGGGAATCCACCTGGACAGGTACATCCAGGGACTCCCCGTCACGGATAACCGTTACGGCAAGGGACTCCCCGGGATGAGCCCTCAGGACCTTCTGGGCATCCTGAAGATATGGCGTATCCTCTCCTGATACCCCCACTATACGGTCTCCTTTGAGGAGGGCCGAATTGGGAGACGATGCCATAACGCTGTCCACATAGAATGGAAGGGCTATGTCAAACATTCCGGGAGTATTGAGGACATCCCCTATGAGGGCCTGGTCTATGTAGATATCAAGGGTATCGGCCCCGCGGAGAACCGTTGCCTTACGCACCCTGCGACGCGCAAGGTCGCTCTGAAGGTCCATAAACTCCTCCGGGGCATAATCGTCATAGTAAAGGATGCGGTCTCCGGTACGGAAGCCCATGTCATAACCCAGTTCATTCACATAAACGGGGTTGTCGTTGGGGATGTAATTCTTTCCCCAGATGGCAAGAATTGCCACAAAAAGGCCGATGGCCAGGATAAAATTGTTGAGCACTCCCCCGCTCATCACAAGGAGGCGCTGCCAGGCGGGCTTGGAGCGGAACTCCCAGGGCTGAGGAGCGTGTTTCAACTGCTCCGTATCAAGGGACTCGTCCACCATACCGGCAATCTTGCAGTAGCCGCCAAGGGGCAGCCAGCCCATACCGTATTCCGTCTCCCCTATCTTGAACGAGAATAGTTTGAAGCCCCCCACGTCAAAGAAAAGGAAGAATTTGTCTACCCTTATACCAAACACACGAGCCCAGAAATAGTGCCCGAACTCGTGGAAAATGATGAGTACGGACAGGGCCAGTATAACCTGTAATGTCTTTAAAAGTGCAATCATTTACGCCTTGACATCTCAAAAGCAACCCTGTGGGTTTCGAAGATGTCTTCCAGGGATGGCTCACCTACAAAATTCACGCCATCCATAACCCGTGAAATGGTGTCAGGAATATCGTAGAACCTGATTTTGTCTGAGAGGAAAGCCGCCACCGCCGCTTCATTTGCGGCGTTCATCGCGCAGGGGATGTTTCCGCCCCGCCTGAAAGCCTCGAATGCAAGGCCAAGGCACGGGAACTTGTCAAAGTCCGGTTTCTCAAAAGTGAGGGACTTCATCTCCTCGAAATTGAGCCTTTTGCCCTCCAGCGGAAGGCGCTCCGGATAGGCCATCGCAAGTTGGATGGGGACCCTCATATCCGGACACCCGAGTTGGGCGATTACGGCGCCGTCCTCAAACTCCACCATAGAGTGAATCACGGATTCAGGGTGCACCACCACATTGATCTGGGAAGCGTTCACGCCAAATAACCACGCCGCCTCAATCACCTCAAAACCCTTGTTCATCATAGTGGCGGAATCTATGGTAATCTTTGCGCCCATATCCCAGTTGGGATGCCTCAGGGCCTCATTTTTGGTGGCAGCGGCAATACGTCCCTTCTCCCAGGTGCGGAAAGGCCCGCCGGAAGCCGTGAGATGAATGCGGGAAAGCCTGTTCCCCTGCGCCCCCAGAAGGCACTGGAAGATGGCCGAATGCTCAGAGTCCACGGGATAGATGGGAGCCTTGTGCCGGGCTGCCGCCTTCATAACAAGGGCGCCTGCAGCAACCAGAGTTTCCTTGTTGGCTAGGGCAATTGTCTTTGAAGCCTCAATTGCCGCCAGCGTGGGTTTAAGCCCGCTGAAGCCTACCATCGCAGCCACAACTACGTCTACGGAGCGGTCCTGCACAAGTTCGCAGGCGGCGTCTATGCCAAGGCGGACATCGGCCCAGGGTAGGGCTGCGCACACCTGATTGTACTTTGAGGGGTTGCAGATAACCACGTGCGGCACCCGGAAAGCGCGCGCCTGCTCAATGAGAAGTTCCGCGCTGTTGTTGGCCGATATCATATACACGGAGAACCGGTCCGGATGCTGACGCACCACGTCCAGGGTCTGGGTGCCGATAGACCCCGTGGATCCAAGTATGGCGATGGACTTTTTCATAGTTAGAAACTTATATATTCCGCAGGATCTGCCGGGCGGCCGTTGTACCAAAGTTCAAAGTGAAGGTGGTCGCCTTTGGTGAGGGAAGGCGACGAAGCCAGCAGCGCCACCGGCGTACCGGCCTTGACGTTGTCCCCCACCCTGTGCAGGAGTTTCTGGTTGTTGCGGTAGATGGAGATGATGTCTCCCTTGTGCTGGAGGATGATTGAGTAGCCTTTGTCCTGGTCCCATCCGGTGGAGATTACCGTGCCGTCAAGCACGCTCATCACCATTGTCCCCGCAGGGGCGGTGATATCCGTCCAGGGGTGCACGGTTGCGTCGAAGGCGTTGGATATCACGCCCTTGATGGGCGGGAAGAAAGTTTGGGCCTCGATGGGAAGGATGCGGCCCTGGGAAGACACTCCAAACTGCTCCTGGGCTGAGACATCGGCCCTTAGAAGGGAATCTCTCAGTTCCAGGAACTGGGCCGATGGAAGCGCAGACGAACCCTTGCTTCCAAGGATCAGGGAATCCATCCGGATGGGCTCCTGGCCGGTTACTATACGGCGGAGATTCTCACTGTAGAGTTGCCAGCGGATGATGCTGGTTTCCAGGGAATCTATCCTCTGGGCATTCTGGATAGCCTGGCGGCGGGAATAGGCGTCAGGATACCCAGGGATGAAGGTTCTGATGGGCGTGTATGCTATTATGCAGAAAAGGCCTACGATCACTATGACCACGGCCGAGGTTATGGCCACGATCATAGTTGTCTGGCTGAAGCGGAGGCTCCAGAGGCGTTCATGGGAGGAGGAGTCCACCATTGAGAGGCGGAAATTCCTGGCCTTACGTTCTTTACTTTCCATAATTATTCTTAACTTTGCGCCCGGAATCAATGGACAGGATAATAGGCATAGATTTTGGGCTCAAACGTACCGGCCTGGCAGTAAGCGACCCCCTTGGGATCTTTGCTCAGGCTCTTGATACGGTACACTCTACAAAGATAATAGAATATCTCAAAACTTATGCTCAAAAAGAGAGAATCATTGGATTTGTGATAGGATATCCCGTTAATCTGGACGGCCGCCCGTCGGAGGCCAAGGCCCACGTGGACGCCTTCCTGCCAAAACTTAGGAAAGCCTTCCCGGACGTTCCCGTAACGCTTGAGGATGAACGCTTTACATCTGTCCTTGCCCACCGCGCAATGATTGACGGAGGGATGAAAGCCTCCCGCCGCAGGGACAAGACGGAAGTGGACCGGATATCGGCCGCAATAATTCTCCAGGGCTACCTGGACCGTAATTCAAAAGGATAAGATTATGATCAAACCTATATACTTATACGGCGCGGAGGTTCTCCGCCAGACAGCCGCCCCGGCAGACCTTTCAGACAAAGACGGCATCGCCGCCCTGGTCCAGGACCTTAAGGACACCCTTGTGAGGGCCGATGGCTGCGGCCTCGCCGCCCCCCAGATCGGCGTGAGCCGGCGCTTAGTGATCGTGGACGGTGACGTGGTTGCCGACACATACCCCTATCTGAAAGACTTCCGGCGCACATTGATTAATCCTGAAATCCTGGAGGAAAGTCCGGAGCAGGTAACCTACTCCGAGGGCTGCCTTTCCATCCCCGGCATCTACTGCGACGTCCTTCGGCCCAAGAAAATCAAGGTCCGCTACTACAACGAAGCCCTTGAGGAGGTGACGGAGGAATTTGACAACTTTGCGGCCCGTATGATCCAGCACGAACTATCCCACCTTGACGGAGACCTCTTCACGGACCATGCCGCCCCCATCCGTAAAAAAATGATATCCAGCAAACTGCTGAATATCACTAAAGGGAAAGTGCATCCGCACTACAATAGTAAACTCAAATAATTCCTAACGAACCCTGAGCCTCTGTCCAACCCTAAGGATGGAGGTTTCTTTTATGCCGTTGAGACGGCACAGTTCACGTACGGAAGTGTGGTACTTGCGGGCGATGGCCGAAAGGGTGTCTCCGGAACGGACCGTGTGGTAGCGCATTGCGGCGGCCTCGGCGGCGGCGCGAGCGGCGGCCTCCTTCTTTGCCTGTTCCTCCGCGGCGATGCGGTCCTCTTCATCCGTTCTGAAAATCTCGTCTTCGTCGTCTACGCTCTGGACATACCTCTGGTTGGGGTTGAAATACCAGGAACGGATCTTGAGGAGCCTGTGACGGAGCGTACCGGTTTCAAAATCTATGAGCCAGGCGGGGTCAAAGGCAGCGCCCCTGTACCGCGTCTCAAAGTGAAGGTGCGGGCCTGTTGAACGTCCGGTAGATCCTCCAAGGCCGATTATATCCCCGGCGTTCACCCAGTCACCGGACTGGACGTCACGGCGGGAAAGATGGCCGTAGAAGGTCTCAAGGCCGTTGGCGTGACGTATCACAACAAGGTTTCCGTAGCCGCCGACATAGTCCGATATACGTACCTTTCCGTCAAAGGCGGCCGGGACGGGAGTGCCCGTAGGATAAGGCAGGTCTATGCCCTGGTGACGGCGCCCGTGACGGTACCCGTATTGAGACCTGGGGTGCGTCTGGTAGGGGCAGCAGTATGAATCCAGGGTATCTACAATCCATATTGAGAAGCGGTCCGGGAGATCTTCCGGCTCCTCCCTGTAGGGGTTCACGGCACGCGTGTCCCAGTTGGCGGTGAAAACGCTGTCCTCCACCACCTTGGCGGGGTCTTTCACATACCGGTAGGTGCCGTTATTGTAAAGGACCACCTTCACGGCCGGGTTGCCGGTGTCAAGGGTATCGGCATAGGGAGTGCTCTTCCTGTTGGAGGAAGAGAGTTTCTGCCGGCCGAACGAGTGCCTCAGGGAATCTGCCTGCCTGTCCTGTGCGCTTACCGTCACGGCCGCGGCAAGGCCCGCTAGAATCAGTAAGAATCTTCTCATCAACCGCTACCTCTTTCCTCCGAACTTACCCACGATTATTTCATCGGCCTTTTCAATCTTCTCATTCAGGACGTCCCTGGAAGTAGCCTCGCAGATGAAGCGGAGGTAGGGCTCCGTGTTGGAAGGACGGATGTTGAACCACCAGCCGGGGAATTCCAGACGGTAGCCGTCAAAATCCATCACCTTGGTGGGAGTCTCCGTGCTCTCGAAATAGGCTTTCACGGCATCCATGGCGCCCTTCTTGTCCTCAACCTTGTAGTTGATCTCTCCGGAATTCTCATAGCCGGTAAGGCGGTCCATTTCGTCGGAGAGTTTGATCCCCTGCTTCTTGAGGGCCGATACTATGCGCAGCACGATGATGCTGGAGAGCATACCGGAGTCACTGTAGAAGAAGTCCTTGAAATAGTAGTGGCCGGCGAGTTCTCCGCCCCAGAGGCCGTCAATCTCACGGAGTTTGGGCGCGGCGAAGGCACGGCCCACGCGCCAGGTGTGGACATCGGCATTGTATTTACTGCGGAGTTCCTCCGCAACGGCAAGGCTGGAGCGGATTTCCTGGAGGACGCGTGGATTCTTCTCCCCTCTTTCGTCGCAGAAATAGCGGGCCATAAGGGCAATCACAAGGTCAGGGGCCACAAAGCGGGCTTTGTCGTCCACAAACATCACGCGGTCTGCGTCGCCGTCGTAGATGACGCCTACATCGGCCTTGATCTCAGAGACAAGTTTCTTCAGGGGCTCCACGTTCTTGGGAACAAGAGGGTTGGGCTCGTGGTTAGGGAAGTTGCCGTCCATTTCGTCGAAGAGGAAGGTGGCGTTCTCTCCCTTGTAGATTTCCTTAGCAAAGAGGCAGCTCATGCCGTTTGAGAGGTCGAAGGCGATCTTGAGGTTGGAGTAGTCTCCCTTGTATTTCTTAAGGAAAGCGATGTAATCAGGCTTGATGTCAATCTCCGTCACCTTTCCGGGCTTTGCTGCCTTGGGGGTGGGGCGGCCTTCGTCAATCCACTGCTTTATCTGGCCAAGACCCGTGTCCAGGCCCACCGGGAGGGCGTTTTCACGGCTTACCTTCATACCGTTGTACTCCTTGGGATTGTGGGAGGCGGTAATCTGGATGGAGGCCTTGTAACCGTAGTTTGCGGTGCCAAAGTACACCAGCGGGGTGCTGCTGAGGCCGATATCGTCCACATCTGCGCCGGCATCGGTGATGCCCTTGATAACGTAGTCGTGGATCTCCTGGCCGGAGAGGCGGCAGTCGCGGCCTACAAGGACTTTATCGGCCTTCAATAACTCCGGAAGGAAATATCCAACCTTGTAAGCAGTTTCGCGGTCCCAATCCTTATTGTAGATGCCGCGGATGTCGTATGCGTGAAATGCTCCCATAGTATTAAATACGTGTAAATTTCTAATTATTAGTGGTTTATGTCGTTTCTGCGCTCCTTGGAGTAACAAATGAGTAACAAAAACAATGTCGCTTCTAAGCCCCAAAAGGGTCCAA
>JAFSPR010000028.1 GCA_017451395.1 Bacteroidales bacterium
CAGTTTCTCGGAATCAATGCTGGTTCCGCTCACAGGCCCGGTGCGCAGTTCCCTCTGCGAGAGCATTCTCAAATACCTTGAGTACCACACGGACCAGCCCATCCGCGTAAAATCCCTCGCCGTCCTCCGGGAACTCTACACATAATCTGTTGCGCCGGGCAACGATTTACACGAAAACGGCCATTTTTGTGCATTTCATTGACCAAATGGGCAACGAAACGCACGAAATCGGCCTTTTTTGCACGTCTCGTTGCCCTGCGGTGGCCGCGGCTGCCAAAAATTGCGTATCTTTGTAAAGATAAACAAGATATTATGTCAAGAAAAAGGCGCGGAGGCAGCCAGAAGAGGGCAAGCCGGCAGGAAAAGAGATCCAAGAAGAGAGTAGTTCCGGAGTATGTGGGCATCGCTCACATGTCCCGTGAGGGCTTTATCTTTGTGAAGGTTGAAGGGCAGGAGGACGACATCTATGTCAAGGCCTCCAAAACCCGCGGCGCGCTGCACGGAGACACCGTGAGGGTGGCCGTCACGCAGGAAGGCAAGGGCCGCGAAAAGCGCCGGAGCGGTGAGGTCATAGACATCGTAGAGCGCTCCAACAAGCCTTTTGTGGGCATCCTTCACATAGTGGGAAAGCAGGCCTGGGTGCTTATGAGTTCCAAGACTATGCCCTATGACATTTCCGTTCCGGTACCGGAAGGCGCAGAGAGGGGAATGAAGGTTGCCGCCGTTGTGGACGGCTGGGAAAGGGGCGGAGGCCCTTACGGCCACGTTGTGGACGTGCTTGGCCTTCCCGGAGAGAACGAAACGGAAATGCATGCCATCCTGGCGGAATTCGGCCTGCCTTACAGATTCTCCCCCGAGGTTGAGAATGCGGCTGATAAAATCCCCGATGAAATCACGGACAAGGACCGCAGCGGCAGAAAGGACTTCCGAAAGACTCTCACATTCACAATTGACCCCACGGACGCCAAGGACTTTGACGACGCCCTCAGTTTCAAAAAACTGGAGGACGGAAACTATGAGGTGGGGGTCCATATTGCCGATGTAACCTATTACGTGCAGCCCGGCACCCCCGTGGACAAGGAGGCCCAGGAGCGCGGAACATCCGTCTATCTTGTGGACAGGACCGTCCCTATGCTTCCGGAAAAACTCTCCAACAAACTGTGCTCCCTGCGTCCCGGAGAGGAGAAACTTACCTTCTCCACGGTTTTTGTAATCACTCCCCAGGGCAAGGTCCTGGACCAGTGGTTCGGCCGCACGCACATTATTTCCGACTACCGCTTTGACTACGAGAAAGCCCAGTCCATCATAGAAGGCGCCAAGCCGGAAGACGTCCCGGAGCCCATCCAGGAAGCCATTCTCATCCTCAACAAACTGGCCCTCAAGTTCCGAGACCGCCGCTTCAAGAACGGCGCCGTGAACTTCGAGCGTCCTGAGATGAAGGTGGATATAGACGACAATGGCCGGCCCATCGGCGTGCATCAGAAATTATCGGCCGAGGCAAACTGGCTCATAGAGGAGTTCATGCTCCTTGCAAACCGCTCCGTTGCGGAATGGGTGGGAAAGGCAAAGCGCACCTTTGTATACCGCGTCCACGATGAACCCAATATGGAAAAACTTGCCGGCCTGAGGGACTTTGCCGGGCACTTCGGCTACAAGATGGGAGCGCTTGACAGCAGCAGGGAAATTGCGCAGGCCCTCAACGGCCTTATGGCCGATGCAAAGGACAAGCCGGAACTTGGCGCCATCCAGATCCTGGCCCTCCGCTCTATGGCAAAAGCCTGCTACAGCGTGGACAATATCGGCCACTATGGCCTTGCATTCCCTTACTATACGCACTTCACCTCCCCTATCCGCCGATACCCCGATATGATGGTGCACAGGCTCCTTTCACAGTATCTCAGGAAGGGTCCCAATGCGGATTCCATGTACTATGCCCAGCAGTGCAAGCACGCATCGGAGCGTGAAGTGGTTGCCGCCGAAGCCGAGCGTGAAAGCATCAAGTACAAACTGGTGGAGTTTATGCAGGACAAGATAGGCCAGGAATTCGACGGTCACGTGTCAGGCGTAACGGAATGGGGCGTTTACGTTGAGATCGAGCCCACCAAGATTGAGGGAATGATCCCCTACCGCACAATCAAGTGCGACTTCTTCATCTTCGATCAGGACCACTACAGGGCCGTTGGAAAGCGTACCCGCAGGTCCATACGCCTTGGAGACCCTCTCCGCATACGCGTGAAGGGCACTTCACTGGAGCAGAAGATCCTGGATTACGAACTTATTGAGGAAGATTTCTTATCACCCGCAGCCGGTAAGTGATGCCGAAGGCAAAATGGTGCCCGAAGTTTGAGCAGGAGGCGTCGGAATTGGTCCAGTAGACGGCGTGGAGACGGATGTCGTCGTTTTTAAGCGGGAAGAATTCCACACCGCCGCCCACAGTCAGGAAGCGGGAACGCACGGGGACAAAGTCCTCTGCAAAATCCTTGTTGTAGTCAAAACTGCCCTTTGCGAAAAGAGTGGCCACTGGGAATTTGTACTCCACTTTGAGGATGGCGGAATAATCGGCCGCAAGATACTCCTTGGCAAGGCCCGTGCGGTACAGGGCGTCCAGTTCAATGCCGAAGTTTCCTGCTTCGAACCTGTTGCCCAGGCCTATGTTCAGGAAGCCGCTGTGCGTGGGATCGTCCATCCAGTTGGCGCTCCAGATGGTGTTCCACCAGGGGGCAATGCGGCCGTACCAGATGAGACCGGCGTGGAAGAGGTCATTGTAGCCGAAGCCAAGCGGAGACTGGGTGAACTGGAGGTAAAGGGTCTGCTCCGGCGCAATCTTGAATATTGCGTTGCCGCCTATTGCATAGACGTCCGGCATACGGTCGGCGAACATTCCCCAGTAATAAAGGTCAATGGGGGCGTCGTCAAATTCAAAACTACCCACCATAATGGGCACTTTGCCGCCCTGGAGGGCCCAGCGTTCATTTATATCCCACCTGAGCCAGAGATGGTCCGTGGCGTTGAGGGGGATATTGGGGTTGTAAAGCGGCTTTGTAAAGCGCTGGCGCCAGTAAAAGGAGAGATTTGGGCCGATATTTCCGCCGAGGATAAGGTTAAAATAATCGGCACGGACATTACCGGCATACTGGCCGCCAACAATGGCGGTTTCATACCCCAGACGGGTCTCCCCATAAAGTTGGTTCACCTGCGAAAAGGCGGGCAGGGTGGCTATCAGCAGTAGTGTGGCTACAAAAAAGCGTTTCATAGTGCTTGCAAAGATACGCAAAAAAGGCCGATTTTACTAAACCGGCCTTTAATTCTTAGAGAATGGATGATTAGTCCTGGATGGCAGCGATGCCGGGGAGGATTTTGCCCTCGATGGCTTCCAGCATTGCGCCGCCGCCGGTGGAGACGTAACTCACTTTGTCGGCGAAGCCCATCTGGGTAACTGCAGCAACGGAGTCACCGCCGCCCACGAGGGTGTAAGCGCCCTGAGCGGTGGCATCGGCCAGGTCCTGTGCGATCTGAAGGGTTCCCTTTGCAAAGTTGGGGAGTTCGAAAACGCCCACGGGACCGTTCCAGAGGATGGTCTTGGACTTCATAATGATCTCTCTCCAGATCTCAAGTGATGCGGGAGAAGCGTCCATGCCTTCCCATTCGTCGGGAATCTGGTCGATAGGGAAGATCTGGCGGGGAGTGTCGTTGTCAAAACTCTGGCCGCAAACGGTGGCAACGCTGAGGGAAAGGTTTACGCCGCGCTCCTTGGCTTCCTTCATAATCTCAAGGGCATCGGGAATCAGTTCATCCTCGTGGAGGGACTGGCCGATATGACCGCCCTGAGCCTTGATGAAGGTGTAACCCATACCGCCGCCGATGATGAGGTTGTCAACCTTTCCGACGAGGTTTTTCAGGACTGCAAGTTTGGAACTTACCTTGGAGCCGCCGATGATGGCGGTGAGGGGACGCTGGGCATTCTTCAGAACGTTGTCAATAGCCTTTATCTCGCCTTCCATCAGGTAGCCGAACATCTTGTCATTGGGGAAGTACTCTGCGATGAGCGCGGTTGACCCGTGTGCGCGGTGGGCGGTGCCGAAGGCGTCGTTGATGTAGCAGTCGGCATAACTGGCGAGAGTCTTCACGAACTCCTTCTGGGAAGCCTTCACGGCTGCCTTTGCGGCTTTCTTTTCCTCGTCTGATGCATCCTCTGCAAGGCCGCGGGGTTTGCCTTCTTCCTCTGCGTAGTAGCGGAGGTTTTCAAGGAGGAGGACCTCACCGGGCTTGAGGGCATCGGCCTGAGCCTTTGCCTTCTGGCAGTCCTCTGCAAACTGTACGGGAACGCCCAGGCATTCAGATACGCGGGCCACGATGTGCTTCAGGCTGAACTTGGGATCTACCTTCTTGGGACGGCCAAGGTGGGACATGATGATGAGGGAACCGCCTTCTGCGAGGACCTTCTTGAGGGTGGGCATTGCCCTGCGGATACGGGTGTCGTCGGTGATCTCAAACTTGTCATTGAGGGGAACGTTGAAATCAACGCGGACGATGGCGCGCTTTCCGGCAAAATTGTACTTGTCAATAAACTGTTGCATAGTATATCTTGGTTTACATTTATTGTCTAACCTACAAATTTAGCAATCTTTCATCGAAATTCCTCATTTTCGGCCAAAAATGAAAACAGTAACATTATTACGCCATTTCATAGGAAGCAATCATCCTCACTGATATTGCAAAAAGTGCATTATTCTGCCGGTATTTCGTCAAAAAAATGTATCTTTACCACAGTTTGTGTCTCATTGAGATTATGTCTTATACATCAATAGATTTGTTTGCCGGAGCTGGCGGGCTCTCAGAAGGACTTTCCGAGGCTGGATTTCATTGTCTCTTCGCCAATGAGATTGTCCCGATTCATGCCAAGACTTACCAACTGAATCACCCGTCAACGTCTGTTGAAACTGCTGATATCAGGACGCTGGATGCCGAAGACATACGTTTGAGACTGGGTATGGAGAAGGGAGAGTTGGACCTGCTTGCCGGTGGCCCTCCTTGTCAGGGATTCTCCATTAATGCGCCTGTCAGGAGCATTCTGGATCAGCGAAATCATCTTTTCAAAGAGTATCTTCGTTTCGTGGCGGCATTTGAACCCAAAATGGTCCTCATTGAGAATGTGCCTGGTCTTGTGTCTTTCGAACAAGGTGCTACTCTGCATGCAATCCTGGAGGCTCTCGCAGAAATGGGATATGGCGCAGATGTCCATATCCTAGGTGCAGCATATTATGGTGTTCCCCAAATGCGCTGGCGAACCATAATTATTGGTCAAAAAGGGCAGGAAATATCTCAGGACGCTTTCCCTATACCGCTATATCATGCCCCTATCAAGCCCAATTTCACCACTACTTTCGGCGGACGCCAGTTGGTAAAAGTTCCCGATTCTGCAGCAAAATCAAATTTTACGACTGTAAAAGATGCAATTGGGGATCTTCCCCCGCTCGTTAATGGGGAAAAAGGCTTTGCAGTCAAGGCCTACGAATGTGAACCTTTCTCCGAATTCCAGCGGTATGCCCGTATCGGTTCGCCAGGAGTTTATAACCATGACGCCCCCAGGCTCTCCGCCATTAACATGGCACGCCTGAAATATATCAAGCCCGGTGGTAACTGGACCGATATCCCGGTAGAACTACTTCCCAAGGGGATGAAAACGGCAAGGCGCTCAGACCATACTATGCGCTACGGACGTGTAACCGCTGACGGTCTTGCGTCTACCATCCTGACAAAATGCGATCCACACTGGGGCGCATATTTCCATTACGAACAAGATCGCTCCTTCACCGTTCGGGAGGCTGCCCGTATTCAGTCTTTCCCGGACCATTATATTTTCGCTGGAACGTCCGCAGAACAATTTGAACAAGTGGGGAACGCTGTCCCTCCGCTTCTGGCAAAGGCTGTAGGGTAATCCATCATTTCAGTAATTGAAAATAATTAACTATGGCCGGATACATCTCGGAATTTTTCGGATACAATGCTACTGACCATACAGAAAAGGCTTTGGCTACTGCATCCAAGCGAATATGCCCTTTTACCCACAATACCTGTTCGAAGGTACTGAGTCGGCAGCGCATCCCATCTGGTGTCTGCTCTGTCAGGCAGAAAACCCCGGGGGCAGTCAATGTCATTTGCTGTCCTAACAGGATTTATGCCCAAGACTACAAGATGCTGAAAACCATCTCGCAAAAAGCGTTTGTCGGAAGTTATAATTTGTATGCAGGCAGGACCGCCGTTGACAAAGCCAGATTGGAAGGTGGTGCCATTGCCGTGTTTGGCCATGGATGGGGAGGAGAATTGCGTCTTCCTCAAAGAAGAGGAGTGGGTTCATATTTTGTAGACTGGGTTCTTGCACTGCTGGACCAAAATGGTGAATTAAAAGAATTTACCGCTATTGAGGTACAGACAATAGACACAACGGGCTCTTACCAAAAAGCACGCGACGAACTCATTACCACGGGTGGAATCGTTGCAGATACTGTCGGCCTCAACTGGGAGAATGTTTCAAAACGCATCATCCCTCAACTTATTTACAAGGGGCAGGTCCTTCAAAGGGAAGATTTATGCAAGACAGGGCTTTTCTTTGTGGCTCCGGATCCCGTATACAAGAGAGTCATTGATCGTTTGGGAGGAAAAGAGAAGATTCCGTCCTTTCCTTATCAGCCGGCATCCATTCATTTCGTCTCCTACGATTACGTCTCAGAGCCTAAAGATGGCATCATCACTCCTCTGGATGTCATAGAAGAGCACTGTACATCCGTATATAAGGTTCAGGAGGCATTTTCTTCTCTCAACCTTCCGGAGGGGAATGTTTATCGCAACGCCATCGTTCGTTCGCTTTTTCCGGAAAGAGAACTTTAAGAAAACCGTCTGTTACTCATTGCTCCCGATTATCTCCGTAAATCCACAATTAAGATTATGCCTGTAGAATTCCCCGCATCATACTGGAAAGATTATGAACTGCTGGATTCCGGAAATGGAGAGAAACTGGAGCGCTTTGGAAAATATGTGCTCCGCCGTCCGGAGCCAAAGGCCCTGTGGACTCCGTCTATGCCGGAGGCCGAATGGAAGCGCCTCTCGCACGTAGTTTTCAGGCCCGGCGCAGGCTTCGGAAAGGCGGGGAAGGAAGACAGCGGCACCTGGGAGAAGTCAAAGCGGATGGACGACCAATGGGGAATAGTCTATAACGGTGAGCAGGACCCCGAGACCCACGCGGCCAGTGACCTCCACATCAGTCTCCGCCTTGGCCTTACCTCTTTCAAGCACGTGGGAGTGTTCCCTGAGCAGGCTCCCAACTGGGAATTCATCTACAGGGAAACATCCCGTCTTGCGCGCATCCACAAAGCCAATGGATTATCGGCCCCCAAGGTGCTTAACCTTTTTGCATACACCGGCGCCGCATCCCTTGCCGCCAAGTGCGCCGGGGCCGATGTAACCCATCTGGATTCAGTGCGCCAGGTTGTCACCTGGGCCCGTGAGAATATGGAGCGGAGCGGCCTTGACGGCATCCGCTGGGTGGTGGAAGACGCCCTTAAATTTGCAAAGCGTGAGGCAAAGAGGGGCAACAAGTACGACGGAATCATCCTGGATCCTCCCGCATACGGCCATGGTCCGGACGGAGAGAAGTGGAAACTGGACGAACTCCTCTTCGGCCTCCTGCAGAATGTATCGGCCATACTCTCTGAAAGGGACGCCTTTATGGTGCTCAACCTCTATTCAAACGGCTACAGCGCCGCCCTCGGGGAGACCGTAGTCCGCGAAGCCTTCCGCGGTGCTTTCAAGGAGATGAGTTCCGGTGAACTTGCCTTCACCGACTCCTTCGGGAAGGTGCTTCCGCTCAGCATTTACGTACGCCTGAAGCGGTAGTTTTACTGGCACAAAACCTACTGTCAATCAACCACTTACAAAAAGTCGGGTGCACCTGCAGGTGCACCCCTCTTTTCGTAAATCACTCAGACTCAGACGTTTAATCGGCAGACTTCAGCAGGGCATCGAATGTGGATGTCAGGGATTCTGAGAGGTCCGTGTCTCCGTACTGCTTGCATACGTCGGCAATGTAGAGGAGAACGCGGCCGGACTGCTCGAATTCGTTCATCCCGAGGCTGCCCCAGTTGATATAGAAACAGGCCGATTCCATCAGGGCGTCCGTCATCTTCACGGCTAGTTCATGAGCCTTGTCCTGGGCGCCAAGATAGTAGTAGTTCTCTATTAACTGGGCCACCATATAGTCATTGCCCGCAAAGCCCAGGGAGATGCTCTCAAGAGGGAAATTCTCCTCAGGGAAATTCTCCTGGCAAAGGTCCATGATCTCTATGGCTTTCTCGTCCTCTCCTTCGTCTATGAGGGCGTTTGCAACGGTGAGGAACATCTGCCTCTGGCCAAGCACCCCTAGGAAGGTGTAGTTGTTCTGGTAGTCCACAAACCAGTCAGTGCGCTTAAGGGCGTCCCACTTGTACTTTGTCTTGAAATCGCTGTACAGTTGCAGGGCGTCCACCTTTCCGGCGTCCGTGGATGAAATCTTGTTCTTGATGGGTGTGAAGCGGTAGGAATAGCCGTCATACATAAGGTAATCCTTGATACCCACGTTCAGGTCTCCGCCCTGATTCAGGACGTGCAGCGGCCTGTCCCACTCATAGCCGTCCAGGAGGTCCAGGAGGAATATTTCCGGCTTGGAAAGGTAGTTCTTGTCCTTGGACATAGTGAGGACTATGTGCTCCGGGATCTGATCGGCAAACTTCTCCGGGACAATCCCGTACTTCAGGCAATTCTCCTTGTTCACGGGCATCACTATGTTGCGGGCGCAGATGAAGTCGTACTTGCCGCCGCCTTCAAAGACCGCCTTCATTTTGGGATCCTTGAACACCTCCATTACGTCGTGGAGGAACATAGGAGAGCCGTCGTCGTACTGGATGGTCACAAACTCGTTGGTGCCGTACAGGTACTGGCTCTGGGGCACTGTGAGAGGCAGCGGGGCGCTCTCGTTGCAGGCCCATTTCATCTGGTCTATGTACCAGTCCGTGCCAAGCAGGGAGGTGTTCACAACGCGGACATCCGTGCGTATGCCTTCCACCTCCTGGGCATACCAGAGAGGGAATGTATCGTTGTCTCCGTGTGTTACAAGATAACCGTTGGGGCCTACGGAATTGAGGTAGTTGGTGGCCATCTCAACTGCCGTGTAGCGGTGGGAGCGGTTGTGGTCGTCCCAGTTCTGGGCGGCCATAAGCGCGGGAACTCCCATACAGAGCACCCCAACTCCCGTTGCCACCAGTTTCTCCCTGCCCTTGACGGCATCCGTAATCCACTGGTAAAGGCCCAGAACGCCAAGGCCGATCCATATTGCGAACATATAGAAGGAACCCGCGTACGCATAATCCCTCTCACGCACCTGGTACGGCGGCTGGTTAAGGTACAGCACAATGGCTATGCCCGTCATAAAGAACATAAGGAACACCAGCCAACTGCCTCTCTTGTCTTTGTCAAACTGGAAAATGAGGCCAAGGATGCCAAGAAGCAGCGGCAGGAAGAAGTAGTGGTTCTTGCCCTTGTTCTCACGCAGCGGCGCCGGGGCGTTGCTCTGGTCTCCCAGCCTGATGGCATCCAGGAAGCCTATCCCGCTTTCCCAGTTGCCGTCAAAGACATTGCCCGGAACGGGACTGTGGATATCGTTCTGGCGCCCTACGAAATTCCACATAAAATAGCGCCAGTACATCCAGTTGAGTTGGTAATCGAAGAAGTATGCAAGGTTGGCCCCGAAGGTGGGCTTTCGGGTTTTGGTGCCGCGTACCCTTGTTCCCTTGCCCTGGGTGTACATCTCATAGAACTCCGCATAACGGGGATCCGACGACGACCACATCCTGGGGAAGAGCATCTTGCCTTCCGGCTTGTAGATGGCTTCCGTGGGAGCATCGGCCTTTATGTACTTGCCGTTCATAGGGGCCCAGTACTTGGAGTTGTCAAGGTCATAGGGAGCGTCCCAGTACTGGCCGTAGAGGAGCGGCGTGGAACCGTACTGCTCACGGCTGAGGTAACGGACAAGCGTGTAGGGGTTATCGGGCTGGTACTCGTTGGTGGGCGTTTTCACGCTGGAGCGGATAATCACTATTGAGAACAGGCTGAAGCCCATCACAAGGGTGGTAACGCAAAGCAGCGCCGTGTTCCAGAACACCTTTCCCTTCTTCAGAGTTGCAAACAGTCCCCAGAAGCAAAGGGCCAGAAGAGCCACCATAAAGAACAGCGCGCCGCTGTTGTAGGGAAGGCCGAAGCCGTTCACGAACAGGCGGTCCACCCCTGCCGCAACCTTGGGAAGGTAAGGGATGAAGAGGTAAACCAGCAGGAACTCTATCACGACGCCTATGAGGAATATGCCGATGAGTTTCTTGAAAGGCAGGTTCCTGTCCTCGTTCATGCGGTAGTAGTACATGAACACGAAGGCCGGAATGGTAAGGAGGTTCAGAAGGTGAACGCCGATGGAAAGACCCATCAGGAAAGCGATGAGAACTATCCAGCGGTTTGCGTGAGGCTGGTCTGCGGTGTCATACCACCGGCACATTGCCCAGAAGACCACCGCCGTGAAGAGGGAACTCATGGCATACACCTCTCCCTCAACGGCGCTGAACCAGAAGGTGTCGGAGAAGCAGTAGGCCATTGCGCCAACGGCTCCTGACGCAAGTATTGCAATTGCCTGGCCGATGGAATAACCCTCAGGAGTCTTCAAAACAAGACGCCTTGCAAAGAACACTATTGTAAGGTACAGGAAAAAGATGGTGAGGCCGCTCAGAATGGCATTCATGGCGTTCACAGCCACGGCGGCGTGCGCGGCGTCAAAGGGAATTGTGAAGAAGCGTGCCAGAAGTTGGAATACGGGGTTTCCCGGGGGGTGGCCCACTTCCAGTTTGTATGACGACGCAATGAACTCACCGCAGTCCCAGAAGGAAGCCGTGGGCTCTATAGTGGCCAGATACGTTGCGCACGATGCAACCAGCACCGCCACCGCAACAATCCAGTTCCACTTATTGAATGTTTTCCTGTCCATAATTATATACAATAAGCCTGCAAAGTTAACAAAAACTTTGCAGGCTTGAAAATACTAAAGGGCTGCAAGGACTGAATCGCAAACCTCGCCCACGGTTTTGGGGAGGGGTGCGCCATCCGGGAAGCGCATCTTGAACTTCTCTTCGGCAGCCAGTGAAAGGAGCATCATCGTGAGAGAGTCAATTCCAAGGCCGGTCGTAAGAGGGGTGTCAAAATTGACATCGGTGAGGTCCGTGTTGGGCCTGATGACGGAAATAACTTCCTTAAGACCGTCAAAAACTTCCTGTCTTGTCATAACTTATACACGCGCTACTTTCATACTGCCGGTGCGCTTGAAGTCCTCGGTGCGCACGGTCATCTTCAGAATCCTGTGGGTGGTGGGAAGGGTTGCGTTCACCTTGTCCACAAGGGCCTGCATATAGGCGTGGATTTCCTCGGGGGTCTTTCCGTCAAATGCGGGCATAAACGGAAGGATCTCTATGGCGATTACCTTTGATCCGTTGAGGTCATCTTCCTTCACCATTGCATCACGGACGCAGGGATCTGCGTAGAAGGGCTCCTCAAGGCTTTCGGGGCTCACATTCTCACCGTTGGGGAGGATGATGAGGTTCTTGATTCGGCCGGTGATGTAGAGGAAGCCTTCGTCGTCAAAGCGGCATAGGTCGCCGGTGCGGAACCAGCCGTCCTCGGTGAAGGCCTCGGCGGTACGTACGGGATCCTTGTAGTAGCCGGAGAATACGTTGTCACCCTTCACAAGGAGTTCGCCGTCAACAAGTTTGGTTTCCTGACCGGGATAGATGCGGCCGATGGAAGTGGGCTTGCGGACAGCATCGGCATTGGCCGATGTGAGGTTTGCGGTTTCCGTAAGGCCGTAGCCGAAGCAGAACTCCACGCCGAGTTTTGTGAAGATATCCACAAGGCGCGGAGGTACGTTTGCTGCGCCGGAGATAATCATACGAAGCTGCCCGCCAAGGAACTGAGGGCCGTACATCTTGACAAGTCCGGAAAGGATGTCGCAGATACCGGGAACGATCACCAGGAGGGTGGGCTTGATCACGGGCAGTTTGCCGATTGTTGCCTTCATATCCTCTGCGGTGAAGAGAAGGTTACCGGAATAGAAACAGCCTGCCATGCCTGCGATGGCGCCGAATACGTGGCTGAACGGCAGGAGGGCGATATAGCGGTGTACCCCGATGATATGGCCGGGCTTGAAGATGGTGTTGTAGTTACCTCTCATAAGGGCCCTGTGGCTGAGGACTGCGCCCTTGGGAGAGCCTGTGGTGCCACCGGTGAAGAAGATGGCGGCGGGGCTTTCGGGATCTATGTCAAGGACAGCGGGAGCCTCTGTGTCTGCAATTGAAGCGGCGGGAAGCACCTTGGTGCCCTGGATGCCCTCTGTGAGGGGCATGAACTCATCACGCACGAAGATGGCGGCAATGTCAAACTTCATGCAGCAGCCAACCGCTGCGGGAGCGGGAAGCTGGGCGGGGAAGTTCATTGCAACGTATCCGGCCGATGTTATGGCAAGATATAGTTCTACTGCATTCTGGCTGTTACGGTCCCAGATGGCGATATGAGAACCCTTGGGAAGGCCAAGGCTGTTGATGAAGGCCCTGCGACGTGCGATGCGCTTGCCAAGTTCTGCATAAGTGATGGTGTTTGTCTGATCGCTGAGAGCAGGTTTATCTGCATACTGCTTGGGGAACCAGTCCACAAACTGACCCATTGTGGGGAAGTAAGGTAATGCTTCAAACTCCTCTTTGGGGAGCATGTTGTGGAAGTACTCTGTGTTTGTCATTATTTGTTTGGTTAAAGGTTTTGTAACTTCTGCGATGTCTTTAACGTATGAACGCCTTCTCTGGTACATACGGGTGTCGAAATTGTCCCAGAGGGACTGTACCTTATGGTTTTCCTCCAACTGCGGATTCATAAGCATATGCTTGATGCCAAGGCGGATGTAGTTCTCCATAAGATATTTGAACATAAGGAGAGCCGCGCCCTTGGCCTGGTATTCGGGAAGGATGCCGATAAGGAGGGCTTCCGTGGTGTCATTGCGTTTGGGAGAAAGGGCGGGAAGAAGGTGGATCCATCCGAAGGGGAGGATCTTACCCTTTGCCTTTCGGACTGCTGCCGATATATGCGGCATTGTGACTGTGAAGCCAACAAGTTCATCTTTCTCGTTGACAACAAAGGCCACAAGGTCCTTGTTGAGCACGGGAACATACTGGTTCACATAGCCGTCTATCTGCTCCTGGGTGAGTTTGTGTACTCGTAAAGGCCTGCAAATGCCTCGTTGA
>JAFSPR010000029.1 GCA_017451395.1 Bacteroidales bacterium
GCCGGAGTGGAGCGAAGCGGAACGGAGTCCCCCGCACCTGTGCCTCCTGCCTCTGAGCCCATGACCTGGAGATGTGACGGGGTGTAGGGTTTCCAGAAGGCGTCGAAGACGGTGCAGACGGAGGTTTTGTTGTCAGTGCCGGTTTTTTCGAAGCAGGAGAAGTCGTGGGTGCCAAGAAGGTACTGACAGGCCTCATTCATTGCGTCAAAATCCAGGACGGGGTAGCCACACTGCCAACTCCAGGGGGCCACGAAAGGGTCTTTGTGCCTGTGAATGAAGTAGGTATATTCACGGCGCCTTGCGCTGAACCTGGCGTGAAAATCATCGGCCACGGGAAGGACCTGATGAACCACCACAGAATGGGGCAGAATGGCATTTAATTTGTAGATAAAATCTGATGTCTCAAATGGCAGGGGGCCGCCAAAATCAAAGTGGGCGATGTACCCCACGGCATTGACGGCGGTGTCCGTGCGGCCGGCGCCGGTAACGGAAACAGGGCCGCCCAGAAGGCGGGAGAGAGCCCCCTCAAGGGCTGCCTGCACAGACGGAGCGGAGGGCTGGATCTGCCAGCCGCAAAAAGGAGCCCCGTTGTATGAGAGACAGATTGAATAACGCATATGCAAATGTAACAAATTATATGGAATCAGTAAACATTCGTGAATTAAACGAAAGGATTCAGAAAGAGAGTGAGTTTGTAGATATGCTCACCCTGGAAATGGGAAAGGTGATCGTGGGTCAGAAGCATCTTGTGGAGAATCTTCTTATCGGCCTCCTGAGCGGCGGCCACATCCTCCTGGAAGGCGTTCCCGGCCTTGCAAAAACCCTTGCAATCAACACTTTGTCACAGGCTGTGGATGCCAAATTCAACCGCATTCAGTTCACCCCTGACCTTCTGCCCGCAGATGTTATCGGCACACTTATCTACTCCCAGAAGAATGAGAGTTTCGAGGTCCACAAGGGCCCGGTCTTCGCCAATTTCGTACTGGCCGATGAAATAAACCGTTCCCCGGCAAAGGTCCAGAGCGCCCTTCTGGAGGCTATGCAGGAGCACCAGGTGACTATCGGCGAGCAAACCTTCAAACTCCCGGAGCCCTTCCTTGTGATGGCTACCCAGAACCCCATCGAGCAGGAAGGCACCTATCCCCTCCCGGAGGCTCAGGTAGACCGTTTCATGCTCAAGGTTGTGGTCTCCTATCCCCAGAAGGAGGAGGAGCGCCTCATCATCCGTATGAACAATACCGGAGAATTCCCCAAGGCCCAGGCCGTGGTGAAGCCGGAAGACATCATCCGTGCCCGTCAGGTTGTCCGTGACGTCTATATGGATGAGAAGATTGAGCGCTACATTGTGGACATAGTGTACGCCACCCGTACCCCCGGAGCATACGGCCTCAAGGAACTTGAGGGCCTTATTTCATACGGAGCATCGCCCCGTGCCTCCATTTCACTTGCCGCCGCATCAAAGGCCTACGCCTTCATAAAGAGGCGCGGCTATGTGATTCCGGAAGATGTGAGGGCCGTGTGCAATGAGGTTCTCAGGCACCGTATCGGCCTTACTTATGAGGCCGAAGCCGAAAACGTCACACCGGAGCAGATCATCGAGAAAGTTATTAATGCGGTTATCGTTCCTTAATGACACCTGAGGAATTAATAAAGAAAGTCCGTAAGATTGAGATCCGGACAAAGGCCCTCAGCCACCAGATCTTCGCCGGAGAGTACCACTCCGCCTTCAAGGGGCGCGGTATGGCCTTCAGCGAGGTAAGGGAGTACAGTTACGGAGACGACGTCCGCTCCATGGACTGGAACGTGACGGCGCGAATGAGCGCCCCCTACGTGAAGGTTTTTGAGGAGGAGCGTGAACTGACCGTGGTCCTGATGGTGGACGTGTCCCGGAGCGGCCTTTTTGGAACGGCGGTAAAGACAAAGCGTGAGCAGATTGCGGAAATTGCCGCAACCCTTGCCTTCAGCGCCATCCTCAACAACGACAAAGTGGGCTGCATCCTTTTCAGCGACCGCGTGGAGAAGTTCATCCCGCCGGCAAAGGGCCGCACGCACTTCCTCAGGATCATACGTGAAATCCTGGAGTATGAGCCTCAGCACAACGGCACGGACATAGGGGAAGCCCTCCGCTACCTTACCGGCGCCATCAAGAAAAAGTGCACCGCCTTCATCCTCAGTGATATGCTGGATGTGAAGGCCGATGGAACTCCCCGCTACGAGGAAGCCCTCAAGGTAGCCGTGAACCGCCACGACATATCCGTCATAAGGGTCACGGACCCCCGTGAGAAGGTGCTTCCCAACGTTGGCCTCGTGCACGCCAAGGACGCGGAATCCGGCACATCCCGCTGGATCAACACCGGCTCAAGGGCCACCCGTGAGGCATATTCCAAGTGGTTCAGCACCGCAACTTCCGGGGCCGACAGGCTATTTCTCCGCTACAAGGTAGGGCACGTGGACATAAGCACGGATCAGGACTTTGTAAAAGGACTCATTACACTGTTTCAAGGAAAATGAAGTTTAGACTCCTCATATTAAGTTTGCTTGTTCCTTTTGCCGCAGGGGCCCAGGAAGCCTTTGTGGAGCAGGTTCAGAAGAGGGATTCCATCCTCATCGCAGACCATATCCGCTACGGCGTGGTCCTTCAAAACGTGACGGAAGGCACTCCCCTGGCCCTTCCGCAGCTTAAGATGGAAGATGAGGATAACTCCCCCCTTGTGATTGTCAAGGAGTGGCAACTGGACTCTACAAGGGTTTCAAAGAAGAAGGAAACACCCGCAAGATACGACATAAAGGCATATCTTACCCTTGCATCCTTCATGGGCGGCACAATTGAACTTCCGGACATCCCTGTCCTTCTGGATCAGGACACCCTTGTTTTCAAAGCCGCGGAACCCCTTGAGATCAAGGAACTTCCCGTGGATATGGAATCCTTCCAGCCCAACGACATAAAGCCCCAGATAAAGTTCCCATATACATTCAAGGAGGTATTCCCCTGGGTAGCGGGAGGTCTCCTTCTTGCAGGGGCCATAGCCGCGCTTGTGTACTGGCTTGTGAAGCGCCGCAAGAGGCTTGAGGAAGAGGCGCTTAACGCAGAGCCCGCCCACATCAGGGCCCTCCGTAAACTGGACGCTTTCCGCGGGGACAAGTTCTGGAAGCCGGAGCACCAGAAGGCCTTCTATTCCGGCGTCACGGACGCCCTGAGGGAATACATTGCATCCCGCTATGAGGTGGGAGCAATGGAAATGACCACCGCGGAGATCTTTTCAGGACTCAAGGGCTCGGACATCCCCAAGGACCTCTTTGATGAGATGAAAGACCTCTTTGAGAGGGCCGATTTCGTGAAATTTGCAAAGTACATAGCCTCCGACGAGGACAACGCCAAGGTTCTGCCCGGCGCCGTGAGGTTTGTAACAACAACGTATCAGCAGGAGATTGCCGATCAGGCAAGCAATGACGGTCAAGCCGGGAATGACGGGAGGAAAGAATAATGTTTTTTGAGTATCCATATCTTCTATGGCTGCTGGCCATTCCGGTTCTTCTTCTGGGCCGGTACCTCTACGTTGAACTGAAGGACCGGGAGCCCCATATGAGGGTATCCAGCCTCAGTCAGTGGACGGCCGGAGGAAGGAGCGTCCTTGAATGGATAAGGCACATCCCCTTCATCCTTCAGGAGGCCGCCCTTGTGCTTCTTGTGATAGCCATTGCCCGTCCGCGCTCTTCCTCCCAGATGGAGAAAGTTGACACCGAGGGCATTGACATAGTGTTCGCGATGGACGTTTCCACGTCTATGCTGGCAAGGGATTTCACCCCGGACCGCCTCAGCGCAGCCAAGGACATTGCAATAGAATTCATCTCCCAGAGGCCTACGGACCGTATGGGAATAGTGGTCTTTGCAGGAGAGAGTTACACCCAGTGCCCGCTTACAACGGACAGGGCCACGCTCATAAACCTTATGAAGGAGGTCCAGACAGACCTCATTGAGGACGGCACCGCCATAGGAAACGGCCTTGCCACCGCAGTTGCCAGAATGAAGGATTCCGACGCCAAGAGCCGCGTGATCATCCTCCTCACTGATGGCGTTAACAATATGGGAGAGATAGACCCTTCGATGGCATCGGAGATTGCCAAGACCTATGGCATAAGGGTATACACCATCGGCGTTGGCGCCAACGGCACTGCTCCCTACCCCGTCCAGACACCCTGGGGCGTGGAACTCCGGAACATCCCCGTGGAGATTGACGAGCCCCTCCTCCAGAACATAGCCGACGGCACCGGAGGCAAGTATTTCCGCGCCACGGATAACACAAAACTGGCAGAGATCTATGCGGAAATCGGCCAGATGGAAAAGACCAGAACCACGGTGGATTCTTTCCCCGTTTACAAGGATCTGTATCATGGTTACGCATTGGCGGCCCTCATCTGCCTACTGGCAGGGCTACTGATTGCCATATTATTAAGGAGGTTGCCGTAATATGTTGATGTTTGCTGAATACAGGTTCCTTTACCTTCTTATCCTTATCCCCCTCATCCTGGTGGGATACGGAATCTTTATGTACATCAGGAGACGGAGGATCAAGGCGTTTGGAGACGAGGCCCTTGTGAGGGAGATTATGCCATCAGTCTCCCGCGCAAAAGGCTGGATAAGGATATCCTTCTTCTGCCTTGGCCTCATGTTCCTCATTATCGGCCTTGCAAGGCCACAGACCGGTGCCAGACTGGCAGAGAAAAAGACAAAGGGCGCTGAGATCCTGGTTGCCCTGGACGTTTCCAATTCCATGCTGGCGCAGGATTATTCCCCCAATAGGCTGGAAAGGGCAAAACTTGCCATAGCGCGCCTTACGGACAAACTCCAGCAGGACCGTATCGGCCTTGTAATCTTTGCCGGAACGTCATTTGTGCAGCTGCCCGTCACCACTGACTATATCAGCGCCAAGATGTTCCTTGGGTCCATAGACACGGGATCCATTCCTGTCCAGGGAACGGCCATCGGAGACGCTATCCACCTCTGTATCAAGAGTTTCAGCGCGCAGAGCGAAAAAAGCCGCGTGATTGTGGTCATTTCGGACGGTGAGAACCACGAGGACGATCCTGTTGCCGCGGCAAAGGAAGCCGCAGACCTTGGGATAAAGGTTTACACAATTGGCGTTGGCTCCGCCGAGGGTCAGCCCATCCCTACGGCCGATGGCCTGATGAAGGACAGGGACGGAAACATAGTTGTGACTAAGTTGGATGAGGAGACTCTCCGCAAGGTGGCTTCGGCCGGCGGCGGGGCGTACATTCACGCCGGAACGGAGGAATTCGGCCTCAATCCCATCATTGACGACATCCGCCGTATGGAGGACGAGGAATTTGGAAGCGTGGTGTTTGAGGAGTACGACGAGCAGTATATGTACTTCCTTGGCCTGGCGCTGCTGTGCTTTGTGATCCAGATGGTTACTGGCTCACGCAAGCCCCGCCGCAAACTGTTTGAGGTATGAGAAAGTCAGTGCTTATAATATTGCTCACGCTGGCGTCAGTGAGCGTCTGGGGCCAGAAAGCGGACCTCAGAAAGGGTAACCGTGAGTTCCGTAAAGGAGAGTATGGGGAGGCCGATATAAGTTACCGAAAGGGCCTTCTCAAAGACACTTCCTCCGTTGCGGCCAGATACAATCTGGCAAACAACCTGTACCGCCAGGAGAATTATGACGAAGCCGCCAAAATGCTGGACGGCATTGGGAATCCTGATGCCGCCGCCTGCTTTAACCGTGGAGACGTGGCAATAGCAAAGGAAGACTGGAAAACTGCCGTAGACTCCTTCAAGGAGTGTCTCCTGCAGGATCCCGGAGACCTTAAGGCAAAGGAGAATTACATCTATGCCCGTAACAAACTGATGGAACAGCAGGAGCAGCAGCAGAACCAGGACCAGAATCAAAATCAGGACCAGAATCAAGATCAGCAGCAGGACCAAAACCAGGACCAGCAGCAAGATCAGAACCAGCAGGACCAGGACAAGAAGAATCAGGACCAGCAGCAACAACAGCAGCAGCAACAGGAATTATCGGCCCAGCAGGCCCAGCAACTGCTCCAGGCCATACAGGAAAAGGAAAAGCAGACTCAGGAGAAGGTAGACGAGAAAAAGGCCGCAGCCCTGAAGTCAAGGCAGAAGGAAAAGAATTGGTAGGATGAAAAGGATTGTAAGCATAATAGCCGCTGCACTCATGGCCCTTACGGCCTGGGCGCAGCCGTCAATACGCGTGGAAGTTCACAATATAGTTGAACTTCAGGAAAGGTTCAATGTGGGATTCGTAGTGGAGGGAGAGAACTCCCCCAGTGACTTCCAGTGGGAAGCAGGAGATGATTTCACCGTAGTGTGGGGTCCCCAGAAGGGTTCTTCCACCAGCATCCAGATCATTAACGGCAAAACAACCCGCACATCACAGACCACCTACACCTATATCCTTCAGGCGCGTAAGACCGGAACCTTCACGCTGCCTCCGGCAACTGCCAGCATAAAGGGCACCCAGATCCAGTCCAAGGCCGTCCAGATCCAGGTTGTGGGAAGCGGAAGCGGCTCGCAGCAGGGTTCAGCCCAGCAGGGGCAGCAGCAGTCACAGGATCAGTCCCAGCAGGCCTCCCGCGGAGATTCCGACATATTTATGAGACTGTCCCTCAGCCGCAATTCCGTGGTTGTTGGAGAGCCCGTCACGGCTACCCTCAAGATTTACCACAGGGCAAACCTCGCGGGCTTTGAAAACGCCAAGTTCCCTTCCTTCAAGGGCTTCTGGAGCCAGGAAGTGGAAGCCCCGTCAAACATTGAGTTCCAAAGGGAGCAGGTGGACGGTGTGATGTACAACAGCGCGGTTCTCCGCCGCTGGATTATCATCCCACAGAAATCCGGAGAGCAGCCCATAGAGCCCGCAGAGGTGGTGTGCCTGGTGAATGTCCGCCGGCCCCGCAGCTCCGGCTCCCCGTTTGACGATTTCTTCGGGACAGGCTATGTCACCACCCGACAGAGGGTCACTACGCCGGCGCGGTCGCTTCACGTATCGGCCCTTCCTTCCGGTGCCCCGGCAAGTTTTTCCGGCGGCGTGGGTCAGTTCAAGGTCAGCGCCAGAGTGAGCAAGGACTCCCTCAAGACCCACGATGCGGCATCGCTCATCGTGACTGTAAGCGGAAAGGGTAACATCGCCCTTGTGGAGGCTCCCAAGATTGCCTTCCCGCCGGATTTCGAGGTCTACGACGTAAAGACAAGCGTGAATACGGATAAGAGCGGCACTTCCGGCTCCAAGACCTTCGAGTTTCCGTTCATTCCAAGAAGCCCCGGAGACTTCACAATGGGCCCCGTACAGTTCTCTTACTACGACGTAAACGCCAGGAGGTATGAGACCATCTCATCGGCGGCGCTTCCCATTTCCGTAGCCCGTTCCGCAACTTCCGTGGCACCGGAAAGCACCGGAGGAAACACCCTGGTTGTGGACCGTAAGGGTGTCAAGAACCTTGGGGAAGACATCCGTTTCATACGCACAAAGACGGATTTATCGGCCGATAACGGCTTCCTGGTATACTCAAAGGCCTGGTGGGGAATCCTTGCATTCCTCCTTCTTGCTGGCTGTGGCTTCTGGCTTGGCTTCCGTAAGGTTGCCGCCCGGAGGGCCGACATTGTGGGTTCCCGTAACCGCAAGGCCACAAAACAGGCGCTTAAGCGTCTGGCCCAGGCCCACGACTTCCTTGGAAAGGACCTCTACACGGCCTTCTACGAGGAACTTCACCGCTCCCTGCTTGGGTTTATCGGCGACAAACTTGCAATGGATATGGCCGATCAAAACAAGGAGAACATAGCGGAGGCCCTTGTCTCCGGCGGCGTGGCTCAGGGCGTGGCCGATGACTTTACCGGCCTTCTTGCCGCCTGCGAGGAAGCCCGCTACTCTCCCAGCGCCGGCCACGATGCAATGAATAAGCATTATGAGCAGGCCGTCTCCCTCATTACGGCCATCGATTCCTCCATGAAGAAAAAACCTTCTTCGGGCGCAGGCGCCGCCGTCATTACCCTCCTGCTCATCATTCCGTTCGGCGCCAGGGCCGCAGAGTCATATCCGGATTCACTGTGGCGCTCCGGCGTAGAGGCATATACCTCAGGAGACTACGCCAAGGCGCTTCAGGACTTTGAAGACGTCCGCGCCACAGGCCTTCAGTCCAAAGAACTGTACTACAACCTTGGAAACGCCCACTTCAAGAGCGGAGAAATCGCCCCGGCAATCCTTTGGTACGAAAGGGCCCTTAGGCTTGACCCTTCTGATGCCGATGTAAGGTACAACCTTGAATACGCCCGTGCCCTCACCCAGGACCGCATAGACGAGGTCCCGGAGATTTTCTTCGAGCAGTGGGGCCGATCCATCTGCTACCTGCTGCCGTCTAATGCCTGGGCTGTGATCGGCCTTGTGAGTTTTGCACTTATGGTTGCCTGCGTGCTGCTTTTCCTTCTTGGAAGCACCCCGGGAAGGCGTAAACTTGGCTTCTTTGTGGGGCTGGCGTTCCTGCTCCTGGCCATCCTTGGCTGGGATTTTGCCCAATGGCAGCGCACTGAAGCCCTCCGCCAGGACCAGGCCATTGTGATGCGGCCCGTGACCTCCGTCAAGAGTTCCCCTGCGGCGGAAGGCGCCAAGGACCTCTTTATCCTCCACGAAGGCACCCGCGTCCGCATCCTGGACAACGTTGGCGGCTTTTCCAACGTGGAACTCGCCGACGGCCGCCAGGGCTGGCTCCCCTCATCAGATGTGGAAGTGATTTAGCCCCGTCATCAACGGACCAGACCGTCATCCCCGGCCCTGACCGGGGATATCAGCTTTCCGTGGGCGAGGTTGGCTTCACCTGGGCAACCATTTACACGTTTTAAGCCGTTTTTGTGCATTTCATTGTCCATTTGGTCAACGAACAACACGTTTTCGGCCCTTTTTGTGCTTTTCATTGCCCGGAAGGCCGCTTGTACTTCCGGAAGTCCTTTGCCCGGAGGAATTGATTGACAAGATGGTCCGATATCCCAAGCGCATCTGCTATTGACTCCGGAGAAAGGCCGTATTTGTCTGACATAACGACACAGAGACGGCCCTTGTCTATGCCGTCCAGACTTGACAGTGGCTTGCCCTCAAACTCTGTCCTCAAGACTGAGCCGACAATTTCATTAACCTCCATCCGGTCAAACTCAATCTCCTCGCCCATCGTTCTGGATATGTTTACAAATGATTCATACTCCTTGACAAGCCTGGTCTGATAATCCTTTGGCCCATTGAACAGTTTCCTTACAAGACGTTGATCCACAAATGAGACAGGGAGAAGGCCAAAGACAGGATGGAACTGCCAATGGCCCGGGATATCGGCACGTGTTCCCGTCCATCGCGCCAATTCTCTTGCCGACATGTCTTTTGCCTTTTTCCCATCCAGAAGGCTGCCTAGTATGGAATAATGGAGGTAGGTACTGCACCATGGCCAGCCGCCGGGTACGGCAAACAGTTTCTCATAATGGTTTCTGGCAATATATAGGATGAGGGCACGCATCTGGTCTTTGTCCTTTACCGGCTCCAGTTTGAAACTGTATTCTTCCGGCAGGGGCCTGTATCCATCGGCCTCAAGCATCTTGTTCAATTTGCGCTTGAGGTAGCCGAAAGCCTCCAGGGCGGCCTCCCCGGTGCCGCTCATTATGATATGGATGTGGTTCGGCATCAGCGTGAAATCATATATGACAATGGAGTATTTCAGTGAAATCAGGCCGATGAGAACCATGCCATAAGCATATTGGGCGATGGTGTTGAAAATGTTTCCCTCCTTCCACCCGTCTGTGCAGAAGTGATAGTATCCTTTACCTAATGTGCGGTATTCTTCCCGCGATTTCCTATATGTTTTCATACTGCAAAGGTGAAAAAAGTTATCCGTTTCAAACGTGTTGAAACGGATAATTTGCAAAATGGCCCCAAAACGTATTAAGGCCGCGTTTTTGTTTATAAAACTTTTTAAGAAGCCGCTTTTTTTGCACAAAGATGTGCACTTCCGGATAAGGTCATCGGCCCCAGAAGCCGCAGTAGTCGGCGTAGACGTCGCGGACTACGTCGTCCCAGTTCAGGTAGAGGTCACGGCGGGCTGCGGCGCTGACACGGGCATAAGCGGCGTCATCGGCCATAATGTCCATTATGGTGCGGGCATAGTTCTCTTCCCCCGGGGCTGATACATACCCGTTCACTCCGGGCGTAACCGTGGCCGCAGTCCTGGCGCCCTCCAGAAACACGGTGGGAGTGCCCTGACAGGCCGCTTCAATCTGGACGAGGGAGTTTGCATCATAGAGCGACGGGAACAGGAAGAGTTTGGCGCGGGAGTAGAGTTTTTCAAGCATCGGCCTGTCCGTGAGGCCGCACATTACAACTTCTTCCGCAAGGCCTTCCGCGGCTACAACCTCCGCAAGGGCTTCCTCGTCCTGGCCGCGGCCGGCAAAGAGCATACGGAAGTTCCTGAGTCCCATTGCCTTGGCCTTTGCAAGGGCCCTTACCGTGAAGTCAATGTTCTTTATGAAGTTGATGCGGCCCACAAAGAGAAAAACGGTTGCCTCTTCCGGGATTCCAAACGTGCGGTTAACCTCAGCCGCCGCTTCATCCGGATTATCAACCGGCATATGGTCGGTTGCGTTGAGACGTACCTTACAGGGCGCTGTAAGGCCATATTCGGCCTGATACAACTCCTTGATTCCGGCGTTTACGGCCCAGCACTCGTCGCACGCATTGAAAACCCGCATAATGCTGTCCAAAGCAACGTTGACGGCCGGTTTGAACTTGAGCGGTTTCTCAAAATCCTGCTTGTACTGACTGTGGAGAGTTGCCACAACAGGCAGCCGGTGGATCTTGCCATACAGCACTCCGGAAAGTCCCACTGAGAACGGCGAATGTATATGGACAAGGTCTATCCCGCTCTTTATGAGGCGGGCTTCAAACAACGGATCCAGCGCGGGCGTAGGGACGTCGTAGTCGTTATTGATGAGCGGAAAGGAATTGCAGCGGACCACCTTGTAGGGGAGTTTCTCATCATCTTCTTTACTGTATCCGCGGGTTTCCGGGCAAAAGACCACAACATCGCAATACTTCGTGAGCCGGCGGGCGTAATTGTCCACCACCTTTATGACACCGTCAACCATCGGGTACCAGGTGTCTATGAAAAGACCAACTTTTTTCATACCGCAAAGATACTGATTTTTACCGGGTCTGGTGCCACCTTCCGGGCAATGAAAAGCACAAAAAGGGCTGAAAACGTGTTGTTCGTTGACCAAATGGGCAATGAAATGCACAAAAACGGCTTAAAACGTGTAAATGGCTGCCCTGGTGGTACCAACCTCGCCCAAGGTGGAGCAAACTGCACCCAAGGCGGGGCAAACTGCACCCTGATTGCAGCCATTGTGCTCAGAATCTTCTTGTTACTTTCCAATTATTTACGTATATTTGTATCCCGGTTAGATCTTAATCGGGATTTTTTATGTCCAAATGCTTAAAGGATGCGAGCCTCCGTTATGCCGGCTTGCAGGATGACACAAGTATATATCAGCTGCACTCAAGGCAGTTTTCAAACAGGTATTTCGTTCTAAGCAATGACGGGACCCGAAGGCTGATGGCTTTCCCTGAAGTCGTCGGCTATGATTCCTACCTGTCAATGCTTCCCGCCACCGTCGCCGCCCTCCGCCATCTGTTTCCACAAGGCCAGGGCGGCGATGTCGATATTCTCACTATACTTCGCGGCGGCCTGAACTATCCCATAGAGGAAGCCTGCTACCGCTGCGGCATAAGGGTGAGGGACATACACTTCCTCTCCTGCGAAAGGATCATCGAAGACCATATCATCACGGGTCTTGAAATAAAATACGAGAAACTTCGCGTGAAGAAGGACTGCACCCTTGTGATTGGAGACATAATTGCCACCGGAGATACCCTGAGGCTATGCCTTGACCAGGTTGTAGACCGTTTCAGGCGCCGCGGCGGAAGCATCCGGAAGATTGTCTTTTTCACAATCGGAGGCACCCGGGCAATAGAACTGATGGAAGCCAAAAGGGAGGAAATCCGGAAGGTGTTCCCGGAATTCGAGGGCTTTGAATGCTTCTTCTACGAGGGCGTCTTCACGGTATACACCGGCACCGGAGCCACGGGCATCAACGTCCCGGACATTGACTTTGGCTGGAAGGACGGAGCAGTTTCACCGGAGTTCAGAAGGTTCGTCCTGGACCACCCCTACTCCATCCTTGAAAAGTGCATAATATACGACGGAGGAGCCCGCCGATATGAAATTCCCGTCCACTTCAGGGAGGCCCTGGAATACTGGGAAGGCGTCTGGGGCCGGGCCGCCCTTATCGATCCGTCGGCCCTGGTTGGTGAAAAACTTGGCTATGACGCCCCGCTTAGTTTCAAGGCGTGGCTCGAACTGAACCACTTCAAAGAACTTGATAATATCGGCCTCAAGGACCTTTGGGCCGATGAAAAAGCCCTCCTTGAGAACGCCGCCGCCCTGTCCCTTGAGACCATTGCCGGGCAGCGCATAAACGCAATCAACACAATTTTGCAGCAATATGAATAAGAACAAAGGAGCAGACATCGACTACACTAACAAGCCGGTGGACAAACAGGGACGCAAGAGCAACCTGAGTATGTTTATGGTAATGCTGGGCTTTACCTTCTTCAGCGCCAGCATGTGGGTGGGACAGCAACTGGCCGCCGGCCTTGACTGGTGGGACTTCATCTGGGCCCTACTCCTTGGCGGCCTCATCCTTGCGGCCTATACCGGCGCCCTGGGCTGGATTGGCGCAGAGAGCGGCCTCTCGCTGGATATGCTCTCCAGAAGGAGTTTCGGCACAAAGGGCAGTTGGCTTCCAAGCGCAATGATCAGTTTCACCCAGACCGGATGGTTCGGCGTGGGCCTTGCGATGTTTGCAATTCCCGTAGCCAAGGAAATCCTGGGACTTGAAGTAACCCCCGACAGCATGCCCTGGCAGGGATATCTGCTGGTTGCCATAGCCGGTATCCTCATGACCGCCAGTGCGTACTTCGGCATCAAGAGCCTGACCATAGTGAGTTACATAGCCGTTCCTGCAGTGGCAATCCTCGGTACCGTTGCAATGATTATGGCTATACGGCACGGAGACGCCGGCCTTGTGGAGCAGTTCGCAAAGGGCTCAAAGGACCTTGGAATCATAGCCGGAGCGGGGCTTGTGGTGGGCAGTTTCGTGTCCGGAGGAACGGCAACGCCAAACTTCACCCGCTTTGCAAAGAGCGCAAAAGTAGGCCTCTGGACTACCGTGATAGCCTTTTTCATCGGCAACAGCCTGATGTTCCTCTTTGGAGCAGTCTCCAGCATCTACGTGGGCGGAAATGACATCTTCGAGGTGATGCTGAACCTCAACCTCTTCTACCTTGCCGTGCTTGTTCTGGGCCTCAACATCTGGACCACCAACGACAACGCGCTTTACACCGCAGGTCTTGGCCTTTCCAACATATTCGGCCTCAGCAAGAAGACCATGGTCATAATCTCCGGAATAATCGGCACGGTGGCCGCCGTATGGCTTTACTGGAACTTCTGCGGCTGGCTCAACGTCCTCAACTGTACCCTGCCGCCGGTTGGCATCATCCTCATCCTCCATTACTTCGCTTCCCGCGGAAAGGATGTCCAGGAAAAGCAGGTGGACTGGAGTGCAATAGCAGGCGTTGTGTGTGGCGCCGTGGTCGCCAACCTCGTCCACTGGGGATTCGCTTCCATCAACGGTATGGCGGTCGCAGCCCTGTGCTGGGGAATCGGCAGGCTTATCAAGAAATAAACGCCTGTTGTTCCTGAACGGAAATTTTAGTATCTTTGCAGGTTAATAAAAGAATATATAACAAAGTACTAAGATATGCTATTCCATCTTCTTCAAGCAGACACCCTGGAGGCCCTTGCAGATGCCATCAATGAGGCGGCGCAGGCCCCTGTGGCAGCAGATCCCCAGCAGATGTCAGAGAGTCTTTTCTCAATGTTCACAATGGGCGGTCCCCTTATGTGGGTCCTCCTTGCCCTCTCAATCCTTGCCGTATATCTGATTGGCCGTAAATGGTGGGTCATCAAGAACGCATCCAAGATAGATCCCCACTTTATGAAGGACATCAGGGATTATATCACGGACGGCAAAACAAAGAGCGCCATCACCCTCTGCCGCAAGTACGACAACCCTGTGGCCCGCATGATCGAGACCGGCATCAACCGTATGGGCAGGCCCATGGCCGATATCCAGAGCGCCATCGAGAACATCGGCAACGTAGAGGTTGCACGCCTTGAGAAGGGTCTTCCCCTCCTTGCAACAATTGCCGGCGGCGCCCCTATGATCGGTTTCCTCGGTACCGTGATGGGTATGGTCCAGGCCTTCTTCAATATGTCCAAGGCCGGAAACAACATTGACATCACCCTCCTGAGCGGCGGTATCTACACCGCAATGCTCACCACCGTGGGCGGCCTTATTGTGGGTATCATCGCATACTTCGGCTACAACTGGCTCACCGGAAAGGTCAGTGACCTTGTGTACCAGATGGAAAGTTCCACAATGGAATTCATAGACATCGTTATCAACGAACCCTCAGCAACTGAGCAGTAATGGCACTGAAGAGAAACACAAAGGTAGACGCGCAGTTCTCGGTATCCAGTATGACTGATATCGTGTTTCTGCTTCTTATCTTCTTCCTTGTGACCTCTACGCTCATAAACCCCAACGCCCTCAAACTTCTCCTTCCCAAATCCACGGGCCAGGTGAACGCAAAGGCAACGGTAAGCGTGAGCATCAAGGACTGGGGAGATGATACCTATACCTACCACATCAACGGAGACCAGGAGCCCACCCAGTTCCAGGATGTGGAGGATGAACTTATCGGCCTTCTTTCCCAAGAGGAAGACCCTACCTTCTCCATCTACAGTGACCAGACGGTCCCCGTTGGAGAGGTGGTCCAGGTGATGAATATAGCAAAGAGGAACCACTACAAGGTAATTCTGGCGACGCAACCGGAATAGCACTATGCAGCCATACCAGCGCACACAGAAAAAGAGCGAGAAAAACGCCAACGTGACCGGAATCCTGGTTACGCTGGGCGTTCACGCCGCCGCGCTGGTGATTTGCCTTACAAGTGGCCTCACATACCTTGATCCCCCGCCGCCGGAGCGCACATCCCTTGTGATTGAGTTCGAGGAAGAGGAGGAGATGGTAAAGCCCGTCCAGACACGTGTTGGCAGGCAGCCACAGGCCGAGGAAGTGGACCTTGAAAAGGAAGTGGAACTGGTCCAGAAAGCGGAATCCCCCCACGTGAATCCCGTTCCCAACGTAACCCCTGCCACAAAGCCGGATCCCGTTGGAGACGTGGAGGTTCCCACTCCAAAGCATGAGGAAGAGCCCAAACTTGACCCCAGGGCGGCTTTCCCCGGCATGAGCAAGAAGGATAACAGTGCCACCACGCCGCACAGCGCCTCTGAGGCCTCCGAAGGCTTCAAGGCCGGTCAGCCTGACGGCAACACCAAGGAAGGTAAAGTGGAAGGATCAGCCAACGCCCACCTCCAGGGCCGGTCAGTGATTGGATCCCTTCCCAAGCCCTCATACGGCATCCAGGCCGAAGGCACCGTGGTTGTCCGGATCAAGGTGGACCAGTACGGAAACGTAACGGAAGCCGTTCCCGGCGCGGAAGGCACCACCGTAACAAACAAGGAGCTTTGGACTGCGGCACGTAACGCCGCAATGAAGGCTCATTTCAACACAAAAGCAGATGCTCCGGCCCTCCAGGTCGGCACCATCACATATATTTTTAAACTTAAGTAACGACGTGAGTCGTAAAGTAGTGTATTATGGAAGACAATAAAAGAGGCAAGAGGCCTCGCATTTCAAAAGCAGATTATTCTACAAGCCGCAGTTTCTCCGACGGAGACCGTCCCGCAAGAAGAAGCGGTGCCCCCCAGCAGGGAGAGCGCCGTGGTGCAGGACGTAACTCCGAGCGTACCCCTTACGGAGAGCGCCGTGAAGGCGGCCGCCCCGAAAGGAGTTCCTCCTACGGTGAGCGCAGGAGCGGCGGCTCTTCATCGGCCCGCAGCGGCTATTCAAAACCCGGCAGTTCCCGCAGCGGCTCCGGATATGGCAAGCCCTACAAGAAGAGGGACGGGGCCAAGGA
>JAFSPR010000030.1 GCA_017451395.1 Bacteroidales bacterium
GACGGCGCCAACTACCTCAAGTTCGGCGGAAATGCATTCCCGCTCCTTCTTGCCGATGCTACCGGTATCGGCGCAGAGTACCGGATTGTGAACGTGGACGAGAACGAAATGCTCTTGGAGTACCCCTACCAGGGCTATGATGATGATGGAAAGCCCGTGCCTTCAGTCCTTGGTATCTTCCTGGCTCCGAAGGGCAAGGAAACCTATGTGCACAGTTTCAAGGAAGGAGACTTCGGCGTAACCACCGACGGCGCCGATGAAACCCAGCCGCTTGTGGACCAGGGCATTACCTGGGAAGTGGAAGTGGAGTCCGCAATGCACTTCTTCTATATGAATCCCAACGCCGGTCTTATGATAGGCCGCGCCTGGGGCGCAAACGCAGCCGCGGAAACCGCCAAGAGCGCAAGGATGTGGACAGAGAGCTTCTCTTCCAAGAAGATTGCTTCCGTAACCGTGAGCACCGCCCGCTTCAAACCCGAAGAGGGTGAAGACAAGAGCGCCGCAGAACTGGAAGTCTACATTGCAGGCGTAAAGATTGGCGCTACTCATTCACTTGTGAACGAGATGAAGGCATACACGTTCACCGCTCCGGATCCCGTTGGCGGCCTTCTTGAGATCAAGTGGAAGACCACTAACGAAGAAGTCAACTGCTTCTGGGTGAAATCAGTACAGGTAATCTATGAGGAATAAAATCCTCCTCGTTCTCACGGCGCTTTGCGCGCTTGTCTCTTGCGGCAGGTCTGAGGTCTTCTCAGACTTTGCCGCATCTGTAAGCGTATCGATGACGGAGAATCCTTTGAGGGCTGCTGTAGACATTGTCTTTGAAAAGGACTGCAGTTACCGGATTATGTACTGGAAAGCCTCCGAAGGATTTGATAAGGCCAGGCAGACGGAAATATACCGGGCATCGGCCGGAAAGGCAAGGCGCATCGTCAAAATCCTTTATCCCGAAACGGAGTACCGCGTCAAGGTTGAAATTAACGGAGTGCTTGATTCCAATGAACTATCCTTCACCACGGGAACCATACCCCCGGAAGTGCCGGTGTACAATGTTCTGATTGACAACGGCGGCCCCTCTGAAGGCTATCTTCTCCAGTGGCAGGCCACAAGCCCCGGATACCTTACCTTCTGCGATATGGACGGAAAGGTGGTGTGGTATGAGGTCTTCGACCAGGCGGTAAGGCACGTCTACTATGACCCTTCCAGGAAGGAATTCGCCGTTCTCACGGGCTTCAGGGAAGGGGTGAACAGCAGGGAGTTCCAGCGCCTCTGTGACAAGATCCTGGTAGTGAACCTGGACGGGGAGCGCGTCATAGAATGGACGGCGTCGGAGGAGAATGTCCCCTATCCTCACCACGACATCAAGATTATGCCGGACGGAAATCTCATCTTCTTCAACGCCGTGGAAAAAGACGGGCTGTGGGGAGACGGATTCACAATTACGGACAGGACCGGCAAGGTTCTGAAAGAATGGGACATTTTCTCCGAACTGGATCCCGCAACGGATACCTGGCTCAACATTACCGACTTCAGTTATGATCTTGTGCACGGGAATTCCGTGAACTGGGATACCGACGGCAATTTCTATATCACCCTCAACCGGTACAACGAACTTTGGAAAATTGACGGAACTTCCGGAGATGTTCTCTGGCGTTTCGGGGAGCACGGAAATTTGACGTTTAACGGCTCCTGGCCCCTTGGAGGTCTTCATTCGGCCGTTCCACTGGTACCGGACAGGGTACTGGTGTACAACAACGGCGCAGGGGAAAACCCCAGTTCCAGGGCCCAGATTTACAAGGTCGCCGGCAGGACCGCCACCCTGGAGTTGGACGTTCCCGTGGCCACGGAGTACAGCAGCAGAGACCGCAGCAACGTGGAACTGCTGCCTTACGGAAAAACGCTTCTGTTTGCCAGTACGCTTGCGCGCAAATGCGTTTTCACAGACCTCGAGGGAAACCCTCTGAAGGTGATTTCAAGATCAGGAATCGCTTACAGATCACACTATTTTGAAGATGTCAGTTTTTAACGGAAAAACAATCCTGATTACGGGCGGAACCGGAAGTTTCGGGTCTGCCGCGCTTAGGAGGATGCTCTCCTACGGCGCCGGAGAGGTAAGGATCCTATCCAGGGATAAAGCCAAACAGGACGCCCTCCGGAAGGAGTATCCTTCGGAGAGCCGCCTCAAATTCATTGCCGGAGATATTTTAAAGGCCGATATATGCCGTGAAGCGGTGGCGGGAGCGGATTTCATCTTCCACGCCGCGGCAATGAAGGATATCCCGGGCTGCGAAAAAGACCCCCTGGGGGCCGTTGAGACCAATATCCTTGGGACGGCAACGCTTCTTAAGGCAGCCGTGGAGGCCGGCGTAGAGGCCGTTGTGTATCTTTCCACGGACAAGGCCGCGTACCCAGTGAACGTAATGGGAAACACCAAGGCAATAGGGGAAAAGATTGCGGTTTCGCTCTCCGATAAAGGCACCCGCATAGTGTGCACCCGCTTTGGGAACGTGCTGTGCTCCCAGGGCTCCGTGGTGCCGCTGTGGAAGCGCCAGGTGGCGGAAGGAAAGCCCGTCACGGTCACAAATCCGGATATGACCCGCTTCATCATGACCATCGAGGAGGCGCTGGACCTTGTCCTTTACGCCTTCGAGAACGGAAAAACCGGAGACATCCTGGTTCAGAAGTCTCCGGCCTGTACCATCGGCCTTCAGGCGCAGGGCCTCTGCGAACTTGAAGGCGGAAGCGGCGTCACGGTGATTGGCGCACGCCCCGGCGAGAAATTATACGAAACCCTCCTCACTAAGGAGGAGGGCGTAAAGGCCCAGGACATGGGCGGATTCTTCAGGATTCCGGCCGTGAAGGACCACACCGACGCTCCTGTTGAGGAATATAACTCCGACAACGCCCCGCGCATGAACCTTGAGGAAATCAAGGCCAAGCTCCGGGAAGCCATGAGCGCTCTTTAGATCTTACTCAGATGGCCGATTAGGTCGTCCAGAGTTGCAAAAAGGCCTGGGGCCGTTTCCTGCGTAATTGAGCGGCAGGCGACGGCTCCTCCCATTTTATAGGGGACGCAGCCGGCCTCCTGCTCCAGTTTTCGGCCTTTGGGGGTAAGGGACACTATCACCTGACGGCCGTCTTCGGCACCCCTTGAGCGCTTCACGAAACCTTCGGCCTCCATCCTTTTGAGAAGCGGAGTTACGGTGTTGGTTTCAAGGTAGAGGCGCTTTGCGATGTCGTTGACCTTCTGGCCGTCGTTTTCCCAGAGAACCATCATCACCAGATACTGGGGATATGTCAGGCCTATCCCGCTAAGGAGCGGATGATAGGCCTGAGTTATGAGCCTGGATGCCGTGTAAAGACGGAAGCAGAGCTGGTTCTCCAGTTTAAGTGCGGGATCCATTAAAGAAATGCTTCAATATCCTTTTCAAAGTCCTTAGGTTCGGCCACGGGAGCGAAACGCTTTACGGTGACACCGTCCTTGGCTACCAGGAACTTGGTGAAGTTCCAGAGGATGTCGCTCTCCTTCTTGTAGCTCTTGCTGATGCCCCTCAGCATAGTCTGGGTGGCTTTTGCCTTGAGACCTTTGTACTCTTCCTTGGGGGCCTGGGCCTTGAGGAACTCGAAGATGGGATGGGCGTTTTCACCGTTTACGTCGCCTTTTGCCATGAGGGGGAAGGTGACGCCGTGGTTAAGGCGGCAGAACTCTGAAATCTCCTCGTTTGAGCCGGGCTCCTGGCCTGCAAACTGGTCGCAGGGGAAGCCGATGACGACAAGCCCTTTGTCCTTGTACTTCTGGTAAAGAGCCTCCAGGCCGTCGTACTGAGGGGTGAAGCCGCACTTTGATGCAGTGTTGACAATAAGGAGGACCTTGCCTTCGTAATCTTTGAAGTCTACCTCCACGCCCTTACCATTGAGGGCTTTGAAGTCTGTAATCTTTGCCATGTCTTTGTCTTGTTTGCAGGAGGCCGATAGGGACAGTATCCCCAAAAGGCCCGCCAGGATTAATTTTTTCATTGTATTTTAGAGTTGCTGGATGAGCCAGTTCTGTTTGCCGATCATCTCAATGAGGTCCACCTGCTCCTGCATCCAGTACATGTCCTCTTCCTCGTCCTGATAGTAAGCCTTGAGAAGATCGAAGGTGGTCATGTCTTCGGCCACGGATAGGGTAACCTTGCCAAGGGCGGGAACCTCCTTCACTGATACTGCGAGGTCGGCCTTGAGGAACTCCACGGCATCTTTGTAGATAGTCTGGGCGGGGGATGCCTCCACTTTGGCTTCGCCGCCAAGGTCAAGGATGCGGTCTACGAATTTCTCCACCCATTCGGCCTCTTCCTTAGAGTGGCCGGCGTATTTTTCTGCGAGCTTGGTGAAACCCTGGGAGGCGAATACCTGGCTCTGGACCTTGTGCTGGTAAGACTGGGCGTTGAGGCCTGTTGCATAGGCCTGAAGTACCTGGATTGAAAGTTCTGTGTTCATAGTAGCGTTTTTATTTAAAGTTAATTTATATCGTTCACGATGCAAAGATACAACTTTATTTTTATATCGCAAGCGATATTTTAATTTTTTTTTGAAATAAAACGCCACCCCCTTCCAGAAGTACTTCTGAGAGGGGGTGGTGAGTTTTAAGTTTCGGAGGGGAACTAGTCCTCTTCCTGCTCCTGAGCTGCGTATTCGGCCAGAAGTTTGGTCTGGACGTCTGCAGGAACCTGAACGTATTCTGCGAACTTCATTGAGAAGGTTGCGGAGCCGCCGGTGAGGGAGCTGAGGATAGTGGAGTAGCGGTAGAGCTCTGCGAGCGGCACACGGGCGTGAAGCACGGTGAAGCCCTTGTCCATATCCTGGTTCATGATCATGCCGCGACGGGTGTTGAGGTCACTCATGCAAGGGCCTACATACTCATTAGGAGTGATGATGTCTACGTTGTAGATAGGCTCAAGGATCTTGGGACCTGCATTGCGGAAGGCCTCCTTGAAGGCGTTACGGCCGGCGATGATGAAGGCGATTTCCTTGGAGTCCACGGGGTGCATCTTTCCGTCATATACATATACGCGGATGTCGCGGGCATATGAACCGGTAAGAGGGCCTTCCTCCATCTTTGACTTGATACCCTTAAGGATAGCGGGCATGAAGGAGAGGTCGATGGAACCACCCACAACGCAGTTGTAGAACTCAAGTTTACCACCCCACTCAAGGTCTGTGATATCCTGGCTCTTAAAGTTGAACACAACGTCCTTACCGTCAATCTTGAAGTTCTTGGGAGCTTCCTGACCCTCTACGTAAGGGCAGACAAGGAGGTGAACCTCACCAAACTGACCTGCGCCGCCGGACTGCTTCTTGTGACGGTACTGTGCGGTAGCGATCTTGGTGATGGTCTCACGGTAGGGAACCTTGGGAGCGTAGAGTTCGATGTTCTGCTTGAACTCATTGGTGACTCTCCACTTCACGTAGTTGATGTGC
>JAFSPR010000031.1 GCA_017451395.1 Bacteroidales bacterium
CCCCCAACGTTGCCGAGGACCATCAGACGCATAACGCAATGGCTCTTGTCCGGAGGGAAGCCGCCCTTCTTGTGAAGGACTCCGAGGCCATTGACGAACTCCTTCCTACGGCTATCGGCCTTCTTGGAAGCCCTCTGAAGCTGGCTTCGCTTTCTAAAAATGCCAGAGCAATGGCAATAACAAATTCATCACAAATTATTTGTGACGAAATATATAGAGTTCTCGGAGCGAAGCGACAAAGTCCCTCTCCCGAGGAGAGGGATTTAGGGAGAGGGTAACGTAGAGCTGACGCAGGGTGGGCCTGTGCGACAATTTGATGAGACTGGAACGAAGGTAAAACTCTTATAATGAAAAACGTATATTTCATAGGAATCGGTGGCATAGGGATGAGTGCCCTGGCCAGGTACTACAAGTTCAAGGGCTTCAACGTGGCGGGGTATGACCGCACGCCGTCGGAACTCACGGGACAACTTGAAGCAGAAGGAATCTCCGTCCACTACGAGGATCGTCCGGACCTCATTCCTTCAGACGTCAACGAGACCCTGGTGGTTTACACGCCGGCAGTGCCCCAGGACCTTGGAGAGCTGGTGAAGGCCCGCGAGGGCGGCTATGCGCTTCTCAAGCGCTCCCGCACCCTTGGGGAAATTGCCCGCGGCCAGAGATGCCTGGCGGTTGCCGGAACCCACGGAAAAACCACCACCAGCACACTTACAGCGCATATTCTCACCGCCTGCGGCGAGGGCTGCAGCGCCTTCCTGGGCGGTATTTCCCGTAACTACGGAACCAATCTCCTGATGTCCAAAACCAATACCGTGGTAGCGGAGGCCGATGAGTTTGACCGGTCCTTCCTTCAACTCTACCCGGAGATTGCGGTGATCACGGCAGTAGATCCGGATCACCTGGACATCTACGGGGATTACGCCCACGTGGTGGAGGCCTTCAAGGCATTCGCATCGCAGGTGAGCGGAACCCTCATCGCAAAACTGGGGACTCCAATTGTCCAGGCCGATACGAAGGCGCGGCTCCTCAGTTATCACTACACGGATTCATCGGCCGATTTCTATGCCGGTAATCCTCACCCGGACCAATGCGGCTACTTCCACTACGACCTCCACTATCCCGGAGGCGTCATTGAGGACGTCCGCGTTGGCGCCCCCGGCTGGGTGAACGCCGAAAACAGCGTTGCAGCGGCCGCAATCGCCCTTTCCTACGGGATTGAGCCCGCGGCGGTGAAGGCGGCGATCGGCACATTTGAAGGCGTAAAGCGCCGCCTGGAGGTGCACGTAAACAGCCCCAGGCTGTCCTACATTGACGACTACGCCCATCATCCGGCAGAACTTTCATCGGCCATATCCTCCATGAGGGACATTTTCCCCGGGCGCAAACTGACGGCCATTTTCCAGCCGCACCTCTACACCCGCACAAGGGACTTCGCTCCCGAGTTTGCAGCCGCCCTTTCGAAGGTGGATAAACTCATCCTCCTGGACATCTACCCCGCCCGCGAGGAACCAATCCCCGGAGTTACGTCTCAGATTATCTTCAAGGACGTGACCGCCCCGGAGAAGGTGCTCCTTAAGAAAGAGGAACTGATGGATTACCTTGCAAAGGAGCCCCTTGACGTACTTGTGAGTTTTGGCGCCGGAAACATTGACAGGTTCATTGAGCCTATAACTGAATTACTTAAGAGTAGATTATGAAGCCTATTGTCCGCCGCGGTTTAGGCCTTCTTCTGATTGTGGCCTGCCTGATACTCTGGAGTTTCACGCTCCGGATGTCTCGCAGTGCGCTCCGCACGCGCACGTGCCAGGGTAAAGGCACCCTGGACGTGATTGTGACGGATTCCCTTCAGAGGAACTTCGTGGGCCGGGAGGACATTGAAAAGTGGCTTGACAGTGAGTACAGGGCCTATGCCGGGCTGCCACTTGACAGCGTGGACTTAACGCGGATAGAGAGCATAGTAACGGGGCACAGCGCCGTCAAGCACTGCGAGGCCTGGCTCACGGACGACGGCATCCTCCACGTTGAGATAAGCCAGAGGGAGCCCCTTGTGCGCTTTGACGACGGCGCCGGAGGCTTCTATGCCGATGCAGAAGGCTTCATCTTCCCGCTCCAGGAGCGTGGCAGCGTGCCTGTCCAGGTAGTGGACGGGAAACTCCCCTTCCGCGTGCCAAAGGGCTATAAGGGCACTCTTACGGACATCTCTCACAAGGAGTGGATGGACCGTATCCTCCATCTTGTGGCCGCAATGAAGGGCACTGTGTGGGAAAGGGACATAAAAAGGATCACGGCATCGGCCGACGGAGACCTGGTGCTTTTCCCTCTTGAGGGGAAGGAGCGTTTCCTCTTTGGCCAGCCTGTTAATGTGGAAGAGAAACTTTACCTTATGGGAAGGTATTACGACACAGTTGCGCCGTCAAAGGAGCCCGGCTATTACAGTACGGTGGATCTCCGCTACGGCGGACAACTTGTTTGCAGAAAATAAAACAATAACCATATATGGAAGAGAAATACATAGCCTCAATTGATCTTGGAAGTTCCAAGTTCGGACTTTGCGTAGCCAGGGTGATAGGCGACGACGTCCAGATTGTGTATTACAGGGAAACGCCTTCGGATGGTATCAGGGCCAGTATGATAACCAACCCGATGAAGGCTTCCGAGCGCCTCAAGGAAGCGATTGCCGAGGCGGAGAAAGAACTGATGATCCACATCCTGCAGGTTGTGGTGGGAATGCCCCGGAGCGAAGTCACCCAGGTGACTGCATCGGGCCGCATAGAGCGCACCAATCCGGAAGAGTATATATCGGCCGAAGAAGTCCAGGCCCTAAAGTCCATTGCGCTTGAGACCTATCCCCTCCCCAATCCGGAGAAGCAGATAATGTACGGCGCAGTGGCCCAGTCGTTCTCAATTGACGACGAGATCCAACTTGTGGAAAACGAGGTTGTAGGTACTTTGAGCAGCGCCCTGGAAGGCAATTTCAAGGTATTTATAGGGAAGCGCGGCGCAACCGTTTCCCTGGACAAGATCTTCAATCAACTGGGCATTGCCATTGCCAAGAAGTATTTCCTTCCCGATGTGGTTGCAAGGACCGTCCTGAGCCCCGTGGAGATGTCTTCCGGCGTGGCCCTTGTGGACGTTGGCGCCGGCGTAACCTCCATCGCCATCTACCAGGGCGGCATTATGAGGCACTACGCTTCCATCCCGTTCGGCGGAAAGAGCATCACCAACGACATCCGTACGGAGTGCTCCATTTCCGACGACCTTGCAGAGAAGATCAAGAAGCGTTTTGGCGCCTGCCTCCCCGGAAAACTGGCTTCCCTCAGCGAGAAAGTGCTGCAGATACGCCTCACGGAGCCTTACAAGGAGGTCCCTGTACGCTATATCTCCGAAGTAGTGGACAGCCGCGCGCGTGAGATAGTGAGCGCCGTGCTCTATTACATCCAGGAGAGCGGCCTTCAGAATTCCCTTAGAAGCGGCGTCGTCATCACCGGCGGCGGCGCAGAACTGGCGAATTTCGTGAACCTTGTGAAGGAGATGTCGGGGTATGACGTCCGCAAGGGCTATCCCCGCTATATGTTCTCCGCATCGGTTGGAAGCGGGGTTTACAGCACTGCGGCGACATCGGCCATAGGAATGGTGCTGGCGGCCAAGGAAGACAAGCTTCCTGACTGCGTGAGCGTGCCTGAAAAGCCTGAGGAGCCGAAGGAGGAAGAGACTATGGAGGTGGAAGTGACGGATGAGACTCCCGTTGACACCCTCTTCGCTCCGGAGGATATGGGTCCCGTGGAGGAGACACCGAAGCCCAAGGAGAAGAAGACCACGAAGGTGAAGGTCTCCAAGCCCAAGGGAGAGAAGACCGGCATCCTTTCAATTTTCTGGAATACAGTGGAAAACACCGCCCTCAAATGGTATGATGAGGCTAACAAACAGTAGGAGGAAACGTTATGAACATTGACAAAGACATTTTCCCGGACAACTGGGGCAAGGAAAACTCCATCATAAAGGTTATCGGCGTGGGCGGCGGCGGCTGCAATGCCGTGAACTACATGTACAGGCAGAACATCCAGGGCTGCAGTTTCATTGTGTGCAACACGGACGCCCAGGCGCTCCAGACCAGCGAGGTCCCGGTGAAGATCCAGATGGGCAACAACGGGCTGGGCGCGGGCACTGACCCTACCGCCGGCCGTAACGCCGCCCTGGAAAGCCAGGACGAGATTGCTGCAAAGGTTCTGGACTGCGGCACCAAGATGCTCTTCATCACCGCAGGTATGGGCGGCGGCACGGGCACGGGCGCATCCCCCGTCATCGCAAAGATGGCAAAGGACCGCGGCATCCTTACCGTGGCAGTTGTCACCATCCCGTTCAAGAACGAGGGCAACGAGAGCCAGTCAAAGGCCGTAGACGGCATCCACGAACTTGAGAAGAACGTGGACTCCCTCCTTATCATCAATAACGAGAAACTGTATCAGTTCTTCGGGGACACCCTCATCCAGGAGGCCTTCCCCAAGGCCGATGAAGTGCTGGCTACAGCAGTCCGCGGAATCATCGAGGTCATTTCCAAGCCCGGCTACATCAACGTGGACTTCCAGGATGTGTGCAAGATGATGCGCGGCAGCGGAATGGCCCTTATGGGAAGCGGCGAGGGCACCGGCCCCAACCGCCTCCAGGATGCCGTGAAGGGCGCTTTCGAGAGCCCGCTCCTCAATGACTTCGACCTGAAGACAGCAAAGAACGTCCTCCTCAACATCACCACCGGCAACAACGAGCACGGTGCCAAGATGAGTGACCTTGAGAAGATTGACGATATGATATCGGCCTATACGGGCGATGCCAATCACTTCAAGAAGGGCATCATCTGGGACAGCGACCCTGAGTTTGGCGACAAGGTGCGCATCACCGCAATTGTTACCGGCTTCCAGATGGACCTCGGCGGCCTTGGCCTCAACAAGGACCTTGGCAACCTTGTGATCATTGACGAGAATTTTGTATGGGACCAGTCCGAGCATGGCGCTGAGGTAACCCTTCCCGGAGCCACTGAAACCATCAAGATCGGCTACACCAACTCCGACAACGCCCGCAGCTTCAACTTCTCCACGGAAGTGCGCCCCGTGCTCTGCGTAGAGCCCGGCCAGCCCACCGCCGACCTCGAAAACATCCCGGCAATCAGGCGGCAGCACTGATCCTTTCAGCGGGCGTTGAATATAAACGCCTGTACTTCAACGAATTAAGTAAAAACCCCTATGTCGAAATGCATAGGGGTTTTATTATAAACACCTTCTATACAATCAGTTACATTCAACGGTTGCAATTGTGCGTGGAATCCGCTAAATTTGCATCTTCAATAAGAAAGACTCATGGAAAGAAGAACACGCGTAAGATTTGCTCCGTCTCCCACCGGTCCGCTCCATATGGGCGGCGTGCGTACGGCTCTGTATAACTACCTGTATGCCAAGCAGAAGGGCGGAGATTTCATCATCCGCATAGAAGACACGGACTCCCACCGCTTTGTGCCGGGAGCGGAGCAGTATATCATTGAGGCCCTCCAGTGGTGCGGCATCATCCCCGATGAAGGGGTGGAGAACGGCAAGGTTGTGGAGGAGGCATCGGCCAGACACCCCCACGCCCCTTACCGCCAGAGCCAGCGCAAGCCCCTCTACCGCAAGTACGCTGAGGAACTGGTTGAGAAAGGCTGGGCATATTATGCTTTTGACAGTGCCGATGAACTGAACGAGAGGCGTGCCCAGGCTGAGGCCAAAGGTGACACCTTCATGTACAACGCCGCCACCCGCGGCAGCCTCCGCAATTCCCTGAGCCTCAGCCAGGAAGAAGTACAGAATCTCCTTGACACCACCACGGACTGGACCATCCGCTTCAAGATGCCCCTGAACCGCGTTGTGAAGATGGACGACCTAATCCGCGGCCACGTGGAAGTGAACACTGACACCCTCGACGACAAAGTCCTCTGGAAAAGGGCCGATGAACTCCCCACCTACCACCTCGCAAACATCGTGGACGACCACCTCATGGAAATCACGGAGGTGATCCGCGGAGAAGAGTGGCTCCCGTCCCTTCCCCTTCACTATATGCTCTACGAGGCCTTCGGCTGGACCGAAACAATGCCCCGCTTTGCGCACCTGAGCCTGCTCCTGAAGCCTGTCGGCAATGGAAAACTTTCAAAGCGAGACGGTGACAAACTGGGCTTCCCGGTGTTCCCCCTGGCCTGGAAGAACCCGGAGACCGGTGAGATTTCTCACGGTTACCGCGAGGACGGCTATTTTCCCGAGGCCTTCGTGAACCTTCTTGCGATGCTTGGCTGGAACCCCGGCGACGACCGCGAAATGTTCACCCTGGACCAGCTTGTTGAGGCTTTTTCCCTGGATAAAGTCCAGAAGGCCGGCGCAAAGTTCAATCCGGATAAGGCTAAATGGTACAACAAGGAGTACCTCCGCCTCAAGACCACCCGGGAACTCACGGACCTCTTCATCCCCGTCCTGGAGAGCCACGGCTGCAAGGTGGTTGACTGCCCCTGCAACGCCCTTACCGCGGGCGCATCCTTCGAGGGCTTCGGCGCAGATTTCACCAACCACATCTTCACGCGTGAATACGTGGAAGCCGTGGTAGAACTTGTGAAGGAGCGCGCCACTTTCGTGAAAGACATGTGGGACATCGCCGCATACCTCTTCGTGGCGCCCAGCCAGTTTGAGGAGTTCGGCATCAAGGCCGGCGCAGGACTGCCATCAAAGCCGGTAGATCCCAATCGGCCCGTAGATCCAAGGGCAAAGGTGTACGACGACGCCAAAACCGCCCCCTTCCTTGCCAAGGACGTGGACAAGTTCTGGAACCCGGACCACTACGAGAACTGCTTCGAGGTGTGCCAGTACATCTCAGGCGCGGAGTTCGGCTTCGACGACCTTGACGTCTATCGCGGCACAATGGAGGCCGATGCCCTTGAGCACGCCCTTGAAGACTACATCAAGATGAGGGAATACCCCATGGGCAAGGTCATGAACAGCCTCCGCCTGGCCCTCACCGGCGCGGCTTCCGGCCTTGGCATCGCCGCCATCCTCAGCTTTATCGGCCGCAAAGAGTTTGCCCGCCGTATGGGCTACGTGGCTGAGCGCCTTGGACGCATATAGCCTAGCCGTAGAATCGAAACGCCTCACAGACAACAACTTACGGAAAAACCCCTATGTAGATTTGCATAGGGGTTTTTGCGTAACTAACAGTATTTCAATCGTTTCCATTCGACGGCCACCAGTGAATGTGGCAGTAACCGCCAGGATTTTTGTCCAGATAGTCCTGATGGTATTCATCGGCCGGATAAAAACAGGATAAAGGGAGTAGTTCAACAGGCATTTCCTTTACCCCCAGGGCATCCTTAACCTGTGAAAAGACCTCCGATAGTACTGCTGCATCCTGCTGATTGCCATAATACACACCAGTACGATATCGTGTTCCCTCATCTTCTCCCTGTTTATTCAGACTCAGAGGGTCTATAACCTTGAAGAAGAGCTCTGTCAGTTTATTTAGAGAAACAACATCTGGATTATACCTCACGTGCACGCACTCTGCGTGACCGGTGGTATCTGTGTAAACTTCCTTGTAAGTGGGGTTTTCAGTTTGGCCGTTTGCAAATCCCACCTCGGTGAAGTCTACACCATCAATGCGCTTGAAAAATTTCTGGGCACCCCAAAAACAGCCTGCGGCAAACCAGATGTCTTTTTGCGGCCCATAGACAAGGCCTGCCATCTTCTCAAGATACTGCTTGTCTGTTTCATCAAAAGTTCCAAGTTCCTTACTGTCTATATCAAGGACTGCAGTGATCTTGTTTTTATGCCACACCGGGACAACTATCTCGCTTCTGGATGCCGCACTGCAGGCAATATGTCCGGGGAACTGCTCTACATCGGGAACAACTACCGTACGCTTTTCTTTCCAGGCAGTACCGCAGACACCCCGCCCATAGGCAATCCGTGTGCATGCGATGGGTCCCTGAAATGGTCCAAGAATCAGTTCTTCACCCTCCACACGGTAAAAACCTGTCCACCAGAAACCCATTTCCTGATGAAGCAGCGCAGCAAGATTTGCCATATTGGCTAACGAATCCGGCTCTCCGGACAGTAACCCCTGCACCTGAGGCAAAAGTGACTTATACTTCTCTTCCTTTGTCATTTTTCAGATTTTGCACTGCTAAGGTACAAATTTATTTGTAAATGAGACAGAAGATTACGATATTCGTGGTGACCGATCAAGATTCACCCACGCTGTTGGTGTGGTTTGTTGTGCTCTATATCTTGAATATGAAAAGTCGAAAACGGTCATTTCAAAAAAATGTGTTGAATCACTGCTATCAGCGCACTTCAGATGGCGGAGTGATTTTCTACAGCAATCTGGATTACCTGGTTTGGTTTACCATTGTCTGCACCACTGCCAGAAAGCGTAAGGTGCGTATTCTGGCTATGTGCCCCATGCCGGACCACACTCATTTCTCTATGGAAGCTGCATCTTCATCGGAGTTGGCTGCATTTATGAGGGATTACTCCAGCCTTTTTGTTCTTGAGCACAATAAGGTCTACCACAGAAAAGGCCCCCTTTTTGATACTCCGTTCGGAAGCGCCCCAAAGTATACAGACAAAATGGTCAGGACAAATCTCATCTATGTTTGGAACAATCCGCCAGAACGTAAACTGATTGGAAAGGCCGAGGACTATCGTTGGACATTCCTGGCTTATGCCATGTCTGACCATCCCTTCTCACAGAAACTGATTATAAGAGACTCCCGTTGGCCTGTACAGAAAGCAGTAAAGGAGATCAAGGCTCAGTTCAAGGCTGGCCGGCACCTGACATACGCTCTCCTTAAGAGGTTGTACAAGCCTCTTACAACAGATGAGAAGCAGCAACTTACAGACTTTATCATATCCACATACAACATTATTGACTACAATGCGGCCATCAAGTATTTCAACAGTTATGATGACCTTCTGCTTGCCGTACACTCCACTACCGGCAGTGAGCACGATATAAAGGAATCATTTGTGGGCAAAACTGACAAGGATTATTCCACTATGGTCAGGATAATCTTGCGTGAACTGCAACCGAAGGATATTCACGACATCCTTGCACTTTCAAAAGAAGAGAAATATGAACTGTTTCTGTTACTTCGCAGGCACACATATGCAATGAATGAACAGATAGCAAAGTTTCTCCATTTGACCGTTAAATGGAACTGACTCATTTTCAACAACTTACAACAAAACCCCTATGTGTATTCACATAAGGGTTTTTGCATAAATTATTAATACAGAGCAATTTACATTCAACGGCTACTGCAGCAGCGCCAGGGCCTGGTCCAGCGAGAGGGCGTCCTCAATGCGGAAGGAACCGCTGCAGGTGCGGGTAAGGCCGCCAAGGTGCGCGCCGGAGCCCAGCGCCTCCCCAAGGTCACGCGCAAACGCCCGGATGTAGGTGCCCTTGGAGCAAGCGATGCGGATAACCGCCTCCGGCAGCCCCAGGGCCGATGTATCCGCCACGTTTATGCGGCTGGATGCTGTGGATGTGCTTGTCCCGGAGGAGACTGACATCGCAGAATCCGTGGCCACCCTCGGCCGCGTAAGAGGGAGGGGCCCGCAGACTGAAGGGACGGTGGGCAAGCTTGCTTGTTCACCGGCACTGCAGGCTGTGGGAGGGGTCGGCGAAGCCGACGATTCTGCGATGTCAGTCTCCTCCGGAACAAAGTCCAGCAGTTCCAGCTCTGAGATCACGATCTTGTTACGCTGGAGGGTTTCCAGGGCGGCGGAGTCAAGTTCCGAGAAGCGGCCTGAGCGGTAGAGTTTCCGGGCAAGTTCGTACGCGCGGACGCCGTCTACGCTTTTGGCGGAAAAGAGCGGAGCCACCTGCTCCTGCTCACCAAGGAACTGGGGCAGGGCGGCGCGGACAGAGGCCTCGGTTATATGCTCATAGGGGAAGCGGCGGTCCACCTCCTTCTCAAGGTCGTAGGACGGGGTGGTGGCGCCAAAGCGTATGCGCGCGATGTACTCCTTAGGGTGGTCCTGCAGTTCCTGGGCGCGTTTGCAGGCATTGCCGATACACACCAGCAGCACGCCCGTAGCCAGCGGGTCCAGCGTGCCGGCGTGCCCCACCTTCAGGTTCTTCTTCCCGAAGTGCCTGATGGCGGCGTACTTGAGTTTACGGATTACATCGGCCGATGTCCAGCGGTACGGCTTATCCACCGCAAGGACTATTCCGTCCGGGTAATCTGAAATGTCACGGGAAAAACTCATTTCACGGGCATCTTGTCTATGCGCCTCTGATGGCGGCCGCCCTCAAAGGGGGTGTCCAGCCATTCGCGCACTATGGCCGATGCCAGGCGGTAACTGATGAACCGGGCCGGAAGAACCAGGACGTTGGCGTTGTTATGCTGAGCCACAAGATGGCCGATGGCGGTGCCCCAAGCAAGGCCTGCGCGGATTCCCTGATGCTTGTTGAGGGTGATGGCCATTCCGTTGCCGGTGCCGCAGAGCGCTATTCCAAGGTCCACTTCCCCGCCCTCCACGGCCTGGGCCAGCCTGTGGGCATAATCCGGGTAGTCTACGCTTTCCTCAGTGTCAGTGCCGTAATTCACAACCTCGATGCCCCTTTTCTGAAGCATCTTCACCAGTTTGAACTTGTACTCCACGCCTGCGTGGTCGTTGCAAATGCCGATTTTCATAATTAGCCTGTTTTAGATACACAAAGGTAGTGGAAAGATTTGGCCGTTCAAAATAATTTGCGTAAATTTGCAGGCTTTTTTGCGGGGCGGTCCCGCGAAGACACAATAACCAAACAAAACTCATTGCATCATGGCAGAATATTTACAGCCTGAGAAAAAGCAAGAGATTTTCGCGAAGTACGGGAAGTCCAATAAGGACACCGGCTCACCTGAGAGTCAGGTTGCTTTATTTTCCTACCGTATCGCTCACCTTACTGAGCATGTGAAGAAGAACAAGAAAGACGTTGTAACACGTCGCAGCCTTCTTCGCCTTGTAAGTAAGCGTCGCCAGCTTCTGAACTACCTTCAGAAGATCGACATCGAGAGATACAGGGCTATCGTCAAGGAGCTTGGTCTCCGCCGATAAGCGTAAGAATAGGAAAGTTTGGGGGTACGGATGCGGGGCATCCTACCCCTTTTTTATGAAAAAAAGTCCCATTGGGGGACAGACGATAAAGACGTAATAATAGAACTAATGAACATCATCAAAAAGACCATCACCCTGCCGGACGGCCGCGTGATTGAGATTGAGACCGGAAAACTGGCCAAGCAGGCCGCCGGCTCAGCCGTTGTGAAAATGGGCGGCACCATGCTGCTCGCAACCGTAACCTGCGCAACTGAGGTAAAGGAAGGCACAGACTTCATGCCCCTCACCGTGGATTACCGTGAAAAGTACTACGCCGCCGGCCGTTTCCCCGGTGGATTCCTCAAAAGGGAAAGCCGTCCCAGTGACTATGAGATCCTCATCGCACGTCTCATAGACCGCCCTATCCGCCCCCTGTGGCCCAGTGACTTCCACCTGGAAGTATTTGTGAACGTGATGCTTATATCGGCCGAAAAAGACATCCAGCCGGACGCCCTCGCAGGCCTTGCAGCATCGGCAGCCCTTGCCACCAGCGACCTCCCCTTCGGCGGTCCCGTATCTGAGGTCAGGGTAGCCCGCATCGATGGTAATTTTGTCATCAACCCCGGTTTCGAGGATGGCAAGAGAGCCGATCTAGACCTTATGGTTGCCGCCACCGAGGAGAATATCATGATGGTTGAAGGTGAGATGAACGAGGTCTCCGAGCACGACATGCTGGAAGCCATCAAGTTCGCTCACGAAGAGATCAAGAAGCACTGCCGCGTGCAGAAGGAACTCATGCACGAACTTGGCACCGACGGTCCCAAGAGGGACTATCCCCACGACGAGGAAGACGAGGCTCTGAAGACCGCCGTCCACGAGGCTTGCTACACAAAGTGCTATGAACTCGCAAAGAGCGCAAAGCCCAAGCACGAGCGCGAGGACGGCTTCAACGCCATCCGCGACGAATTCAAGGCCCAGTTCTCTGAGGAAGACCTTGAACTTAAGGGCGCTATGATTGACCGCTACTACCACGACGTGGAGAAAGAAGCAATGCGTAACCTTGTCCTTGACGAAGGCAAGCGCCTTGACGGCCGCGCCACCAATGAGGTGCGCCCCATCTGGTGCGAGGTTGACTATCTCCCCTGCGCCCACGGCAGCGCCATCTTCACCCGCGGTGAAACCCAGTCCCTTGCAACCGTTACCCTCGGCACCAAGATGGACATGAAGGAGATGGACGAGGTCCTTATCCAGGACGACCAGCAGTTTGTCCTCCACTACAACTTCCCTCCGTTCGCTACCGGCGAGGCAAAGCCTCAGCGCAGCACCGGACGCCGTGAAATCGGCCACGGAAACCTTGCGATGCGCGCCCTCAAGCCCGTCATCCCTACGGCTCCCGAGTTCCCTTACGCTGTGCGCGTAGTTTCCGATATCCTTGAATCCAACGGTTCCTCTTCCATGGCTTCCGTCTGTGGCGGCTGCCTGGCCCTTATGGACGCCGGCGTCAAGATCTCCAAGCCCGTGGCAGGTGTTGCATTGGGTCTTATCACTGACGCAGAAAGGCCGACCGTCCGTTACGCCATCCTCACCGATATCCTCGGCGACGAAGATCATCTTGGTGACATGGACTTCAAGGTAACCGGCACCAAGGACGGCATCACC
>JAFSPR010000032.1 GCA_017451395.1 Bacteroidales bacterium
CTGTGTTCATCCCGACGCCGTACTTGGAGACGGCGTGGAGGTAGGGCCTTTCGCTTTCATCGACGCCAATGTCACCATCGGCGCGGGCACCAGGATCCTCAACAACGCCACTATCCTGAACCATGTCCGCATTGGAGAAAACTGCACCGTTTTCCCCGGTGCCGTTGTAGGAGCAATTCCCCAGGACCTCAAGTTTGAGGGAGAAGAATCCTGGGTAGAGATTGGAGACCGCGTGAACATCCGTGAATGCGCCACCATCAACCGTGGCACCAAGGCCAGCGGCAGGGGAGTCACACGTGTGGGGAATGATACACTTGTAATGTCATATGCACACATTGCCCATGACTGCCAGATTGGCAATCATTGCATTATTGTGAGCTATGTGGGCCTTGCAGGTGAAACAGACGTCCACGACTGGGGCGTAATGGGCGGCAAGTCCGGCTCCCACCAGTTCTGCACGGTGGGCACCCACGCCTTTGTAGGTGCTTTCTCAAAGCTCACAAAGGATGTTCCTCCGTACGTCCTTGCCGGCCGTGACCCTGTTTCCTTTGAAGGCGTAAACCGCGTGGGTCTTCTCCGCCGCGGCTTCACTGAAGAGCAGGTAAACGCAATCAAGGATATGTACGACTGCATCTATTTCAAGGGCATGAACGTAAGCCAGGCTGCAGAGTACATCCGTGAAAACTTCCCGGTTAGTGTGGAGCGTGACACTATCCTTGAATTTATCAGGACTTCACGCAGAGGCCTTATCCCCAAGCCCAAGTCTCTCCGCTAGTGCTTCTTTCCACGGCATATTTCCCGCCGGTCCAGTGGTTCGCCCTGGCGGCACGTTATAAGCAGGCCTCCGTTGAGGCCTGCGAGCGTTATCAGAAGCAGTCCTACCGCAACCGCTGCTACATTCTTGCCGGGGACGGCCGGGAGATGCTCCAGGTTCCGGTAGTGCACGGCGCCTCCTGGGAAATCTGTGATGTCCTTGTAGATTATTCCACGCCCTGGGTGCTCAGGACTCAGCGTGCCCTGGATACCGCTTATGAGAACTCCGCTTTCTTTGAATACTACCGTGACGGCCTGTATGAGATTATGGATTCCCGCCCTTCCCGGCTGTGGGATCTGAACATGCAGCTCACTCAGTGGTGCCTTGACCGCCTGCATCTTGACTGCCTCATTACTCCAACATCGGCCTTTACAGCCCCTGGAACAGACCCTGACGACTACCGTTCCGTTATCCACCCCAAGCATCCGGACACCGTTTTGCGGGACCTTGGCATTGAGCGTCCCTACTATCAGGTGTTCCGTGACCGAATGGGCGGCTTCACCCCCGGCCTCTCCATTCTTGATTTACTCTTCAACGAGGGCCCGGACGCCGCGGACTGGATCCTTCCTGGCGTATAAGTCTCTGATACATAGTTATTTATAAATTATCGGGTGCACTTCTAGGTGCACCCGATAATGCGAAAGTTATTGATTTATAGAGACTTACTGGCCAGCCGATAAAATGCGGATTATCCTTCTTGTGCGGCTGGTGACCTTTACGCTGTTGTCTATGCAGTAGGGAATCACTGCCAGGACGTGGTGCGGGTCACGCGCGCTCTTTATAAGAGGTATAAACGGCTTTTCATCGGCCGGAATGTGATGGTCTGTGAACCAGTCCTGCATTTTCTTCCGGCCCGGAGCGCCAAGCGGCTTTATCCAGTCACCCTGCTCCCAGGTGCCCTCAATGAATTCCCCGGCTTTATCGGCATCCAGAATCAGCATCCCTTCCGGCTGCTTCACCGCCTGCGTCCCGTCCCAGGGCTCTTCGGAAACGACAAAGTCCCACTCTTGGACCTGGTCCACCTCTTCTTTGGACCTGGTCCAGCCCCTTTTTGGACGCGGTGCATTTTTATCCCTTGGACCTGGTCCACCCACTGTGCCACTGAGGCTATTCTGGGCCACACTGCCTGGACCTGGTCCACCACCTGAAATTGTACCTGGTCCAGATTTGCCCTGGACCTGGTCCACCCCCTGTTCTTTGCCAAAATAGTTAAGTTCTGCCTCAATCCTATCCATATCACGGTTCAGGACCTCCACGAAGCGGGGGTTGATTTCACGGAAGACGGGGAAGACAAGGTTGCGGATCTTGTTGCGTTTGTAGTCGTTGAGGGCGTTTGTGACATCCTCGCGCCATGAAAGGCCGTTTTCTGCGGCAAAGGCCTCAATCTCTTCCCGGGTCATGCCAAGGAGCGGTCTCAGAAGGGGGATGTCGGCAAAATCAGGGTCCGGGATAAAGCCTGCAGGTTTCATTCCAAGAAGACCGCGGACGCCCGTTCCGCGCAATAAATTCAGAATCAGGGTTTCCGCGTTGTCATTTGCATTATGTGCCACGGCAACGCCTGTATAGCCGTGCTCCCGGCACAGCTCCCCAAACCAGTGGTAGCGGAGCCTCCTGGCTGCCATCTCTATGGAAATGCCTTCAGAGTATGCATAGGCCGAGGTGTCAAAACTTTTCACGTGACACGTGATGCCGTGAGAGGAGGCCCAGGAGCGTACAAAGGCTTCATCGGCATCTGAATCCTCCCCCCTTAGGCCGAAGTTGCAGTGGGCAATGGCGAAAGGCCCGCCTTCCAGACGGACCTTTTCTGCCAGGCACATTGAATCAATGCCTCCGCTTACTGCAACAAGGAGCATTCTAGTGCTTGTGTGCAATAGTGTAGGTGAATCCGAACTCCAGGAATTCCTTGAACTGGACGCCCTTGCCCTCGTTCTTGGTGCCTGCGTTAAGGAGATTGCCGTCCTTGTCGGTGAGTTTCACCAGGGGATCGTAGATGAGGTTGGTGGAAAGGGTGAGCGCAAAGAACTTGGCCAGTTTCCAGAACACCTTGTTGTCCCAGGTGATACGGGGCTCCACGGTGGGCTTGAGGTAGTTGTAGAAGGCTGCAACCTGAGTTGTGTAGGAGAAGGCGTCGTTGATCACCCAGGAGGCATCGGCCTTGATCTGGGCGCCGAGTTCAGGACGGAAAGCCTTGTATTCAAGCACGGTGGTTCCGTCAGTGTCGTACCTCAAGGCATCCATACCGTAGGTGTTGCGGAGGAGGGGGTTGCTCACAATTACAACGCCGCCGGCAAGAGGCGCCACGTTGAGGGAGAACCAGGGAGCGGGTGTCCACAGCACACCAAGGCCGATATTGATGTAGGCGGGTGAGAACAGGCCGGACTTGAGGTTGTCCTTTGCGGCCTCACGCCAGGCGGCGGGTTCGTCTCCGGGATGGTTTGCAAACTGCAGGTCCGTAGGTGTCTTGTAGTCGTAGTTGTCTCCGAACTGGGTCTTGAAGTCCAGGAAGGCGGAATAACTCAAATGCCTGATGGGAGTCTCATAGCCCCACTTGGACTCAAAGTAGATGCGGTCCTTGGTCTTCTGGAAGATGGGTTTGTCGGCGCTGTACATTCCGCCGTAATCCAGTTGGAGACGGTTGTTCCAGATCATCTTGTCCTTGGCGTAATTGGTCTGGGCGTCAACGTTGCCGGTGAGGGAGACGGTGTTGTAACCGCCCGCAGCCCAATGGAAAAGCCAGCTTTGGCCGAAGTTGATGTTGGTAAGGAGGGTGGTGTTCCAGTATTTGGGCTTTTCCACAACCTCGGGGACATCCTCTGCGGCGCTGAGCGCTGCGGCGGCCTCCGCCACCGCATCCTGGGTGTCCTGCGCAAATACTGACCAGGTGGCCACAAGGGCCATGCTTATGAGTGCGAATACTTTTTTCATATTAATAAGATCTTGCAAATAATACTCTCTGGTGTGAAGGCTTGCCGGTGTAGATGCATTTGCCTTCTTCCATGCATACGGCGCTGTCTACGGGGATGCAGCGGATGGTAGCCTTGGTCTCTTCCTGGATGCGGGCCTCGGTTTCCGCGGTGCCGTCCCAGTGGCAGAGGAGGAAGCCGCCTTTCTCGATCTCTTCCTTGAACTCTTCCCAGGTGTCAACCTTGCGGATGGATGCGTCACGGAACTTGAGAGCCTTGTTGTAGATGTTCTGCTGGATATCGTCCAGAAGGCCGATAATCCTGTCCTCAAGGCCCTCCAGGGGCTCTGAAATCTTTTCCAGGGTGTCACGGCGGGCAACCTCCACGGTGCCGTTGGCTATGTCACGGGGACCCATGGCAAGGCGTACGGGAACGCCCTTGAGTTCCCATTCGGCAAACTTGAAGCCCGGACGGAGGGTGTCGCGGTCGTCTATCTCCACGCTGTGGCCCTTGGCCTCAAGCGCCTTCTTCAGTTCATACATCTTGTCCAGGACCGCATTGTGTTCGTCGTCGGTCTTGTAGATGGGAACCATCACCACCTGGATAGGAGCCAGGGCGGGAGGGAGGACAAGGCCGTTGTCGTCTCCGTGTGCCATTATGAGGGCGCCCATAAGGCGGGTGCTCACGCCCCAGGAAGTGGCCCAGACGTAGTCCTGCTTGCCTTCCTTGTTGGTGAACTGGACGTCGAAACTCTTGGCGAAGTTCTGGCCAAGGAAGTGGGACGTACCGGCCTGGAGGGCCTTTCCGTCCTGCATCAGGGCCTCTATGGTCATAGTGTCAAGGGCGCCTGCAAAACGCTCTCCGGGGCTCTTGTGGCCAACCACAACGGGAAGGGCCATGACCTCACGGGCGAACTTTGCGTATACGTTCACCATACGTGTCTTCTCTTCCTCCGCTTCCTGTGCTGTAGCGTGGGCCGTGTGGCCTTCCTGCCACAGGAATTCCGCGGTGCGGAGGAAAAGGCGGGTGCGCATCTCCCAGCGCACCACGTTGCACCACTGGTTGCACAGTATGGGAAGGTCCCTCCAACTGTGGACCCAGTTCTTGTATGTGTTCCAGATGATGGTTTCCGAGGTGGGACGCACTATCAGTTCCTCTTCCAGTTTGGCCTCGGGGTCCACGATGATGCCGTTGCCGTTGGGGTCATTCATCAGGCGGTGATGCGTGACCACGGCGCACTCCTTGGCGAAGCCCGCCACGTGCTCGGCCTCCCTGCTGAAGAAGGATTTGGGGATGAACAGGGGGAAATAGGCGTTCTGCACGCCGGTGCGCTTGAAAGCCGC
>JAFSPR010000033.1 GCA_017451395.1 Bacteroidales bacterium
TGAGGGGCCTTAAGGAGCGCTATGAGAACCATCACAAGGTTCGCATTGAGGACGACGCCCTCATTGCCGCCGTGAACCTCAGTCACCGTTACATCACCAGCCGTTTCCTTCCGGACAAGGCCATAGACCTTGTGGACGAGGCCGCATCCAAACTCCGCCTGGAGATGAACTCCGTGCCGGAACCAATCGATGACCTTAACTCCGCCATCCGCCAGAAAGAAATTGAGCGTGAGGCAATTAAGCGTGAGGGGGCATCGGCCAAAATGGAAAAACTGGAGGCCGAACTAAAGGACCTTCAGGCAAAGCGCGATGAGCTTATGAAGCGCTGGAACGCGGAGAAGGAAATCCTGGAAGGGCTCCAGACCGCCCGCCAGAGCCTTGAAGACCTTGCCATCCAGGCCAAGCAGGCCGAAAGGACCGGCGACTACGCCAAGGTTGCAGAGATCCGCTACGGCAAGATGGCCGCAACGCAGAAGAAGATAGACGAACTCACCGCAAAGGCGGAAGCTATCAAGGAACCAATTGTCACAGAAGCCGTTACCCCGGAAGACATTGCGGAAGTTGTGGCTAAATGGACCGGCATCCCCGTAAAGCGTATGCTGGAATCCGAGAAAGAGAAGCTCCTGAGGATGGAGGCCGAACTCCACAAGAGAGTCGTGGGCCAGGACGCCGCCATCAAGGCCGTGGCCGATGCCGTGCGCCGTAACCGTGCCGGCCTCAGCAACGAAAAACGGCCCATCGGCAGTTTCCTCTTCATGGGTACAACCGGCGTTGGTAAAACAGAACTTGCAAAGGCCCTGGCAGAGTTCCTCTTCAACGACGAGAATATGATGACGCGTATCGATATGAGTGAGTATCAGGAGCGTCATACCGTGAGCCGTCTTGTGGGCGCTCCTCCGGGATACGTCGGCTACGATGAAGGCGGCCAGTTAACCGAGGCCGTTCGCCGTAAACCCTACAGCGTGGTGCTTCTGGACGAGATTGAGAAGGCCCACCCGGACGTTTTCAACGTGCTCCTGCAGGTGCTTGACGACGGCCGCCTCACGGACAACAAGGGCCGCACCGTGGACTTCAAGACCACCATCCTCATAATGACCTCCAACGCCGGGGCCGATATTATCCAGTCCTACATGGAGCGTCTCCCGGAGGTTAACGGCATTGATATGGAAGCCCTCACAAAGCGCCGCCAGATGCTGGACGAGTGCTCCTCCCGCGTCCTGGACGTGCTGAAGCAGACCGTCCGTCCGGAGTTCCTGAACCGTATCGACGAAATCATAATGTTCGACCCTCTCACCAAGGCCGATATCCGGGACATCCTGCACCTGCAGGAGGAAGAACTCCGTAAACGCCTCTCCGACAGCGGCATAAGCGTAGAGTTTACCCCGGCCTTTGAAGACCATATGGTGGAAAAGGGCTACGACCCCGCATACGGCGCCCGTCCCGTGAAGAGGGTCATGCAGCGTGAACTTGTGAACCTCCTTGCCAAGGCCATCCTGGACGGCACGGTGAAGAAGGACAGCACGGTCCATGTTGACGCCCTCGGCGGCGAGGTTGTGGTGCGATAGCCCCTGGCGCATAAGCCTCAATCAATCAGCTACTTATGGAAAATCGGGTGCACCGTGCGGTGCACCCGATTGTTTGTAAAACGCTGTGAATCAGGCGTTTGCGCGGCAGGACCAAACTACTTTTTCACTACCTCATAGTGCTCTATGCCGATGGCGTGGAGGTCACGGATGAATTCAGAAGTGACGGCTACCTGGAACTTCTTGGAGTAGAACTGGATGCGGTAGCGGGTCTGGGGGTCATAGAGATAAAGCGTGAGGGGGATATTGCCCTTGTGATGCTTCACAACACTCACAAGGTCCTTACGGAACTTGTCCGTGAGCATGGGAGTGGTGATATCCATTGAGAAGCCGCCCAGGAGGTCATCGGCCACATTGCCAAGGAGGGTTACCTTACGGAGTTTGAAAACGTACGGAGGCGCGGGTTTACCCTGCGCCTTTTCTTCCGGCTTCAGGAAGTACTTCTCTGCTATCTCGCCTTCCAGGAACAGCGTGGCCTTGGGCTGCATATACTGCATAAAGACCTCATGGTCCTTCCCGAAGAGGGTGAGTTCAAAGGAGCCGGAATAGTCTTCCAGCATGGTGCGGGAATAAGGCTTCCCGGCCTTTGTCGTTAACTGCTTGAAATCAGTCACAATGCCCGCTATGGACACCTTGGCGGTCTTTTTCTTGGAGTCGCAATCGGCAATGAGATCCTGAAGGTCATTGATTCTGCATGTGGCGAAGTTCTTTATCTCAAAGTCATAGCGGTCCAGCGGATGCGAACTCAGGTACATCCCCACAAGGTCCTTCTCCCTCTGGAGTTCCTCCATTATATCCACGTTGGGAACGCCTTCCGGGAGCGCCGGACGCTCCGGCTTCATCTCCTCCATGTCTCCGAAGAGGGATGCGCCGGCCTGCACGGAGTCATTCTTGTAAAGGTCTCCGTAGCGGGTAATCTGGTCTATGAAGAGGTCTCCGCCGTTTTTTCCGGGAAGGAAATACATTCCGCGGGGATGGCCGAAACCATCCAGGGCACCGGAGTTCACAAGGTTTTCAAAACTCTTGCGGTTGACGCAGCCGCTCATCCTCTCCACAAAGTCATAAACGTCCGTAAAAAGGCCGTTTTCGTCGCGTTCCTTGACTATGGCATCCACTATGTTACCCCCGAAGCCTTTGATTGAACTGAGGGCAAAACGGACGTCTCCCTTGGCGTTTACCGTGAAGTGGCCGGAACTTTCGTTGACATCCGGGCCAAGGATCTTGATGCCGTGGCCCTTGCAGTCGTCCATTATCTTCACGGTTTCCTCCATGGACTTTGCGCAGTTAAGGCAACTGGCGAAGAACTCTGAAGGATAATGGGCCTTGAGCCAGCCGGTCTGGTAACTCACCCAGGCGTAGCACGTGGCGTGGGACTTGTTGAAGGCATACTGGGCAAACTTCTCCCAGTCTTTCCATATCTTGTCAAGGACTTTCTCCGGGTGGCCGTTGGCCTGGCCGCCGGCCATAAACTTGTCCTTGAGGGAGTTCAGGATGTCAATCTGCTTCTTACCCATTGCCTTGCGGAGTTTATCGGCCTCACCCTTGGTGAAACCGGCAAGTCTCTGGGACAGAAGCATCACCTGCTCCTGGTACACCGTGACGCCGTATGTGTCCTGGAGGAATTCCTCCATTTCCGGAAGGTCATACTCTATCTTCTGCTCACCCTGCTTACGGGCAACGAAGTCCGGGATATAGTCCATAGGGCCGGGCCTGTACAGGGCGTTCATTGCAATGAGGTCCTCGAAGCGCTCCGGCTTAAGCCTTTGGAGCCACTGCTTCATGCCGTCGGATTCAAACTGGAACACGGAAGTGGTGTCTCCGCGGCCGTAGAGTTCCAGGGTGGGTTTGTCGTCAATGGGGATGGCCTCTATGTCAATGTCTTCCCCGTGGTGCTCCTTTATGAGGTCCAGGCAGTTGTGGATGATCTGGAGGGTGATAAGGCCCAGGAAGTCCATCTTGAGCATACCCACATCCTCGATGAAATGGCCGTCGTACTGGGACGTGCGCACGTAGAGGCCCGTTTCCTTATCCTGGGAAAGGGTTATGGGAAGATAATCCGTAAGGTCTCCGCGGCCGATAATGGTGGCGCAGGCGTGCATTCCGACCTGCCTCACGCAGCCTTCCAGGGCCTGGGCATACTGCAACACCTCACGGTTGATCTGGGGGCCGTTCTCAAGTTCATTCTTGAACTCCGGAACGTATTTGTAGCAGTTTTTGAGGGTGATTTTAACATCTTCCCCCTTGTCATCCTGAAGGCGGTCAGGGACCATCTTGGAGAGGCGGTTACTCTCATCTATGCTCAGGTGGGATATACGCGCAACGTCCTTGATGGCGCTTTTTGCGGCCATTGTACCGAAGGTTATGACGCGGGAGACGTGGGATGCGCCGTACTTGTCCTCAACGTACTGGTGGGCCTTTGTGAGGTCCTCAAAGTCCACGTCTATATCCGGCATACTAATACGGTCCGGATTGAGGAAACGCTCAAACAGGAGTTGGTACTTGATGGGGTCCAGATTGGTGATCCTGAGGCAGTAGGCAACAACGGAACCTGCGGCGCTTCCACGGCCCGGGCCCACCATTGAACCCATTGCACGGGACGCAGCAATATAGTCCTGGACTATGAGGAAATAGTCCGGGAAGCCCATGCGGCAGATGGTCTTGAGTTCAAAGTCTATGCGCTCTGACTGCTCCTGGGTGAGGGTTTCCCCGTAACGCTCGTGGGCGCCTTTATAGGTAAGGTGGCAGAGGTAGGCCACGGAATGGCAGAAGCCGTCTCCGCGGTAGGTGCCGTGTTTGTCGCATCGGCCTGCATCTATGACGTCCTTGTACTCATCAAGATATTTGTCTATATCGGCCATAAAAGCCGGGTCTATCTCATAGACCGGCAGCACGGGGTCACGGTCGATTGAATAGGATTCTATCTTTGAGGCCACTTCCAGGGTGTTTTCAAGGGCCTCAGGGTGGTCCGGGAACAGCGCGGCCATCTCCTCCTCCGACTTGATGTACTCCTGCTGGGTGTAACGGAGACGCTGGGGGTCATCTATGAAGGAGTTGGTGGTAAGGCAGATGAGGCGGTCGTGGACCGGGCCGTCTTCCTTACGCACAAAGTGGGCGTCGTTGGTGGCAATGACCTTGATGCCGTGCTTGGCCGCCAATTTGAATATCTCCTCAGTGTAGTAGCACTGCTGTTCATAGAGGTCATTGGAAAGCCCCGGAACCTCAGTGGGGTGCTTCATCACCTCCAGGTAATAGTCTTCCCCAAACACCCTCTTATGCCACTCTATGGCCTTTTCAACTCCGGCTTCATCGTGGGCCATGATAAGGCGGGGAATCTCTCCCGCAAGGCAGGCCGATGAGCAGATTAGGCCCTCGTGGTACTTCTCAATGATCTCATGGCTTACGCGGGGGCGGTAGTACATACCGTTGATATGGCCCTCCGAGACAATCTTCACAAGGTTCAGATACCCCTGGTAATTCTTTGCCAGGAGGATGAGGTGGTAATAGCCCTTTTCCTTGAGTCTGTGGTCACCTTTGGAAACATAGATCTCACAGCCGATGATGGGCTTCACATCGGGGTGCTTCTTTGCAAATTTGAAGAACTCCTTTACGCCGAACATATTGCCGTGGTCCGTGATGGCAATGGCCGGCATGCCAAGTTCATCGGCCCGGTTGAAGAGGTTCTCTATGGAAGAAAGTCCGTCCAGGATTGAGTACTGGGTGTGGACGTGAAGGTGCACAAAACTCATAGGAACAAAGATAACTTTTTTCAGCGGAATTCACCGAAAAAAGTTATCAACAACCATCACCCGGACGTGGGGATTCTTCGCTACGCTCAGAATGACAGGGATGATGCCCGAGGCGTTTATTGTATCAGAAAGTAAATCCGTAACGGAGAGTTATCGCAGGTGTCAGGAGGTGCTCTGTAGTAACGACAGAGGTCGCTGACTCGGCCGTGGTTGAACTGACGTGGTTTTTCACAGTGCTTTGCTGTAGCAGAACGCCTAATGAGAGGGAATGGCCCCGGCCAAGGTTCAAACCTGCGTGAGGCCGAAGGAAGAAACCGTTATAGATGTTTTCCGTCTTACCTCCGGGTGTCCAGTCTTTACCATAAAAGGAGTAAACTCCTATTGCATATCCACCGTCCAGATTTGCAAAAAACATATTCTTGGAATAACCCACACGGAGGAAGACCGGGATATCATTTTCATTGATAAACTTCCTTCTCGGGGTTCCATTGGTTGTAATATACTGAAGACACGGCATAGAAAAGCGAACACCGGCACCTGCGCCAACGTGTATTCCATTTGAAAAACCGTATTGTGCCACAAACTCCGGAGACACGGTGAAAAGAGGGCCCTTCCAAACACCGGCACCGGCTTCCAACTCTACAGAGAATGATATTTTTCTCTGGGCGTTAAGAGGAATAACGGAAAGAAGTAATGCTACAATGAAGATAACCTTTTTCATATGAGTGTTAGTTATTTATACCTTACCAATTCTTTAATATAGATGCATTTTTACCTGTCCGCGTTGTAGGAAAATGTAATCCAATACCTTAGTCTTGCAATGACGCTTGTTTAGTTGAGGTTATTGAGCGTAAACTCTGCGTGAAGGGTCATCGGCACAAGTTGTAACTGGGCGTTTGGATCCCGTTTGAGATCCCGCAGATACGACAGGTACATCACTTTCTTGACCGGGATTTCAATTGTAATGTCAACAGGGCCGTCAAAGGGCTCATCGGTGTATATGACGAAAACTCTGAACGGCATCATATTATCTTTCCCAAACCGCTCAGACAGTGATACCCCTAGAGTATGCTTTTCAACATCAAAGGACAACCCTTTGAAATACACTTGGTAACTACCGCAAATAAACTTAAAGTATTTGGATAGATTGGTTCCCGGAGATTCTCCAAAAACCGTATGCTTGGACGTTATTGTTACGTCACCATCGCACATAAGCAGCGCTGAATAAATCCCGTCATCAGGACTGTTTTTCCACAGATTTCGAAGATAAGAAGAAAAGACGGCATCAAAATCACGCAAAAGTGTTTGAACTTTTTGATCTGAACAGGTTTCCGGCTTCCAAAAATCATCCGAGTCAATAATATGCTTAATATCTCCCCAGTGAGAGTTGTCGGATTGAGCTAAGTCCATAACTATGCCCCCTTGAGGTTTCGCAGAGAGAAAAGAAAGAGACGACTTGAATAATTCCGCGTTTGTTTCAAGTGGTTGCCACGGAATAATATCCGATTCAAAAAATTCGCCAGACACTATTTCCCACTTTGGCTCGGTATGCGGGCCGGATATTGGCTCATCTTTGATTATTGTACTATCTGTATGAGATGAGCACGTTACAGAGAAAAATATTGCCGCGGATAAGCCGAGGATATTAAAAGGACTCTTCATAGATTATTACTGATAGCGGGAGAGTGAAAAGTTATGTATGATGTCTCTATAATATTGGTAAGTATAGTAATCCCCATCGACCTGAACCGTCCACCCTCCGGTTAAAGTGAACCATCCGTCATTAACGGGTACTGAGGCCCATTGTCTCCACCACCCCCAATTCATCTTTATAGCTGTTATTTCAGGGGTGGTATAAGAATGTGTTATATAATCTTGATACCCAGGCACACATAATCCATCCGTCGTTCGGTAATAATGTAACGTTTCCGTGTGTATCCTTGTCCTTAGATAACCATCAATAATAAAGGAATGACCACTTTTTTCGCCTCTGTCATTTTGTGAACATGCCCCTACAACCAAAGGCATATTGTTTAAGAGACTATTTTTTACAAATGTCTCGTTATATGAGCCATATGAGCAACTATATCCATGTGCATTAAATACATTAGTCACAAGATCACTGTTGTAAGCCCCGGAGCCGTGATTCCCATATTCCATAGCGACACATTGCCCGATATAAGCAATTAGGGAAGATTCCGGCACACTACTTACCGAGGCCGGCTGGCTAAGAATTGTCATATCGGCCCATATGGAAGAACTCTGATTTGAATAAAAAAAGTGATGGTCGTCGACGTTCCCAATATGTTCCGCATCAGTGTACATGGTTACCGGAGCACCATAGATTGAGTGTAGGTAATACAACATTTGAGCTCCAGAGATGGCAACACATCCGGCCGCGGCACGGCTTGTTGTATCTGTTCTATACGGACATCTGGAATTATATGGCTTATTTTGGTCCCACTGCGTTACGGTCAAGTGCGGAATTGAATCCACAACTTCCGTATAACTATATGTGCACGTGTACCATTGTCCGGTAGGAATGTCTTCTTCGTGAGGGAAAGGTTTACGGAGAGGTTGCCCCCAAAATGTTTTATTGGCCTCTATCTCTTCTTCCGTGAAAGTGAGTTCATCGTCACGGCTATTCCTGACGGCCTTCATATCCTGCGCCATAGTGGCCATCCACAAACGGAACCCCTCGCTGCCATCCTCAAGGGAAAAGCGTCCGGTATTGCTATATGCAAGTATTGCGGGGGTACGGATGTCGGACGATAAAACTTGCCAACCGGCGTTTGTTCCATAGTTGACAATGTACATCAAGGTGTCTTGATCTGAGTCTGTATAGGCGTCCAAAGTATATGTTTCTGCGCTGGTTTTAGTCTGCGCTTTGGCAGCAAGATAGTTTCTTACAAGGTTGTCAGAGACAAAATTGTTTCCAGTGTTCAGGTCTGTGATATTAGACGAATAGATAATAGGTGCTTCTGTTTCTATCCTTGCGCAAGAGAGAACAAGAATCAATGCAAATATGATATGGAAATGCTTTATCATGATTTCGAATGTGTAAATATACAAACAAATATTGTATTTCAATGTTTTACCGAGTTGCTTTTTCTGAGAGGTTCTGCTACTCCTCGCTCTTTAGGCTAAAGATAAAACTCTCCTTCAAACTCAAGGCTTCCAATGATGATTGACAGGGTGTAGGAGTCTCCCGCATCACCGTTTACCGGCAAAAGGATTGAGCCATCGGCCATATCAAAAGTAGTCTGATAGTAGTCTCCCTCAAGGGAAGAAAGTGTAACAGTGGCATTGCCCCAGTCGCTGTCGGCGAGAAGAAGGACACCATAATTTGTAAGTTCCGCGTAGAAAGGATTCTCTTCTCCGCCACGCGGTGCGTTTCCTTGCGCTCCGGGCCTATGGCGGATGACAATTTGGACACCCTCGGCATCCATTCCATAAGCAAATGTAAAAGACGAGCCAATAAGGCACAATGCCGCGAACAAAGTCGCTACGTTTTTTAGGAAATGTTTGTTTCTCATAATATTTGAATGTTGTTTTAGCGCTACAAAGTTCGCCATGTTTTATTCATGATTCTTAAAAACACGGTAACATTTACCGCAACACAACTCACTCATATACAGCCCGTTATGTAGTACAACAAGTAACAAATTAAGCTACATTTCCGTTATTTAAAGAATCTTTGTACTTTTGTGTATATGAGAAAACTCTTTTTCCTATTGCTATTCTCCATATTGGTATGGTCATGTGTAGATAGCGAACTTAAAGATCTGTTAGATAATAGCGAGGCTCTCATGCAGGAGTCCCCTGATATTGCGCTTTCTGTTCTGCAACAGCGAGATAATAGAAATATTCGTTCTAAACGACTGAAAGCCCGCCACGCTCTGCTTCTGAGCCAGGCGTATGACAAAAATTATATTGATATTGCCTCTGACTCGCTCACAGTTATAGCAGTCAATTATTACGGACGTCAACGCCAGGAGACGCTTTATAAATTGTTATCATATTACTATCAGGGCATAGTCCTGAAGAATTCTCAATCACTCATTTCTTCAATTCTTTATTTTGAAAAGGCCGAGCAAGTAGCCCTCTGCCTTAATGATTACCACTATCTTGGTTTAATATATCGGAATAAGGCCGATATTATGGCGTCAATGAATAATTCACTAGAGGCCATAAACTATACCAAACAGGCCATAGACTATTTTAAGCGGGCGAATGAAATGGATTACGCCCAGTATGCTCGTGGCTCTCTGGCCATTTTTTATGTCAACGAGAGAGACTTTGAGCCGGCAACTCTTCTTATTGATTCTCTCATTAATGAAAGCCCCGAAGACTCTCTTTTCCTGTCATCAATTCTGCTGTCTTATGGCGAATTATTGATTGAACAAGGCGGCGCTACAAAAGAGGCCGTCCGGCTATATTCAAACATTGACTCTTCATATTTCTACATTACAGATTGGGCGTATTATGCATATGCATTGAACAGTATCGGGGCAATAGATTCTGCTAACAGAGTTATAAGGCAGGCATATTATCACGCCGGCGATATTATTGATTCTGCAACCGTAGATGGTATTAATTCAAGAATTGCGGCTTCGAGGAAACAGTTTTCAAAGGCTTATCGGTTTTTAGATAACGCCTCACATATTCAAGATTCGTTATCCCGCGAAATTCTCCATCAATCGGCAAACATTGCTCAACGGGATTTCTATAAAGAAGAAGCCAAATATCAAGCTCTTAAATCTCATAGTTCCACACAGGCAGCTTGTTTTCTGGGCATCACTTGTTTATTACTGAGCATTATCGGTGGCTTGTCATTTGGAATCTACAAGAAAAGGAAGGACGTAATAATCAAGGATCAAATTGCTCAGTTGGCTTATACCCATCAAAAAGCTAACTCCTTGACAAAAGATAATGCTGGAATTCTTGGCGCTCTTCTAAGTGAGCGCCTAGGGCATTTAGACAAGCTCTCCGTAGAGTATCTGTCCGCCGAAACACAAAAAGAAAAAGAAGCTATTTTTAAAGAATACAAGAAAAGGGCAGGCCTCCTTAAAAATGACGACACCCTTATAGCTTCTCTTGAAAAAGATCTTGACCGGTTTTGTAATGGTATTATGACAAAACTTCAAGATCAGGTTCCTGATATCAAAGGAGAAAACAGACGTATTATATGCCTGTTTTTTGCTGGATTATCCAATATTGCCGTACAGCTTATTACTGGAAAGGTCTCTTTGAAGTCCGTTGAAATGACCCGTTCACGCTGTCGCAACATAATTAAGTCCTCTGGGGCAAAGGACACAACAACGTTTTTAAAATTATTGGAAAACAAAAAGCGGTAACCAGGAGAAGGAAATTATGAGATTTTGCTAAAACGCCTCTCTCCAGGCTGCCGCTATATATAAAAAGGGTGGACTACTGGGTCCACGCGATGACGATACGGCTAATATCGTAAGAGGCAGGAATCAATAGTCCACTTTTTCGTGAACTATTCCTGTTTCTTGGACACAATCCTGCCTCTTTAAAAAATAGCCGTATTTCATCGCTGCAGGAATGTTCTATGTCTTTCCGATGTCAAAGGTAGCGGATTATTTTTACAATTACAAATGAGATTCTTCGCTTTGCTCAGAATGATAAAAGGGCTTTGTGTGAAAAAGGGCAACGTGTTGGATTATCGGCCATAATTATTATCTTTGTTGTTAGCAATAGGTCGTAAATCGGCCGCTAATGAAACCAGGAGTATGGTAAGTCCTCCATTCTGGAGGCCGCTCCCTTCACAATACAATAATTATCACTGGTTTGTGGTCCCATCTTGTGACCTCAAACTTATTTCCACGAATTAATAAACGCATAATAATTATGGCAAAGAGAAATACTGTCACAAACCATTCAAACTTGAAATCGGGTTTTGCAATACCAAGTTTACAGATTGAGCAAAGAGAGGTTGTCGCAAATTGTGATGACCTGGCACAGAAAACAGTTGAAAGCAGAATAGTAACCATTCGAGGGCAACAGGTCATATTGGATAGAGACCTGGCGGCAATGTATCAAGAAGAAGTTAGCCAATTTAATCGTCAAGTCAAAAGAAATATCAAACGCTTTCCTTCCGACTTTATGTTTCAACTGACAAAGGAAGAATACGATGGTTTGAAATGCCAAAATGGCATTTCAAACCGAAGAGGCGGAGATAGGCGTGCCTTGCCATATGCCTTTACAGAGCAGGGGGTATCAATGTTATCCGGGCTACTAAGAGGTGATAAGGCAATAGAAGTCAATATATTAATTATGAGAGCATTCGTTGCCATGAGAAGATTCCTGGTCGCAAATGCTCAGGTATTTCAACGTCTTGACAGAATAGAGTACAAACAATTAGAGACTGACCACAAATTCGAACAAGTGTTTGCAAAACTTGAGGAGAAAAATCTTTCTCCCAATCAGGGCATCTTCTTCGACGGCCAAATATATGATGCTTATGAATTTATATGTGGGCTCATCAAGAGCGCCAGGACACGTATCGTCCTGATTGACAACTATGTGGACGAAACCGTCCTGACTATGCTGGATAAACGCGAGATTGGTGTTTCAGCAACTATCTACACACAAAAGATATCAAAACAATTCCAACTTGACATTACTAAACACAACGTACAATATCCGACTATCGAAGTGAAAGTATTCCAGAAATCACACGACCGTTTTCTTATTCTGGACAGCGCCGTATATCTCGTCGGCGCTTCTCTGAAAGACCTTGGGAAGAAATGGTTTGCTGTTTCTCTGATGTCAGAAACTGATCCCGAATTGTTGCTTTCGCGTTTGTAAAAAGATGCCCGATCAGGTCGGGCAGGACGGAGGAAGAGGTCACAGAACTAAAAAACCAGACTAAGACCTATTCCGTGAGGAGTTGATCCAAATTTAAGTTGCATTCGACTGGCCAGATTATCATTTGGATTCTCCTGCCAGTCATTGTATTTGTCTACAATTCGGTTCATCCTTACGTTATTTACAATTCTTATAGGCGTTCCGGCTATTACATTCAGCAGTCCGAAATCAATAAGGCCGGCACCTATTACAGCCAACAAATTCCAAACAGGACTTATTTGAGGGGTATTTACTATTGGTTGCATAGCTGTAAGAAACAGCCAGGCAAAAGCACCGGGAATACTTCCGTCCTGATATTTGTCGTATTTGTGAGAATCTGATTTAGCAAGGCCTTCGGCTATTGCGGCACTTGACTCTACCATATATCCTATCATCCCAACCGAAATAATGGACAGTCCCGCCAAACTTACACCTCCTCCGGCTATCTGCATAGACAAGCCCGCTCTGCGCCAGCCATCGGCCTTGAGCCATTTGTCAGAATAATCTATACCACCGATATCTGACACAAGGTCCAGAGTCTGTTCACGTGAGAGCTCCCTGCCGTTAAGATGAATTTTATTCCCGGATCTTTCGGCAAAGAATCCGTCGACATACTGGGCACTTGCCGATAGCGACCCCCATACCATCAGTAGTATAACCGTGATTAACTGTCTCATAACAAAGAAGATAAGCAACCATAACATAGATGCAACTTCATCAACGAGCGTTGCAAGAAAAATATGGAAAATACAAAAGATGCCCGGTCGGGGTCGGGCATGACGGAGGAAGAGGCAAAAAAAGAGTTCCGTCCGGGAAAACGGGGTGTTTTTCCGGACGGAACCTTTAGAGACGCTGACGCAGACTATTTTTCGGCCTTCTTCTTGGCGGCCATGGTGGCGTCAAACATGATAGGAGTACCGATCATGATGGAGGCGTAGGTACCGATGATGACACCCAGGCACAGTGCAACTGCAAGACCGCGGATGCTTTCACCGCCGAAGATAGCGATTGCGAGCATCGGCAGGAGGGTGGAGATGGAAGTGTTGAGGGTACGTGTGAGGGTGGCGTTGAGAGCGGTATTCACAGTGGTACGGAACTCTTCCTTGGGGTGCAGGCCCCTCTGCTCACGGATACGGTCGAAGATAACCACGTTATCGTTGATGGCGTAACCGATGATGGTAAGGATAGCGGCGATGAACGTCTGGTCCACATCCAGGTTGAACGGCAGGATACCGTTGAACAGGGAGAAGAAGCCGATGACGATGAGTGCGGTGTGCGCAAGTGATACGACGCCGCCGAGACCCCAGGTCCAGCCCTTGAACCTGAACGCGATGTATGCGAAGATTGCAAGGAGGGCGAGGAACACTGCGATGAATGCGCTGCGGGTGATATCGCGGGCGATGGTAGGACCAACCTTATCGGAGGAGATGATACCGTTGGGGTTCTCCAGGGTTGAGTTGAAATCGGCCAGCTGAATATCCTCAGAGTAGAAGCCCTTGAGAGCCTGATAGAGGAGACCTTCAATCTCTGCGTCTACCTCAGTGCTCTCGGAGTTGTTCTTGTACTGGGTGGTGATCTTCATCTGGGCGTCTCCACCGAACTGCTTCACCTCAACGGAGTACTGGTCAATGCCTTCAGCCTCTGCTGCAGCCTTGAACACATCCTCAACGGAAGCGCGGACATCCTCTGCGGTGACGCTCTTGTCAAAGCGCACGATGTAGGTGCGGCCGCCGGTGAAATCAACACCATAACTGAAGCCCTTGAAGGCGATGGAAGCGATGGAGATGATGATGAGGGCGCCGGAAATCATGTAAGACCACTTCTTGAGGCCGATGAAATCTACCTTGGTGTTCTTAAGGATGTTGCGGGTGAGGTTGTTGGAAAGGGTAACGGTCTTGCCGGCCTTGATACGGTCGTCGAAGATGATACGGGTGATGAAGATGGAGGTAAGGACGGAAGTCACGATACCGATGATGAGGGTGGTAGCGAAGCCCTGGACAGGACCGGAACCGAAGATGTAGAGGATGATACCGGTGATGAGGGTGGTAAGCTGACCGTCGATAATTGCGCTGTAAGCGTTCTTGTAACCGTCGTGTACTGCAAGCGAGAAGCCCTTGCCTGCTGCAAGCTCTTCCTTGATGCGCTCATAGATGATAACGTTGGCATCCACGGCCATACCGAGGGTCAGGACCAGACCGGCGATACCGGGCAGGGTAAGGACGGCGCCGAAACTTACGAGAACACCGAAAAGAAGGAGGACGTTGCACAGAAGAGCGACATCGGCAATGAGACCTGCGCCCTGGTAGAAGAATACCATATAGATGAGCACAAGGCAGAATGCGATTAGGAAGGAGATGAGACCGGCGCGGATTGATGCGCTACCCAGTGAAGGACCAACCACCTGCTCCTGGATGATGGTTGCAGGGGCGGGAAGTTTACCGGATTTGAGCACGTTTGCAAGGTCTTCTGCCTCCTGGACGTCGAAGTTACCGGTGATTTCTGAGGAACCGCCGGTGATCTCCGTGTTGACGGTAGGATAGGAATATACAAGACCGTCGAGGACGATAGCGACCTGCTTGCCGATATTGTCCTTGGTGAGGCGGGCCCAGATGGAGGCGCCTTCTGCGTTCATGGTCATAGAGACTGAAGGGGCGCCGTTGCCGCCGTTCTGCGCACCGTTGAAGTTAACGCGCGCGTCTGTGACTACGCCGCCGTCAAGGGGAGCCTTGCCGTCACGGGAGGTGGCCTTGATGGCTACCAGTTCATACAGGTTAGCGCCCTGCACAAACTCCGTGGGTTTTACGGACCACATACCGCGGAAGCCCTGGGGAAGGACGTCGGAGGCCATTGCCAGGTACTTGTTGACGGTGGTGGTGTCAATGCCGGCTGCGAAACCGAGGCAGGCATTGTTCCAGCCTGAAGGGGAGAATACCTGGAACAGAGGGTTGGCAACCACGGTGCTGTCGCTGAGGTTTCCAAGGATCTCTGCCACGCGGGCGTCTACGGCATAGAGGTCTACCTCGTTGCCCTGGAATGTGGGCCAGAACTCAAGGGATGCGGTGCCCTGGAGGAGTTTGCGTACACGCTCGGGGTCCTTCACACCGGGGAGTTCGATGAGGATCTTGCCGGAGTTACCAACCTGCTGGATGTTGGGCTGGGTTACGCCGAAACGGTCTATACGGTTACGGAGAACGTTGAAGGAGTTGTCAACTGCGCTCTTTGCCTCTGCGCGGATAACGGAGATAACCTGTGCGTTGGTAGCGTCATTTGCAACCTTGTCGCGGAGTTCATAGGTTGCGAAGACCTCTGCCAGACGGCGGCCGGGGGCAACCTGCTCCCAGGCCTCTGCGAACAGGCCGATGAAGTCTGCGCTGGAGTTCACGTTATTGGCCTTGGCCTGAGCGAGTGCAGCCACGAAATCGGGGTCTGAACTGTTTCCGGAAAGAGCCTTCACGAGGTCTTCCAACTGGACCTGCAGCATGACGTTCATACCGCCCTTGAGGTCCAGACCCAGGTTGATTTCCTTTTCCTTGGTGCTCTTGTAGGTGTAACCGAGGAATACCTTCTCATTGGATATAGAGTCAATGTATGCCCTATTCCTGATGTTTGCCACAGAATCTGCAACGTACTCACGTACCTCTGAGGCAGTGTTGTTTGCTTCAACGAAAAGCTGTGCCTGCTCCTCTGCGTACTTGGCAGCCTTCTTCTCCTGGATGCGGGTTACCGCAGTGAAGGAGAGTTGCCAGATGCTGGCGATGGCAAGCATAATCGCTACAAATCTGATCCAACCTTTGCTTTGCATTGTTTTTTGTATTTTTAGTTTAATATTTTGGCATATTTCTTGGCGTCAGTAGACACCACGGCAAAATAGGTTGCAAATTTACGATTTTTTTCTGAATTAACAGCTTTCTCACAACTATTTCTTAATTTTGCAGGCTACATTTGAATGACGTTAAGGAGAATCGGCATATCTGTCCTACTTTTTACCGCAGGCTTTAGCCTGTGGGGGCAGAGCCTTTCCAAAGGCGACAGCCTTATGAGGGAGTGCCGGTTTGAAGCCGCTATGTGGGCGTTTTTGCAGGCCCGTGACGACGCAGGCGTGGACCGCGCGCAGTATGCCCTGAACATGGCCGATTTCTGCGCGGAGCCCAACGTTGTTGCGAAAAAGCGTTTTTCCCGGAAGGACTTTTTCCTGTACTATCCGCTTAAGCCCCAGGCCTGGAGAAACGGCCCCGCCGGGCTTGCATACGTGCCCAAAGATGCAAAGGAGGTTTTTTTCAGCGCTCCTGACAAGGCCGGCAGCCCCAGCATCTTCACCTCCCGGGACCAGGACAGCCTGTGGGCGGCCCCAAGGATGCTTTCAGAGGCATTTGTGAGCACCGGCAGCGAGGTTTTCCCCATGCTTGGCGCCGACGGAAAGACGCTCTATTTTGCCTCAGACGGCCTTGCCGGGTTGGGAGGATTTGACATCTTCTCCTCCACCTGGGACGCGGAGGCGGGCCGATGGGGAGATCCCGTGAATATGGGGTTCCCGTTCAACTCCCCCGCCGACGACTACCTGATGGCCGATTCCGCCGACGGAGAGTACACGCTCTTTGCCTCCAACCGGGACTGCTCCCCGGACAGCGTGACGGTTTATGTTCTGGATTATGAGAAGACTTTTGCGCGGGGAGCCATCAGGGATGGATCGGCCCTTAAGAAACTGATGGAACTTGTCCCGGCCTCAGACCCTACCCGCATTGACAACGACGCCGCCGTGGAGGGCTTCACAACCGGAAACGCCACCACCCAGCGGTATATGAAAAAGATGGAGGAATCCCGCGCGCTGATGGACTCCATAAGCCGCCATATGATGCCGGGAGATACCCTTCTGAACATATTCAGGGCCAAGTTGGCGCTGGTATCGGCCGAATTACGCGAGGTGGAGATGAGTTTCCTTATGAACGGCGCCGTGGGCGTTGAGGAGGACAAGGAGGTTGCGGGCGCGGAACTTGGCTACACGTTCGCAAGGGGCTCCCTTGGGCCGGATTTCAAGCCGAAGTTTGCGGCAAAGGAGGCGGCCCAGTCTTTCCGCGTGGCACCCGTGGGCCGATTCGCCCAGGACAACACCCTGCCGCCCGGCCTTGTGTACCAGATCCTTCTGTTTGATTCCCCCATACACGCAGACCTTGAGGACATAAAAGGACTCACGCCCGTCTACGAGAGACTGGGCGTGAACCTACGCTACAATTACTATGTGGGGATGTTTTCTTCCTACGAAGACGCCCTTGAGGAACTCAATGTGGTGCGCGTTCTGGGATTTCCCAAGGCCCGGATCACGGCGTGGCAGGACGGAAGGGCAGTACCCGCAAGACTATAAGTCAAGGAACTCCACAAAGCCGTCCGTGCTGAGATTGTACCCTCGGGGCCCCCGGATGGTATTTCCCTCAGAATCCAGAATGAAATAATTGGGCTGGGCGTTAACCCCAAAGCGCTCCAGGACCATACGGGAATTAACCCTTCCTACATCCTTCAGCACCTTTCCTTCAGGAGTGGTGACCCATTTGTCCTCCGGAAGCGGAGTCTTGTCATCCACATAGAGTGAAACAATCACAAAATCCCTTCTGAGACGCTCCAGGACACGGGGGTCGCTCCACACGCGGGCCTCCATCTCACGGCAGTTCACGCAGCCGTGGCCGGTGATGTCCACAAACACCTTCTTACCCTCAGCCGCCGCTGCGGCGATACCGTCTTCAAGGTTGTCGTATCCTGTAAGGCCGTGAGGAAGGGATACTCCGGAACCGGTGAGATTCTTCGCTTCGCTCAGAATGACAGGAGTTGACGTAGGAGCGTACCCTCCCAGCACAAAGTCCTGCGTCTGGATGGGCGGAAGATAGCCGCTTAGGGCCTTGAGGGGGGCTCCCCACATTCCGGGAATCAGATACACCACAAAGGCAAAATCGGCAATTACAAGCGCCAGGCGGCCAACGGAAATGTATTCCAGAGGGGAGTCGTGCTTGAAGCGGATCTTGCCAAGGAGATACAGGCCGAGGAGGGTGAATACCACTATCCAGATTGCAAGGTAAACCTCCCTGTCAAGGATGTGCCAGTGGTAGGTTTGGTCTGCCACGGAGAGGAATTTGAGGCCGAGGGCTATCTCCACAAAGCCCAGCACCACCTTAACGCTGTTGAGCCATCCGCCGCTCTTTGGAAGTTTTGTAAGGATGGAGGGGAACAGCGCCAGCAGGGCGAAGGGCAGGGCAAAGGCAATGCTGAAGGCCAGCATTGTGACCATAGGGGCCCAGAATTCTCCCTGGGTGCTCTTTATGAGGACGGTTCCAACGATGGGCCCTGTGCAACTGAAACTGACAAGGACCAGGGTAAGCGCAAGGAAAAACACGCCAAGAAGGCCGCCCTGGCCGCTTTTTGAATCGGCCTTTGTGGTCCAGCTTGAAGGAAGCGTTATCTCAAACGCGCCGAAGAAGGACGCCGCAAACACCATAAAGATCACAAAGAATATGATGTTGGGAAGCCAGTGCGTTGCCAGCCAGTTGAAGATGTCGGCCGTGACGGTTTCCCCGCCAAGGGCCCACGTGAGGCCGATTATCACGCAGATTGGAACCGTGTACAGAAGCACTATGAAAAGGCCGTACATAGCGGCGTTGAAGCGCCCTTTGGCGGCCGATCCGCTCCGTTTCAGGAAGAAGGAAACTGTCATGGGGACCATTGGGAAGACGCACGGTGTGAGGAGCATCAAAAAGCCCCAGAGGATGGCTTCAAGGATAAGGCTCCAGAGGCTGCCGCCGGAGGCCGATGCCCCTTTCACCTGAAGGGTTGTCTCAAAATCTGCGGGAGGAAGGCAGTTGCCCTTGTTGCAGGCCTGCCATTCAATGGCCACATTAACGTTGCAGGGGCCCTCCTTAAGAGTTTGAATGCGCTGGACAATGACCACGGGGGACTCGCAGGTGCCTATCTCCAAGCGGAAGATGTCGTCGTACTCCTTATCCACCCTGGAGGTGATTTCTGCGGGAGAAACGGCTTCTATGGCGTCTCCTGTAACGGAAAACACCGTAGGGTTGGGACCTAGTTCGTATTCCTGAAGGTCATAGATGTGCCAGCCGGACTGGATACTGGCCTCAGCCTTTATCTCATAGACATTCTTTTTCACCTTTTTGGCGCTCACCTCCCACGTTACGGGGTCTTGCGGCTGCGCCTTTACGGGTGCAATGAAGGCCAGTAGGGCCGATATAAGGATGGCGGTTCGAGTTTTAAACATATGCTATTTTTTATCGGCCTTGAAAAGGCGCACGCCGCCCCAGGCAAGAAGGCACTGGGCGGCAACGTAGGTTACCATTACAAGGAATTCCAGGATCACTTTGGCGCCGTGGAAGGTTTGGACGGCAATGAGGCTGTCGGAGAGGGCAAAGAGCACGGCTCCTACGGTGAGGATTATCCAGGTGGCTTTTTCTTTCTCACGGAGAACTCCGGCGAGGGCGCTCCAGATGAGGAACATCAGCATCATTCCATAAACGGCGAACGGCACCAGGAAGGTTCCCTCCACGCCGATTGCCATAAGAAGCCCGGCGGTTGCCGCAACCATCACGACAACTGCCAGAATCCACTGGGCGGGCTTCAGGCCCTTCCAACTGCGGCCGCCGAAGTTTATGCAGTAGAAGATGTGGCCTACAAGGAAGCACACCAGGCCGCACGCGAATGTGGGGAAGCCGTCCGGGATGAGGAGGATGTCTCCGGCTGCGCCAAGAAGCTGGGCTATGACAAGAAGACGGATGGTTCTTGATTCCATCCCGCCAGCCGCCGCCACGGTTGTGAGGGCGATAAGGGGAAGAAGGGCGGGCTTAACGATTGCCGCCACGGCGGCATTACCAAACCAGCGGGCCACAAAGTTCACAAGAGCGGCTATAAGAAGCGCTACGGCGGGGATGATCCAGGACTTTTTCATATTCAAGGTCAAATTTTGGCTAAACTTACAAATTATTTTTCAAAAACTTGCTGTTTGAGTAAAAATTCGTATCTTTGCAGTCCCGCTTCACTGCGGGAGTTTCAACGCTTTAAGCCCGGAGGGGTGGGTGAGTGGCTGAAACCAGCAGTTTGCTAAACTGCCGTACGGGTCATTCTGTACCGGGGGTTCGAATCCCCCCTCCTCCGCAAAAAACGCCTCTGAGCATATCAGGGGCGTTTTTTGCGTTTCTATTATTTGCGGTGCTGATGGGGAGCCTATCTTCCAGCCTTCTTGAAGAGGTCTTTCTGGAAGCCTTTCTCGATTACGATGCTGATGCAGGCGTTGGTGCAGCGGAAACCGTTGAACATTGTTGCATCGGCCTTGTAGGTTTTGCTCTCCCAAAGGACATTGCCATCCTTGTCAAGGACAGAGGGGGTGAGCCAGGTGCGGGGGCTGTTGAAGACCATCTTCTTCTTGGCCTCTACACGAAGTGTGAAATCGGCCTCAGAAGCCTCTGAAACGCACACCCAGGCGCCTGCGGCTGCAAGTTCCCTGGTGACGTCCTCAATCTCGTCCTGGGGGATGGGGTGATCGTCGTCGTTGTCTATCTCAACATAAACTTTATTGCCGGGAGCAACTGCCTCCTTGAGGGTATTCTGAGCAAGGGCTCCGGTGCAAATTAGACCCAGAGCCACTGCCAGAATGGATTTCAATGCTTTCATAGACTATTTCTTGGTGAGGGTCTTGGGGAAAGTCATTGCGAAGGTGCCGTCTCCGCCTACGATGCTGAGGGTGTTGCCGCTGATCTCAAACCAAACAGCGCCGATTTCCTCTCCCTTGTATGAGCAGGAGAAGAGATACTTTCCGTCGTTCTTCTTGATCACATAGTCATAGGTGGTAGCAGGGCCATCTCCGTCTTTCCTGGTCAATGTTTTTTCAGTGAAGGTGAGAACAACGGTTGTTGAACCCATCTCGATTTCTTGTCCGTTGAGGGTTGCGGTGGTTTTGTTAACACCTTCCCAGGTGCCGATAAGCTGCTTCTGGATAGCTGAGTAGTCTTCTTTCTGCTCACCGGTCTTGGTGCAGGAAGCGAAAAGTGCGACGCAGGCTGCTGCAATAGCGAAAAGTTTAATTGCTTTCATTTTGATTGATTTTATTGTATTTGGTTAAGTTATATTCTCAGTTTTGGCCTGGTCCCTGTAGGCCGATGGCGTTATTCCCATTCTGTTCTTAAACAGGGTCTGGAAGGTTTTTCTGGAGGAAAATCCTACCTCGTGGGCTACGCTCTCTATTTTGTAGAACGGCTTTTCACGGAGCAGCCTGCAAGCCGCCTCCAGGCGTTTTTGCGTCAAATATTCCGCGAACGTTCCATACTGGGGCTGGCTTTTCAAAAGGCGGGCAAGACGCCTCTGTGAAAGCCTAAGCATCTCCGCGGCCGTTTTAAGGTCACAGTCCGGGCGGCAGTATAGACGTGTTTTGTCCATCTGGGTGTCTACCCACTGCATCATCTCCTCCTCTGTCTGGCCGGATTCCACCGCTTCTGTCTCAGCAGGCGCAGGCTTTTCCTCCTTCCTGCTGCCGGAAAGCGCCCTGGATATCTTTGTCACCTGAATGCCGATAATGACGATAGCTATCAAGAGACAGACAACGATTATCAGTATTACTGTTGTGGGCGAAATGTCCATCACGGTTTAAATTTCCAACGAAGGTAAGAAAATTAACTCGATATTGCTTTTTCTGTTTGGCCAAATCTTTTTCATTCTGGCCAAATTCCCGGCATAAAAGCCTTAAAAATAATGCTTTCGTATATTTTTTGGCTAAATTTGTGAGATGAAAAAATTGCTGAAACAAAAAGTTAACCATCTTGAGAGCGGACTCCCCGGATGGGTGATAATAATTGCCGGCGCGCTTATGGTACTGTCTGCAATTTCCGCCATTAACACGGGCGGCGTCTACGAAAAAGTATCGGCAACAGTGCCCCCGGTGATAATGGGGCTTGTGAACACCCTTGGGATGGTGGTTATCTACTTCGGTTACATCAAGGGTATGAAAACGCTCCAGAAGCCGCTCACGGCCCTGTGGTGGATTGCTATCGGCCTTAATCTGGCTGGCTTTATAACCACTTGCCTGGGGCCTGACTATCTTGGATATGGCGCGGCTGTGGCGGCCCTCCTCCCGCTGGTGTACCTTCCCCTTGGCATCCTTCTCTGGATATGGTACGGCGGAAACCTTGAAACGGTTGGCGTCCTGATGATTGTCAGAATCCTTATTATGACTCTTGTCCCGGTAGTGTTCTACCTCCTGGGCTGGACGGAATCTTTCTCCGGGCTCTTCATTGAAGACATACTTACAGTAGCAGCAGAACTCATATATGTATGGGCCCTGCTGCGTGTAGTGTGGTATAGTAGAGCTTAGGAAGCCTTGAGTTCGCGGATCTTTTCCGGAAGGCCACCGAAGGCCTCGATGGCCATAATGAAGACAGACACGGACACGAATATGACAATGCCGACAACCATCAGGACTATCTTCCAGATTACGTTCATTGCCGTTCCGGCCACGTCTGACTCTGTTTCGGTATGGCCGTCGGAGTATTTCCAGATGATGTCATCGGCAAAAAGTTTGGCGGCAAGGCCGGTGCCGAAGCAGATTCCCGCCAGCCAGAACCCGGCCTTCCTGATCCAGGAGAGAATCTTGTCTCGGGTACGGGTGCGGGTGAGTTCATAGCCGTAAGGATATCCGGTCCAGATATACAGGCCGATAAGAGCCAGGACAAGGAGCATCATTATGAATGCAAAGTTCCTGGAGGACTGGTGGCTCTTTAGGAAATGTTTTGTGCGGTCCTGAGCGTGCTTCTGCACGCCCTTGAAGTCCCTGGAGGCGAGGTCGTCAAAGCGGGAACGCATTTCGGCCTCACGCTCTTCGTAGTGCTCCACCCAATGCTTGTAGGCTTTCTTGTTCTCTTTGGTGGTGGCGGTATCCAGCCTGTGCCGATAGTCTGCGGCCGATTTTGCAGCCTCCATAGACAAGCGCTTGCTTTCTGCCAACTGGTACACTTTCCAATTGACGGCGCTCTTATAGTAATTGGTGTCCCCCACAGCACCAACCTTGCTCTCTTCCCAGGTGATTGTGGTGTCACAGGGCGTCCAGGCCTTGATGGTCCTGAGCATCATCTTGTTTCTCTCTATATCATCCTTCTTGGAACGCCCGCCCAGAAAGAACAAGGCCGCAAGGATGGCAACTCCTACGATAAGGGCCCAGTTCCAGGTGCGATGCTTCGTTTTTGACCACAGGACGATGTCCATCAACTGGTCATATCTTTCCCGGAACTCCGGGTCCTCGGGGTCATCGGCCGCCTCGTACGCCTGGCTCAGCAAATCGGCCATCTTAAGTGTTTCTTCTCTTGTAACAGGGTAGATGTGCTCTATCTCCACATCCCTGTTCTGGCGCTCCTTTTCCTTGACAAGCGACGAGGTATACGCGGCTTGCTCAAGCAGGAGCAGGGCTTCCTGATTCAGTGTATTGTTTTCCATAAAGAATTGAAATATAGGTGTTTATTACTGCTCAAGATTCATAATTACCGGAGGAGTTGGCGGCGGAAGCAGTATTATTACGGTCCCTTCCACAATGCAAAAATATGAAAGGGGTTACGCCGTTCAAATAGACAAATCTAGACAAAAGCTGTCTAGAAACGGAAAGATTTGTCTAGATTGAACTAAAATGGAAGGGGGAAAGAATCAGGAAACTTCTTTTTGATGCGGTATTTCATTGTGTACACGCTGGCGGGCTCAACGTGCATGGCGTCGGCAATCTCTTCCGTTGACTTGCCGGACATAAACAGGAGGACGTATTTGCGTTCCACGGCGGAAAGTGGCTTCTGGGCCGATGAAAAGATCTTTCTGGCTGCATCCCTGGAAACTTTTTCAGTAAGGACGCGGATATCGGAATCCGTTTCCACCAGGGCCTCGACGGCGGCGGTGTATCGGCCTTCTTCCTTACTGCGGATAAGGAGCCTGTAGTAAAGGACGAGGGCAATCAGAAGCAGCGAAAGAATACCGAGGGAGGCCGTCCAGCCGCGAACTTTTGCAAGGCGGGCCTCCACCTTGGCAACGTCGTACTTTGCCTCTACTTCTCTCACGGCGGCGTTACGCTCCGCGCCAAAGCGAACCTTGTCATTCTGCTCATGAAGTTCCTTATACTCAAGCGCTTTTTCATATTGGCCGGTTGACGAGTACAGTTCCACGAAAAAGGAGTAGGCCTCCCCTCTTTCCGTGATGACTGTATTGGGGCTTTGGGTTTCAACGCTGTCTATGAGAGCAAGGACGGCGTTCATTTCTTCAACGGCCTCGTCAATCTTCCCGTCATAATAGAGGAGCCAGGCCCTTTCATCCCTTATGGAGATGTTTACCTGCTGGCGGTCCATCTGGTTAAGATAGACGGTTTCCCGGTTTGATTTATCGGCAAGGTCCAGATATTTGGCTATGGAATCGCGTACCGGAGGGTCACAGTAAAGATCATAGCAGACGGCCATATTGTAATAATTCCACGGCGGGACGATGCTCTGCTTCCTGTAATCTTCCTGGGTCATCTGTTCCTGAATGCCGATAGCCCTTCTCAGCGCCACAAAAATGCGTTCTTTGTCTGTTTCCCTGCCATCCATTTCATACTTTGAGGCAAAGTAGGTACCAAGGACGGAGTAATAACTGTAACCAACGCCAAGGTCCGTTGGGTGCTCCATTCCAGATTTGAGCATACGGTCCAGGATGCGGCGCATACCAAGGGTGTCCCTCTGGTTAAGGTAGTTTGTGGCCATCTCATAGAGGGCGCAGGCCTCCATAGCGTATTCTCCCTGCGCACGGCACTGATCGGCAAATTCCAGAAACAGGGCGTGAGCCTTCTCCGGGGACTCCTTCATCGCCATATCGTGGATCCTGTCCCTGCGGGCGTAAATATCGGCCTCCTGCTGCTCCCTGCAGGAGACAAGAAGCAGGAGGAAGGCAAATATTACGGTAATGCGTTTCACGAAAACGTAGTTATTTGAACCGTACGCGGGAGCGGATGTCCAGGGGGACCTGGCGGGCGTCCACGTACTGCCACTCGTCTATCATATAGCCGCCGTGGCGCTTGATGTTTTCCTCAATGGCCTCCATAATGCCAAGGCGGTAAAAGAGGTCCTCCGTTGACGCGAAATCGTATTCAGGATGGCCCTGGAGGCTGACAAAAAGGGTGTCGATGCAAAGGTTGCACTGCGCGATGCCCTCCATTACCTTTTCTACTGGAACGGTGATTTCTTTTGGCTCTGCGTCCGTGGAAGTATCTACGCTCACCATATCTTCCTCTATCTCCTGCTCAATTTCCTGATCCGGAAACTTCTCATAGCCGTCAAAGATATCGGGGTCGTCGTATTTCTCCTCAAAATCGTCGTACTCCTCAAAGCCGCCGGGGTCTTCCGCGCCTATTGATTCCAGTTCTTCAGATGACGGCAGCCTTACAAGCCCGCCAGTTGCGGCGTTCAGCAGCTGGATGAACATATAGACCCGCTGGAGGCCCACCATCGGCATAAGGGAATAGGTCTTGTCATCTTCCAGGATGAAGATTACTGTGCCGCGGATCTCCTGGGCCTGCCCGTAAATAAGGGTTCCGGCCATATTGTCCGGAAGATCCTTCATATAGCCGTCTTTGTCCACCAGCATGGCAACGTGGCAGCCTTCAAGGGAAAGGGCCTTGGTTATGCGGGAGAGAAGGGGTGAAAAATGCACCACGTCAAAACCCCCGGCGTCCACGTTCTGAGCCAGGCGTTCCAGGTCCAGTTCTCTGCCTTCGTCCACGTCCATGGCGTAATAAAAGCCCTGGGGATACACGGCTATCACGCCCTGGCTGTCTTTTGTGTCCTCATCCTCGGGGTTGACTTTCAGATACTCCTTGAGCCAGAGCTCCTCTATCTCTTCCGCGTGGTTGGAAAGTTCTCTTGAAACATAGCCGCGGGCCACCTGCTCAAGGGTAAACCGTTCCCTGTCTCCAAGGCGTGCTGCCTGCAGGCTGGCTTTTGCCACTCCTTCCCGGCCAAGTTCATGCAGGATAACAGACTTGAGCCAAAAACAGTTGCTGTGGCCCATCTCACAGCCTCGCTCAAGCGGCTCCAGGGCCTGGATCAGGTCTTCAGTATAGCCAAGGTTGCCATAATACAGACACATACCCTTGAGAAAACAGGCGTAGCGGTCGTGATGGGCTATGGCGTAATCCAGACCTTCTGATATTTCCTTGTGAAGGGCTTCCTGCTCTTCCGGGGAAAGTGCCAGGAAATCCTCCTGGGTCATCTGGGCCTTGAACCTGTGGCAGTTCACGGCTCCGCGGCGGGCTCCTTCAGCAGCCACCTCACAGGCGCGGGTCCAGTCTCCGGCATTTTTATAAAGAAGGGCAATGGAGAAATAACTCTCCGTATTGCCCCGCTCTACGCTGGCTTTGAAGAATTTCTCCGCCTCTTCGGGGAGAGTGTCTTCCAGAGCCTCGCCAAGGATCTCATAGTAAAGGGGGTCGCTGCCGGGATTCTTCTCCAGGTGTTTCTGCAGGATATCGGCAACCAAGGAGGGGTCACACTGAAAGCCATAATCTCCGTACAGGGTGTTTTCCAGAGTCAAAACCTGGGCAAGTTCGCTGCCTGCCTTATAGGAGGTGTCCATAAGGAAGGCGTGCATCTGGGGCATTGCTTTATCGGCCTCAGTGCGGCCGTCAAAGTACATCTGCGCCAGGGCTGCATTGGCGTCCTGAACGCCGCTGCTGCCCGCCCAGGTGAGAAGGACTTCGGCCTCTTTGAGACATTTTCCGCCGGGATTCACAAGCGACAGCCATCGGCCATAACCATATGCGGCGTAGGGGTCACTTTCGCTGCAGGCTTTTAGTTTTTCCACCATCTCGGGGGAAAGGCTCTTGACGCGCCAGCCGGTAAGGAAATGCTGGAGGAAGTTGCGGTCCGGGGTGATTTCAAAGGTCTTCGGCATATAAAGAGTATTCTTGGTTTTTAGCGTTTAAGTAGCCGGAGGCCGGCCATAGTGAGGAGGGCGTTGATGGGGAGAATCTCGTAGGAGAAGTGGTAGCCGTGGAACCAGGCCACGGAGTTAAGGTCCAGTACAAGGCAGATCAGAGGGGCCAGTATGGCCACTACGGGCACCCACTTGTCACGCACCTTTGTTTTGCAGCAGAGGCCGAAGGCGAACAGGCCCAGGATGGGCCCGTAGGTGTAGCTTGCCAGGCGGTACACGGCGTCAATGACGCTTGTGGAATTGAGGGCGGCAAAGACAAGGATGCACGCGGCCATAATGACGGCCATGGCGGTATGGACAAGCGTTCTACGGTTATCGTTCCTCAATATGTCAACGGTGAAGGACGTGGTGAGCGCCGTGAGCGCGGAACCTCCTGCGGGGAACCCTGCCATTACAAGGCCGATAATGAAAAGTGCCGCCACAAGGCCTCCTGCGGGCATAAGACCGCTCCAGGCCACTGTGGGGAACAGTTCATCCGAGCGTTCCACGGTAAGGCCGTGAAGCCCGGCGAACTGATAGAGGTATACTCCTAGAAGAAGGAACAGCGCAATCACAACCGTCTGCATCAGGGAGGACACAATGAGGTTCTTCTGAGAGTCTTTTACGTTTTTGCAGGCAAGGGTTCTCTGCATCATGTCCTGGTCAAGACCAGTGGTTCCCACAACCACAAAGAGGCCGCCAAGAAGTTGTTTCCAGAAAAACTGAGGGTGATTTATGTCGTCAAAGTAGAACACCCGCATAAGGGATGTGTCCGGCTTTCCAACCTCATGGCCGATAAGCACGAGGCAAAGGATAACCGCCAGGAGCATGGACACGGTTTTCACTATATCAAGGCCGATAACAGCCTTGACACCCCCGCGCACCGTATAAAGCCACTCCAGAAGCACCACTACAAGCACCGTCACCCAGAACGGAATGCCTGCAGGGCCCGCCAGAAGAAGCTGAAGCGTTGCAATCATAAGGAACAGCCTCACGGATGCTCCCAGCATCTTGGAAACAAAGAAAAACCACGCGCCGGTCCTGTGGGAACTCACGCCGAACCGCTTGTCAAGGTACTCGTAGACAGACACCACTCCAAGGCGGAAATACAGCGGCGTAAGGACAAAGGCAATGACAAGGTACCCAAGGAAAAAGCCGATGCACATCTGGAGATACCCAAAGCCTATGTTCCCCACCATTCCGGGCACGGAAACAAACGTGACGCCGGACAGGCAGGAGCCGATCATAGCGATGGCAACCTTCCACCATGCGGTGGACCGGGTTGCGTAGAAATCCTTATTCCTGGCCATTAAGGTTATTCTTATGGGACCTGCCGATAGGAATGGGCTTGTCCACACCAAGCAGTTTTACGCTTACCGCCGTCCGTTTTTCTATCCTCCATACGGGGACTATGTAGGAGCGGTGAATGCGTGCGAATTTCCCTTCCGGGAGTTCCTCAAGAACGTCCTTGAGGGGTTTTTGGGTGACTACGTCGTCGCGGTGGTCAAGGTGGAAGCAGGCGTAGTTGTTGCGCCCTTCAATATACTGGATGGCGCTTACGGGGATGTGGATGGTCTTGTATTCCGACTTCACCAGGATGTCGTCGTCCCTGACCACTTCCTCTGCGCGGGTGCGGACGGCATCCTCGCTTTCCTGGCGGGTTTGATCGGCCTCATTCCTGGCCGACAGGCGGTCTGCCTTGGCGGAGAGCATACCCACGGGAATGCCGTAGGACACCACCGCGGTGAGCATTATCCACATTGCGCGGATATGCGGGGCAAGGCCGGTTCCATACTCCGGATTACGCGGGAATTCAACCGGCGTAAGGGACATAAGGAAGGTGGCGGCAGCCGTCAGGAACAGGACGCCAAGCACCGTGAAATAGCCTTTTTTGCCGTCCAGAAGGACGGGGCCCAGGGCTTTTCGGCAAAGGAAAAACACAAGGTACAGCCAGCCTATGTACAGCAGCACATAACTGGAGTGCCACTGCACCCAGTCCCCTATTGGAAAGAGAAACATCATCAACGGCATCAGGATGACGCCGAAGATGATGTCTAACCAGGCGATAGTTTTCACGGTTTAGAAATCGTAACCGGCAAACTCGATGTCCTTGGGGGCCCTTGCCTTTAGGTCGGCATTGCGGAAGGCCTTCTCAAGGTTCTTCTTCACGCCTTCTGCGTCTCCCTGACGGGCGCTGATGATGGCCTTGAGGTACCACACCTTGGGATCTCCGCAGTGGGCGGTCTTGAGGGCCTTGTCAAGTTCATCCACAAGGATGAGGGAAAGGACGGAATTGTGGCAGCAGCCCTTGGGGTCCTTCAGGACCTGGACGGCTTCCTCGTACTGGCCGGTGAGGATAAGGACGATACCAAGGTTCTCCTTTGCCTCGGGGGAGGTGGACTTGCGGAAGCAGTCTTCTGCGGTCTCAAGGTCATCCTTGCGGAGGGCCAGGACGCCGATTGCGTTCACAACGTCGTCGTCACCGCTCTGAACCTTTGCAAGTTCTTTCTCTGCGGCGGCGTTCTTACCCTGCTGGAGATAGAGGGCTGCAAGGTTGTACTGGGCGCGGTCACTGCCGAATTTGTCTATGGCCTTGCGGTATACGCTTTCCTTCTGGGCGGGATCCTTCACGACGGATGCGACGCGGAGGAGGGCTTCCTCGTCAAGGGCGTTCTCGTTATTTGCGAGAAGTTCCACAAGTTCATCGTTGGTGTAGTTCTTATACTCCACGTTTGCGATGAGGCGCGCGCGGCGGAGTTCAGGAAGAACCTCTCCCTTGAGGGCGGTGTACACCTGGGACATATTCTTGATCTCGTTTTCACGCACTGCAGGGTCCGAGTACATTGAAAGGACGCGGAGGATGAGGTCCTTGTCCTCGATGTTGCTCTCGGAGACAAGTTGCTGGAAGCCTTCCCAGTCTTCACCTACGCTCTTTACCTCGGGGGCCGATGCATCCGTGCCCTTGGTAACCTTGTTCCAGGCCTTGAGGGCGCTGTCGCCGCGGTTGCCGGAGAGTTTGTTGTTGAGGTCTGCGCCGCCTTCGGGGGAAGCGTAGGCCACGATTTCGGTGCTGGTGACGGTTGAGCGTTCATCGGCCTGGACAGCCTCCAGGGCGGCCACGAAGTCCTTCACGGAATTTCCCTTGAGTTCAGAACCGCGGACCTCGCTGCTGTTCACCAGGTACTTGATCTGGCCCTCGGTGGTGCTGGAAAGGGTTTCCTGATAATTATCGGCCTTGAAGGCAACGTTACCGGTGCGCTTTACAAGCATATAGGTGGTGTTGGCGCCGTCGGCCACTTTCTTGGAGGGGAGGTCTATGACCTTCTTGCCGGCGTATACCTTGCCGCGGAGTTCAAGATAACTCTTCTCCATACCCTCAACGTACTCGAAGTGAACTTTTTCCGTCACTTTCTGGCCGTCGGAGGAAACTACCTTGAAGTTGTCCTTCACGTCTTCGCCCTGATACTTGAAGGGCTTCATTGCGGCCTCACCGCCTTCATAGACGATGACGGGGGTTACCTCCAGGATGACCTTGGAGTTGAAATAATCCTTGGGGTAGGTTACGGAAACGGTGGCGTCAATGTTGCCGTTAACCACCTCCAGAACCTCCGGGGTGCATTCTACGGTAACGTTTTCGGCCATCTTGGCCATCTTTTCCGGGGATGCGCAGGCTGCCGCCAGGGCTGCTGCTGCAAGAAAAACTGAAATCTTTTTCATATTTGTGGTTAAAGTTTTGTTCCTAGTGTACAAATATAATAAAAAAACGGCGTGCCGCAAAGCACGCCGTCTGATTTCACTTTTTGATTTCCTTGATTACTGTTCAGGATTCTCTTCAGGATTTTCCTGGGTTACAGGGAACTCTGCGGCTGCGGCCTCTTCCTCAGTATCGGCCTGGTTGAGGATCTCTGTGGAGATGGCGTCGTTGGCGCCGCGCTGGGTGCCACCACGGGCGACGAACACGGTGATGATTGAGAGCACCAGGATGAAGGCTACCAGGTACCAGGTGGCCTTTTCAAGGATGGTTGCTGTCTGGCGTACGCCAAGAGTCTGGTTTGCGGAAGTGAAGTTGGTTGCAAGGCCGCCGTCCTTGCCGTTCTGAAGGAGGACGACTGCAATCAGGAGAATGGCTGCTACGATGATAAGGACAACCAAAACTGTAAATGCTGCGTTCATATCTTGTTACTTTTTATGTCAGTTGGTCAATAAGGGATGCAAAGTAAGCACTTTTTTCCGGAAATTCCAAAATCAGACGGGAATAAATGCGTCTGGCCTCCTCTAATCGGCCCTGTTCCGCGAAAATCCGGGCAAGAGTCTCTGTAGCAAAGCGCTCCGCGATGTCAGATGTGTCTGACTCATCACCGGCGGTGGAGGAGGACTTGAAGGCAAAGCGGCTGAAGATGTTGTCACCGCCTTCCTTCACGTTGTCGTATTGCGCCTGGGAGAAGTAGTCTCCTCCAACTACCCTCACCTGGCGCTCCCCTTCATTTTGGGCCGATACCGGCTCCATAAACGAGGCCAGAAGCGCACCGAGGTCCTTGTCGGAGCAGTCGATCTCACGCGCGCCGTACGCCAGGGAAGCCATTGCGCGGCGGTTCTGGACATAAAGGGCGCTCATCGCGTACTGCTTTTCTCCCCAACTGTCTCCGCCGACCCTGGACATACGGCGGGCAAGTTCCACGTGGGCGGCGCCGTACCAGGGATAGAGGTTGACCACTCCGGTAAGTTCGTCAAGGGTGAGGCTCCGGAGGTTTATGTAAGAAGAGGCTACCATTGGGCTACTGTTGCATTGAAAATATCTTCCACCAGTTTCTCTATGATGGTTTCGCAGAGACCGGACTCCACGGCGTCAAGGGACAGCGTGGCGTCAAAGTCTTCGTAGGCGGAGTAATTGTTTGAAACGTCGTCTTCCGGGTATTTCTTGTTGGAGAACTCTACCTTCACGGTTACCGTGAGACGGTTCTGGGAGGCCATTTCATTGGCGGTAACGGCCGTTGCCTTCACGTCATAACCGGTTACGGTGCAAACCAGTTCAAGGTCTCCGTCTACGTCCACCTCCTCAAGGCGGGTTAGTTTGCGGTATTTCTCCTTAAGGGCTTCCGTAAGGTCATTGGAAAGGGAAGGATTCACCCTGAGGGCGGTGTATTCCACATAGGGGATGGTTATGGTCTTCACGTCCGGCTGGATGGAAGTACCGGAGAAGGAGTAGATTCCGCAGGAGGAAACCAGGACGGCAATGACTATGTATGAAAGCAGTTTTCTCATTTCTTACGGAATTCATCGGGGAGTTTACGGTAAAGGGTGCGCTCGCTCATTCCAAGTTCCTCGGCGGCCTTCTTGCGGTTGCCGTGGTACTTCTCAAGGGCCTGGCGGATGAGTTCCTCCTCCGTGCGACGAACACTTAAAGAATGTTCCACGGCGGGCTGTTCTTCGGGCTGGATATCCTCCTGCTCCTGCCATTCGGCATCTTCCACGGGGGACGACACCGGCTGGGGGAGAGGGAGTTCCCGGCGGTCCATACGGGCCTTGAGGGCATCCACTTCCTGTTTTATGTCAAGGATGGCCTTGAAGATGGCCTGGCGTTCATCGGCATTGAAGGCGCTGCCCTGGGCCTGACGGGCCGCCCCGGCGTCATAGAGCACGGGGATGGGCTCTCCTTCCTCCAGGGGCATAAACGGCTGCAGTTCCGCGGCCGATAATTCTATGCGCTGGAGGGTAGGGGTGACCTTTGTGGAAAGTTGCGCCGTAAGGCTCTGGGTAAATCCCTGGAGCTGGCGGATGTTGCCCGGCCAGCGGTACTGCTCAAGAAGGCGTATGGCCTCCGGCTTCAGGCTTATCTTGCACATTCCGTACACCTCCGAGAAATCAGAGGTGAACTTGCGGAACAGAAGATAGATGTCGCCTCGGCGGTCACGGAGCGGGGGAATGCGTATCTGGGCTGCCGACAGACGGAAGTAAAGGTCTTCCCTGAACTTGCCGCTCTTTACGGCCTCGTAAAGGTTGACGTTGGTGGCGGCCACAATGCGGACATCAGTATGCTCCACCTTGTTGGAACCAACCTTGCGGTATTCTCCGCTCTGGAGGACGCGAAGAAGCAGCGCCTGGCTCTCCAGGGGGAGTTCCGCAATCTCGTCAAGGAAAAGGGTGCCGTGATCGGCCTCTTCAAAATAGCCCTTGCGGGTATCCGTTGCACCGGTGAAGGAACCCTTCACGTGGCCGAATAGTTCGGAATTCACAAGTTCCTTGGGAAGGGCGCCGCAGTTCACCACGAAGAACTGGCCCTGCTTCCTGGAGGAGAACTGATGGATGATGCGGGCAAAACTCTCCTTGCCCACGCCGCTCTCTCCCTGGATGAGCACGCTGAGGCCGGTTGGAGCGAATTTCACAGCCGTCTCAAGGGCGTCGTTCAGGGAAGGATCGTTGCCGATTATATCGTATTTGTTTTTTAGTGCCTGTAAGTCCATAATGTAATAGCCTACAAAAATACTAAAAATTTCCGAAAAAAAGGCCGGCACCCTTCTGAGGTACCGGCCTTAAAATCTTGGAAGTCCTTTTAGCGGAGTTGGAAGATCACGGGGAAGGTGTAGGTAACCTTAACCGCGCGGTCACGCTGCTTTCCGGGTTTCCACTTGGGAGAACTGGAAACTACGCGTACGGCCTCCTTGTCAAGGGACTCGTCAACGCCACGGAGAACCCTCACGTTGGTAACGCGGCCATCGGCCTCCACGGTGAACTGCAGGGTGACACGGCCCTGAACGCCGTTCTCCTTTGCAATCTCCGGGTATACCAGTCGGGAGTTAACCCACTTTGAGAACTCGTTGGCGTCTCCGCCGTTGAAGGAAGGCTTCTGTTCCACCAACTGGAAAGGAATTGCTTCCTCTTCCACGGCCTCTTCCACAACCTCGGCCTCTTTGTAGTCCATAATGTCTACGCCAAGGTTTGAGTCGTCTTCGGTCAGATCCAGGAAGTCGTCCTCAAGTTTCACGTCATCGTCCACGATGTCGATCTGGTCGGAAAGGACGGGGATCTGGGGAGCCTCCGGCGGGGGCGGGGGGAGTTCGTTCTGGATAGCGATCATCTCCTCTTCGATGAGAACCTGGGTGGTGTCTTCCAGAACGGCGACGCCCTTTTCACGGGAAGAGAAGTTGAAAGCAAAATACACAATGCCAAGAGCGATCACCAGACCGATCTCGGTGAGGAGCAGTCTCTTGTTCTCAAGACTTGCCTTGGGTGATTTCTTTACTTCCATACCTGTATGATTTTAGTTGTTTTTCTTCTGATGCAAAGTTACAAAACCCGTTCCAAGGAAAAAAATAATGCGCCCGCGAAAATCTCGCAGGCGCGCAAAAATAAGCTGCTGATTTTCAATTGTTTACGGCTGGGCCGATTTCAGAAAATCTCGCAAAGCCGTTGATTCACGTCGATAACCATCATTTTTTTGCCATTTACAATCACTTGTCTAAAACGGCCAATAACAGCGTTCTGTGCGTTGTATCAGACTGTTTAATGCGCTCTTTCAGGCGGTAAAGTTTGTTGTAAACGTAGGGTTTGTCCTTCTCAAGAAGGGTGGAAATGGTGGTTGAAGAGAAGCCGGAAGCGGTGAACATATAGAGAAGATAGTCCTCCTCTTTCCAGGCGGGAAATGCCTCCCGGAGTTTTGTCATTACGCCGTCATATCTGGAGTTCAGGGACTGCTCCAGACTCTTCTGGACGGAAGGGTCCGAGCGTAATCCCTCAACTATTGAACGGACTTCTTTCAGAATCTTCGGCTGCAGGTTTTCCGTACCTTCATATATATAATACTGCTCGCAGAGGCGGTCCAGGGTGTCCAGTTTTTTATCGGCCTTCTGCTCCACCGCGGAAAGACGGGACTTGAGGTCTTCCGCAAGAGACATAACCCTCTCGTTTTCCTCCCTTTCCTGCAGAAGTTGCTTTTCCAGCTGTGCCTTCCTGGCCCAGAAATACAGGACCAGGGTGGCAAATACAGCGGTTATGAAAAGCAGCAGGGCGCCCATCGGCTAGAGGTTGCGGAGGAGGTTGGTGAGGGAGACTTTCTTATCGATGAGGGCGCGGAGGTATTCGATCCTGACACGCTCCTGGGTCATTGTATCGCGCTCACGTACGGTTACGCAGCCGTCCTGGAGGCTGTCGTGGTCGATTGTCACGCAGAAAGGAGTGCCGATTGCATCCTGACGGCGATAACGCTTGCCGATGGAGTCTTTTTCGTCGTACTGATAGGAGAAATCGTACTTGAGTTCATCCACAACCTTCTGGGCCAGTTCAGGCAGGCCGTCCTTCTTGACAAGAGGCATAACGGCAACCTTGATGGGAGCCAGGGGAGCGGGAATACGCATTACAACGCGTTCCTCGCCGTTTTCTAGTTGCTCAACGGTGTAGGAATGGGCCAGAACTGCAAGGCACATACGGTCCACTCCGATGGAGGTCTCAATCACGTAAGGAGTGTAGGAGGTGTTTTCCTCGGGATCGAAGTACTCGATCTTCTTGCCGGAGAACTTCTGGTGGTTTCCAAGGTCGAAGTTTGTACGGCTGTGGATACCCTCAAGTTCCTTGAATCCGAAGGGGAAGTTGAACTCGATATCCGTTGCCGCATTGGCATAGTGAGCCAGTTTCTCGTGGTCGTGGAAACGGTAGTTCTCTGCGCCCATACCAAGGTTCACGTGCCATTTCATACGGGTTTCCTTCCATTTGCTGAACCATTCCATTTCTGTGCCAGGGCGAACGAAGAACTGCATCTCCATCTGCTCAAATTCTCTCATGCGGAAGATGAACTGGCGAGCCACGATTTCGTTACGGAAAGCCTTGCCGATCTGTGCGATACCGAAAGGAATCTTCATACGGCCTGTTTTCTGCACATTGAGGTAGTTCACGAAGATACCCTGTGCCGTCTCAGGGCGCAGGTAAACTTTCATGGCGCCATCAGCCGTTGATCCCATCTCAGTAGAGAACATCAGGTTGAACTGTCGAACCTCAGTCCAGTTCTTGGTGCCGCTGATAGGGCAGACAATCTCTTCATCGAGGATAATCTGACGAAGCTCGTTCAAGTCCATTGCGTTCATAGCTGCACTATAGCGTGCATGCAAGGCGTCACGCTTCTGTTGGAGTTCCAGTACACGAGGGCTGGTTGCGCGATATTTTTCCTCGTCAAAATTCTCTTTGAAACGCTTGGCAGCCTTCACTACCTCCTTGTTGATCTTGTCGTCATACTTGGCAATCTCGTCCTCAATCAGTACGTCGGCACGATAGCGTTTCTTAGAGTCACGGTTGTCAATCAATGGATCGTTGAATGCATCCACATGTCCGCTTGCCTTCCAGATAGTAGGGTGCATAAAGATAGCTGAGTCGATGCCGACGATATTGTCATGCAGCAGTACCATACTCTGCCACCAGTACTGCTTGATGTTGTTTTTCAGTTCCACACCATTCTGACCATAGTCATAAACAGCAGCCAGTCCGTCATAAATGTCACTACTCGGGAACACGAAACCATACTCCTTGCAGTGCGCCACAATCTTTTTGAAAACATCTTCTTGTGCCATATATTTTCCGTTTTTTACATTTTATTCATAAAATTGCCACAAAGATAGTGGTTTCATCTTAAAAATTTTTATAAAAAATCGTATATTTGCACAAAGATGATGAATTGCGATGCTAAAATCGCCCTTTTTTGACCTTTTTTATGAGTAAAGACACTGATAAGCCTATAGATGACTTCGCTTCTGACGAAGCAACCGGTCATTCTGACTACAAGCCAACCGATACCCATGATGTCAATGCTAGGCATCAGTTGAGCGGTATGTATGAGAACTGGTTCCTGGATTATGCGTCTTATGTGATTCTGGAGCGAGCTGTGCCCCATATTATCGACGGATTGAAGCCTGTGCAGCGGCGCATCCTGCACACGATGTGGCGCATGGAAGACGGCAGGTATAACAAGGTGGCCAATATCGTAGGTGAGACCATGAAATTTCATCCACATGGTGATGCTTCCATTGGCGACGCACTGGTGCAGCTGGGACAGAAGGAGATGCTGATCGACACCCAGGGTAACTGGGGCAATATCCTGACTGGCGACGGAGCGGCTGCTCCCCGATATATCGAGGCCCGGCTGACGGGTTTTGCCAAGGAGGTAGTGTTTAACCCAAAGACCACGGAATGGCAGTTCTCCTACGATGGAAGAAATGAAGAGCCAGTCAACCTGCCTGTGAAGTTCCCTCTATTGTTGGCACAAGGTGTGGAAGGTATTGCTGTGGGTCTGTCATCTAAGATTCTGCCTCATAATTTCAACGAGATATGTGATGCTGCTGTAAACTACCTGCATGGTGAGGACTTCAAGTTGTATCCGGATTTCCAGACAGGTGGCGCCATCGAGGTGTTAAAGTACAACGATGGCGAGCGAGGAGGCAGCGTCAGGGTTCGTGCTAAAATAGAAAAGGTGAATAACCATACGCTGGCTATCCGCGAGCTGCCTTACGGCAAGACTGTGGCCAGCCTGTGCGACTCCATCGTGAAGGCGAGTGAGAAAGGAAAGATTAAGATCAAGCAGGTGGAAGACCTGACCTCTGCCAATGTGGAGATTCTGGTACACTTGCAGAGTGGAGTATCGTCAGACAAGACCATAGACGCTCTCTATGCTTTCACCGATTGCGAAATCAGCATTTCACCCAACTGCTGCGTGATTGACGATAAGAAACCTCAGTTCCTCACCGTGAGTGATGTGCTCCGTCGTTCGGTAGATAATACCAAGGAATTGCTGAAACGGGAGCTGGAGATCCGCAAGAACGAGATTCTGGAACAGCTGCATTTCTCTTCTCTTGAAAAGATCTTCATAGAGGAGCGAATCTATAAGGATCGTGAATTTGAGGAGGCGAAGAGCATCGATGTAGCTTGCGAGCATATTGACGACAGGCTGACGCCATTCTATCCTTTTATGATTCGTGAGGTGACCAAGGAGGATATCCTGAAGTTGCTCGAAATCAAGATGGGACGAATCCTGAAATTCAACTCCGACAAGGCTGAGGAAGCCATCGCCAAAATGAAAGGCGACATAGAGGAGATTGACCGCTTGCTGGCTAATCTGGTGGAATATACTGCCGACTGGTTCCGCAAGCTGAAGAATAAGTATGGCAAACAGTTCCCTCGCCGCACGGAGGTTAGAAACTTCGACGTGATCGATTCTGCCCGTGTGATTGAGGCCACAGAGAAGCTATATGTGAACCGTGACGAAGGTTTCATAGGCTATGGAGCTCAGATGAAGAAGGAAGAGTTAGTGTGCAACTGCTCTAACCTTGATGATGTGATTATATTCTTCCGTGACGGACGCTATATAGTAACCTCAATCACCGATAAGAAGTTCGTAGGTAAGGACATTTATTACATCAGCATTTTCAAGAAGAACGATAAGCGTACCATATACAATGTGGTATATCGCGACGGCAAAGACGGATGGAACTATATGAAGCGATTTGCCGTGACGGCTGTGGTGCACGATCGCGAATATACCGTTACCCAGGGAAAGGAGGGCTCACGCATGCTTTACTTTTCTGCCAATCCGAATGGTGAGGCTGAGATTATTAAGGTGACATTGAAGCCAAACCAAAGGGTGAAGAACCTGACGCTCGACCAGGATTTCAGCAATATCCTCATCAAGGGACGCCAAGCTATGGGTAATATCCTCACCAAATTCAGCATCCATCGCATCACTCTCAAGGCACATGGTGGCTCTACCTTGGGAGGGCGTGAGGTATGGTTCGATGATGATGTGAAGCGGCTTAACTATGATGGACACGGCATCAGTCTTGGAGAGTTCCAGAATGATGACCTGATTCTGGTGGTGCTCGACAACGGTGATTTCTATACCACCGATTTCGATACTAATAACCATTATGAAGACAACATCAAGCTGATAGAGAAATACGATCCTCATAAGATATGGACGGCCGTGCTTTATGACGAGTCACAGAAAGGCTATCCGTATGTGAAGCGTTTCAGCTTTGAGGCGAGCAACCGCAAGCAAAACTACCTGGGTGAGAACCCGGCCAATCGCTTGATCCTGCTCACCGACCAGTATTATGCCCGTTTCGAGGTGGCGTTTGGTGGAGGTGATGAGTTCAGAGGTAAGATAGAGATAGATGCCGATGAGTTTATTGCTGTCAAGGGATTCAAGGCGAAAGGCAAACGCCTGACTACTTTTGCCATCAAAAGTGTGACGGAGCTAGAGCCCACCCGTTTCCCAGAACCTCCTGTTGAGGCTACTCAACCAGCGGATCAGCCTGAAGACCTTGACCCTGATAAGGACAAGAGTAATGGCGACATTCTGGATGAACTGACGGGACAGATGAAACTTTTTGAAGATTGACTATCTGGAGCAATGAGAGAAGAGCCAAAACTCGCTTGGGCTATGCTGAGTCGCGACAGAATTGATATAAAGCATAAAATTGAAGAATAGATATTTCATATTGACTATTATAGGCATGGCAGCCTGCTTGCTGGTTCATGCTCAGCAGGTTCCTGACTCAGAGACCAATGCTTTCTCGTCTGAGGCCCAACCTTCTGCCATCGGGCCTCAGCATAAGGAATACGTTCGTGCCACGATGTTTGGCTTGGGCTTCACCTCGCTGCAAGACACCTATCTGTCTCCTGAGATATATAAGGGATGGGAGTTTCGCTTCTCGCGAGAGACCTTGCATCAGACCAAGCTGATGGGGGGCAAGATATGGCAGCAGACCTATTTCCAGGGTAACTTCGGCTATACCGACAACCGCGCTGAAAACAATAAAACGGCTACGGCACTGGCTAACTGGAACTACGGATGGTACTACCGTCAGCCTTTGACGCACAATTTCACTCTCTTAGCTGGTGGGGCTGTTGACCTCAACGGAGGGTTTACGTACAACATGCGTAATGGCAACAACCCTGCCTCACTCAGGGCTTATACGTCAGTAGATGCTTCGGCTATGGCTCTTTGGAACCTTCAGGTCAAGGGGCGTCCGCTGAACCTTAGATACCAAGCCAGTCTGCCTTTGTTGGGACTGATGTTCATGCCCCACTACGGACAGTCTTACTATGAGATTTTCTCTCTGGGAGAGCGAGGGGGTACCGTTAAGCCCGTCACGCCATTCAGTAATCCTTCCTTGCGCCAGATGCTCTCAGCCGACTATCCCATTGGCAAGATTACCCTTCGCCTGGCTTATGTGTGGGATATCCAACAGGCTAAGGTCAATCAAATCAAGTCGCATACCTACAGCCATATCTTCATGATTGGCCTGGTGAAAAGATTTCAGAAACTATGAAAAAAAATATACTCTTCATATTGTCCTTGTTCGTGCTACTCACAGGTTGTGTGCGGGAGGATGAGTTCGACAATAGTCCTCGAGGTAATTTCGAGGCTCTGTGGCGCATCATCGACGAGCATTATTGTTTCTTGGATTACAAGCAAGTGAACTGGAATGCGGTTCGTGCCCAGTATGAGACTTATGTCACTCCAGGCTTGAGTAATGACAAGTTGTTCCAGATCTTGGGAAATATGCTGGCAGAGCTGAAAGACGGTCATGTTAACCTCTATGCCTACCACAATACGGCTCGCTACTGGAACTGGTTTGAGGATTATCCTCGGAACTATAGCGAGGAACTGGTTGAGAATTATCTCGGTCATGAATATCGCATCGGAGGCGGTTTGCGGTATTGCATCCTTGAGGACAACATCGGCTATGTGTCTTATACCAGCTTTTCTGCTGGCATTGGCAACAGTGTGCTGAGCGAGATGTTCCGATACCTGGATATCTGCAACGGAATCATCATTGATGTGCGTAACAACGGAGGTGGCGAACTGACTAACGCCAGCCGTTTTGCAGGTCGGTTCACCAATGACAAGGTGCTTGTGGGCTATATGTGTCACAAGACAGGTAAAGGGCATAGCGATTTCTCTACGCCAGAGCCTATCTATGTGGAGCCGTCTGACGGGGTGAGATGGCAGAAGCCCGTGGTGGTGTTAGCTAATCGTCATAGCTACAGTGCCACCAATGATTTCGTCAACTCCATGCGCTACATGCCAAAGGTAACCATCATGGGTGACCAAACGGGTGGAGGCTCAGGCATGCCGTTTACCTCAGAACTGCCCAACGGATGGGGAGTCCGTTTCAGTGCATGCCCCACCTATGATGCAGAGATGAATCAGATTGAGTTTGGCATCGAACCAGATATCGCCGTGGCTCTTTCAGCTGAAGACCAAGCGCAAGGCATTGACACTATTATTGAAGCCGCAAGGGTTTATTTGAATAAAAAACCATAAGAAATTTGCAAATCCACGTAAGAAGCGTTATTTTTGCAACGCGTTTAAACAATCATGCTGCGGGTATGGCGTAATTGGCAGCCGCGCCAGACTTAGGATCTGGTGGAGAAATCCGTGAAGGTTCGAGTCCTTTTACCCGCACAAATCTAAATCCCCCTTATATAGGGGGATTGTTGTTTATGGGTAAAATATCCCAAACTTTTCCCCTTTTTATGGAAGAGAGTCGCCTGCCAAGCCGGAAGGATGAACTATTCCTTCAAGGAGACCTCTCCCTCTTCGCGCTCGAAGTTATACACGCCACCCTGCTCGCTTAGCTCAAACACCGCCATCTGCTCCGTGGCGTTATCCACGATGATGACAGAGCTGCTTTCTGCGAATCGTGTTAAACTAAAAGTCAGAGGTTCCTCCTTCACAGGCGCATTGTAAATCACGCTGTCGTTCACCAATACCTGGATATCCTCCCCTATGAAACCCTTCACCAGTGAGATGGCGTAAGATTCCAGATAACGATGTTCCTCCTTTTTGCCCTGTTCACGGAAACTTAGGTAGAAGAAAAGGGCTACGATGATAAAAACAGCGAAAGCCAGGAGACCTTTGCCCAGCATAAACTGCTTGTTCGTCTTCAGATGGTCTGTATTATATCCAATCATGCCAGTCAGTTTTTATGTATTAATATTGTCTTATTCTTGGTGAACCGTCAGTTGTGGGAACGGGAAGCTGATGCCCTCCTTGTTGAAGGTGGTGTAGATCTTGCGGTTCATGTCGAAGTTCACGTTCCAGTAATCATCCCCTTTCACCCAGCAACGGATCACGATGTTCACACTGCTGTCAGCCAGTTCTTTCAACGCCACAAAAGGAGCAGGGCCCTGCAGTATGCGGGCATCCTCGTCTATCAGCCTTCTGATTACAGCTTCCACTTTCTCATAGTCCTCGTCATACTCCACTCCAATTGTCCATTCCAGTCTGCGGGTAGGGTTTACATTATAATTGATGATGTTTCCGTTGCTCAATGCCCCGTTGGGGATGAATATTTCCTTATTGTCAGGCGTAGTAATGATGGTGTGGAAGATTTGAATCGCTTTCACCGTGCCAACCATGCCTTGCGCTTCAATGAAATCGCCTGCCTTGAAAGGTTTCAGCAGTAAGATAATGATGCCCCCAGCCAGGTTGTTCAGGTTGCCGCTCATCGCCATGCCTATCGCTACGCCTGCCGAAGCCAGCAAAGCGGCGAAGGAGGTGGTTTCCACGCCCAGGCGACCTGCTATGGCAATGATGAGCAGTATGGTCAGTGTGATATTCACGAAGCTCAGCAGGAAGGTCTTCACGCTTGTCTCCACCTTCCGCTTCTCCAGAATATTGCTTGTCAACCGCATAGCCACCTTGATCAGATAGTGGCCCACAATATAGATGAGGATGGCTCCGATGATGTTCCATCCGGCGTTCACACACCATGTTATCACATTCGTTAGTGCTGTTTCAATTTGGTTCATAAGTAGAATAGTTTTGTTTTTATGCTGCAAAGATAGTGAAAATCTAAAAAAATGCCTATCTTTGCACCGATTTCGTTTAGGGGTGCCTTAATATGACGGGCTGAGATCATACCCATTGACCTGATGCGGGTAATGCCGACGTAGGGAATAAGAAAGACAATGGATTTCCCCTTTTTATGTGTAACTTAAAAAGGAACTTTACAATGAAGAAAAGACTGATGACGGCTGTATGCCTGCTTTGCGGCGGCATGCCGGCTGTGCTTGCGCAGACTGAGCCTCAAGACTCGCTGCGTGAGGTGATGCTCGATGGAGTGGAAGTGATGGCTACGCGTGCTTCCAAGAATACGCCTGTGGCTTTCACCAATATCTCGCGTGAAGAAATCAAGAAAAACAATCTGGGACAGGACTTGCCTTACCTGCTGTCGATGACTCCTGGAGCCATCACCACCAGTGATGCTGGAGCTGGTATCGGATATACAACTATCCGGGTGCGAGGCACTGACGCCACACGTATCAATGTCACTGCCAACGGCATTCCTGTCAATGATGCAGAGAGCCATGCCGTGTTCTGGGTGAATATGCCTGACCTCGCTTCCAGCGTGAAGGATGTGCAGGTACAGCGTGGCGTAGGTACCAGTACAAACGGAGCAGGTGCTTTCGGAGCCTCTATCAATATGCAGACGGGGGGCCTCTCTACCATGCCCTACGCTGAGCTGAATGCCTCGGCAGGCTCTTTCGGCACTCATAAAGAGACGCTCAACGCAGGTACTGGGCTCATCAACAACCATTGGGCTTTCGACCTCCGTTTGAGCAACATCGGAACTGACGGCTATATCGACCGTGCCAGCGTGAAGCTCAACTCCTATTACCTGCAGGGAGCCTGGTATGGAGCGCATACCAATATCAAGCTCATCACCTTTGCCGGAGAGGAACGCACTTATCATGCCTGGAACTATGCCTCGAAGGAGGAGATGGCGAAATACGGACGGACCTATAACTCATGTGGTGAGTATGTTGATGAAGACGGTCATTTGAATTATTACAAAGACCAGACCGACAACTATACACAGAAGAACTGGCAGTTGCTGCTCAACCACAGCTTCTCTGATGCCGTCAAGCTGAATGTGGGACTCCACTACACCAAAGGCGACGGCTACTACCAGGAGTATAAGATGGACCGCAAACTGGCGGAGTATGGCATGAAGCCTTATGAGGTGGATGGCGAGACGGTGAAGAGAAGTGACCTGATTCGTAAAAAGGTTATGGATAACTGGTTCCTGGGCGGAGTGTTCTCGCTGAACTATTCCAAAGGCGGATGGAACGTTTCACTGGGCGGTGGCTTCAACCGCTACGATGGCGACCACTTCGGCAAGGTGCTTTGGGTGAAGCAATCTGGTGGTGATGCCAACCCTGACCGTGATTATTATTTCAACAATGCCACCAAGAACGATGGCAATATCTACGGCAAGGCAAGTTATACCTTCCTCAACGGCTTGACAGCTTACGCTGACCTGCAGTATCGGCACATCGACTATAAAATCAAGGGTACGAATGACAAGATGGATGGCGACAACCACCAGTTTTTTGATGTGAATGAGCACTTCGACTTCCTCAACCCCAAGGCTGGCCTTTCTTGGGAGTTCAACCCACGTCACCGTGTCTATGGTTCTGTGGCTGTGGCGCATAAGGAGCCTACCCGCAACAACTATACTGATGGCAACAGTTTCGACCTGCCCAAGGCTGAACGCTTGCTCGACTATGAGTTAGGCTATAGCTACACGGGCTCTTGGTTCAGCGGTGGTGTCAATCTTTATTACATGAATTACAAAGACCAGCTGGTACTTACAGGTGAACTTAATGAGATAGGCGAGGCGATGGCAGTGAATATGCCCAGAAGCTACCGCATGGGCGTGGAACTGATGGCTGGCATCCGCTTGCCAATGGGATTCACCTGGGACGCTAACGCCACTCTAAGCCGAAACCGCATCAAGGACTTTACCGAAACCCTCTACGACGATGACACCTATGAGGCTTGGCGCATCAATCATGGCGACACCCATATAGCCTTTTCCCCAAGCGTCATTCTCAACAATCGCTTTGGCTATAACTACAAGGGCTTTGAGGCAGCCTTGCAGACTCAGTATGTCAGCCGTCAGTTCATGACCAATGCCGATGTCACAGAAACACTGCTCGACGCTTATTGCGTAAGTAACCTTCATTTGGCTTACACCTTCCACATGAAAGCCGTGAAGGACATCACCATCGGTTGCACCATATATAATATATTCAACGAAGAGTATGAGAACAACGGCTATGCCGGCAGTGGCTATTATACCGATGGCGGAAAGAAGGTGCGCTACAACTACGCTGGCTATGCCGCTCAGGCAGGCATCAATGCCCTGGCTCATGTAATCCTGAGATTCTGACCTATGCAGTTTGATTGGCTCGACATATTCACCACCGTCCTTGGGCTGCTCTATATCTGGCTGGAGTACAAGGCCCATATCGGACTGTGGATTGTAGGCATTATCATGCCAGCTCTCGATGTCTATCTGTATTACAATCACGGCTTGTATGGCGATGCCGGCATGGCTGTATATTACACCTTGGCAGCCGTCTATGGCTATATAGCGTGGAAGTTTGGCACCCGTCGAGAGTCCTCGCCCCTGAAGATCAGCCACACCCCTGCAAAGTTCTACCTGCCCATCCTGCTATTCTTCCTCATGGCTTGGGGACTCACCTACTATGTGTTGATTAGCTGGACCAACTCCACGGTACCTGTGCTTGATGCCTTCACCAATGCCCTCTCCTTCGTAGGCATGTGGGCTTTGTCTCGCAAGTACATCGAGCAGTGGTTTTTCTGGATTGTGGTCGATGCGGTCTGTACCATCCTTTATGTGCAGAAAGGCATCCCTTTCAAGGCGGCCCTCTATGGTCTTTATGTCATCATCGCAGTCTTCGGCTACTTTAAGTGGAAGAAGTTAATGAATGTATAATGGGAAATGGATAATGGTAAATGGATAGTGTATTCAACGGTTCTTGCCGCAGGCGACTACCCGTCGCATGAAGTACCGTTGCAAGTCTTAGCCAATGCTGAGTGTGTAGTATGTTGTGATAGTGCGGCAGAGCGTTATCTGGCAGAAGGTCATGTGCCCGATGCCATAGTAGGCGATGGTGACTCCTTGTCTGCCAAGCTCAAAGAGTGCTATGCAGCCATCTGGCATCATGAAACCGAGCAGGATACCAACGACCTCAGCAAAGCCATCCGCTACCTGATGTCTCAAGGCAAGCACCAAATTGCCATTGTGGGAGCTACTGGTAAGCGTGAAGACCATACCCTGGGCAATATCTCCCTGCTTATCGAGTACATGCGTATGGGGCTTGATGTACAAATGTACACCGACTACGGTGTTTTCATCCCCTGTCATGATAACCAGTCATTCACCCTGTCAGTAGGGCAGCAGGTGTCCCTCATCAGTTTTGGTGCCACCGCTTTTCATGCCGAAGGGCTGAAATACCCTCTTTATGATTTCACCAACTGGTGGCAAGGCACTCTCAATGAAGCTGTCAGTGAGCGGGTCATCATCCATGCCGATGGCGACTACCTGCTCTATCTGCCTTATGTCTGAAAAACATCAATTGTCAGGTGTGATGAATAGCAAACAGACGGGGCTGTCGTTCAGAGACAGCCCCGCTATATTATAATATAAGGTATGAATCACCACTTCACACCAGACACCTTGGCAATCTTACGGATGATTTCCGTATTATCCATCTTGCCCTCGAACTCATGACAGCCTGCACCTTCTGCATAAACGGGCACATAAGCAGCAGTATGACTGCCTGTGGTCCACATCAGGTGTGCCTGCTCGGCAATGACGTACTTGGCTACCGTAGCCAGCTGCTCAGTACGGCTATACATGTTCTCGTCAAACTTAGCCTTGTTGTTGGTGAATGTTTCCTCGAAGCAGTCACGCAGCTGCTTCTCCTGCTCCCATGTGATGTCGAGTTCTCTCCAGAAGCCCATTTTCTCGCCCAGCAGCGCCTTGGCGTCTTCCCAGGTGACCTTCTCTTTCTTGCGCAGGTCTGTGATGTATCTTGAGAGTACGTCGATTGACTGCTTCTGATAAGAGAGGGCTTTGAGGTTCAAGGTATATCCACCGCTCTGACGGCCCATTGACAGGCCGCCCGTCTCATGGTCGGCAGTGATTACGATTAAGGTCTCCTTCGGGTGCTTCTTCAGGAACTCGTATGCCACCTTCACGGCATTGTCCATATCCTCCAGCTCGCGAACCATCGCACCGGCATCGTTAGCATGGCAAGCCCAGTCAATCTTTCCACCCTCTATCATAAGGAAGAAGCCCTTCTTGGCATTCTCCTTCATGAGGAAGTCGATGGCACTCTCGGTAATCTGGGCAAGGGTAAGGTCGCCTGGCTGGCGGTCTATGGCGTAGCGGAGGCTCTTCTGGTCGGCGTCAGCTTTCTCAATCAAGACCATCTTGCCGGCAGCGTTGCGCTTAGCCTTGTATTCATCCAGTCCGCGCGCCACGGTATAGCCAGCCTCGTCGATCATCGGGAAGATATTTGGCGCATCCTTTCCGTCAACGGTCTTGTCCGGTCTGAGGAAACCACTGCCGGCAAAGAAGTCGAAGTTAGACTTCGGCAGCCATGTGGCAATCTCATAATACATATTTCTGTAAGGCTCATGGGCGTAGAAAGCGCCAGGAGTGGCATGGTCAAGGCTCACTGACGTGGTGATGCCCACACGTTTGCCTGCCTTCTTAGCTTTCTCTGCGAAAGTCTCCACCGGATTCTTGCCGGCATCCACACCCATCGCGCTGTTATATGTCTTGACGCCAGATGAGAGGGCAGTACCGCCAGCAGCAGAGTCGGTGACGGAATTAGATGAAGAATGAGAGTTAGCCTGACTCGCCACAGAGAAAGAGGGGAAGCAGAGGTTCTTGATGCCTATGCGTCCTTCCAGTTCCGCCAGATACATCTCTGTAGTATTCACCTGGTTCAATCCCATACCGTCGCCGATGAAATAGAACACATACTTAGCCTGCTGGGCATTGATATGGCATACAGCAGCCATCACCAGCACAAACGCAACAAATAACTTTTTCATAGAAATCATTTTTTATAAGTTATAATGCAAAGGTAGCAGAAAAAAGTGTAATTACACACATACCTGATACTATAAAAGTGACTTTTGGGCGAGAAAAAAGAGAATTGCACTCTTATTTTAGGTTTTGTTGTTACTTTTTTGCATTTGTTTAGATTATCAGAAACATATTACTTGTATATTTGTAACAGCTTTTGAAAATATGTATATGTTAGAAACAACAACTGATCAAAACCTATGAATAAATTCGAATTTACAAAAGAGTTAGCTCGTCGATTACACATTACCGACACAGCAGCAAAAGCCTTTGTTGATTCATACAACAGGCTGGTAATTGACAAGATGGTAGAAGGAGAGGAAGTGAAGCTTCAGTATTTCGGCAAGTTTGTGCCTCACCGTCAGCCACAGCGTCCTGGACGAGACCCACGCAACGGTGAGTATCACGATATTCCAGAGCGGATGACTATTAAGTTCAAGGTAAGTACGAACGTTATTGACGAAATGAATCCTGAAGAAAAGACTGCGAAAAGAAGGAAAGTGAAGAAATAACATTTTGACTTTATATAAGAACTGCTTACTTTTAGGGGTATAGGGTATCATCTGATGTCCTATGCCCCTTTGCTCATTCAAAGGGCACTCCAATTGTTAAAATATCCAATAATCCGCACGCTGGCGATAAATCCATCCGCTTTTTGCAATGCCGATTAGGCAAAATTCATTATTTTTGCAAAAATAATAATCATCATAATATTTGAAACCTATGAACAAACTAATCGAAGGAATCATTGAACGCGCGAATGCTGACCGCCAGCGCATCGTACTTCCTGAAGCTACTGAAGAACGTACCCTGAAGGCTGCTGACCGTGCCTTGGGCGATGACATCGCTGACATTATCCTGATTGGCGATATCAAGGAGATTCACCGCATGGCGGATGAGTTCGGTTTGAAAAACATTGGCAAGGCCACCCTGATTGATCCGCTGGACAACCCGAAGGCTGAGGAATATGCACAGCTGCTGGCTGAGCTTCGCAAGAAGAAGGGCATGACCATCGAACAGGCCCGCGAACTGGTGAAGAACCCGCTGTATCTGGGCTGTATGATTATCAAGACGGGCGATGCCGACGGACAGATCTCCGGTGCACTCAGCACTACGGGCGACACCTTGCGTCCTGCCCTGCAGATTATCAAGTGCTCTCCGGGCATTACGTGCGTGAGTGGAGCTATGCTGATGATTACCAACCAGCCGCAATATGGCGAGAACGGTGTGCTGGTAGTGGGCGACGTGGCCGTGACCCCGATGCCTGATGCCAACCAGCTGGCCCAGATTGCCGTTTGCACGGCTCAGACGGCTCGTGCCGTGGGTGGATTCGCTGACCCGAGAGTGGCCATGCTGAGCTTCTCAACCAAAGGCTCCGCTTCTCATGAGGTGGTTGACAAGGTGGTGGAGGCTACCAGACTTGCCAAGGAAATGGATCCGCAACTGAAGATTGACGGTGAACTGCAGGCTGACGCTGCATTGGTTCCGTCGGTTGGCAAGAAGAAAGCTCCTGGAAGTGAGATCGCAGGCAATGCCAACGTGCTGGTATTCCCTTGCTTAGAGGTGGGCAACATTGCCTACAAGCTGGTGCAGCGTCTGGGTGACGCCCTCGCTATCGGCCCGATTCTGCAAGGTATAGCAAGGCCGGTGAACGACCTGAGCCGTGGCTGCTCTATCGACGATGTATATTATATGATAGCCATCACAGCTTGCCAGGCTCAAGCTGCCAAGAAATAACATTAAAACCTTTTTGAATAATGAAGATCTTAGTTTTAAATTGCGGAAGCTCATCTATCAAGTACAAGCTGTTTGACATGAGCGACAAATCTGTCATCGCTTCGGGCGGCATCGAGAAAATCGGCCTGGCTGACTCTTTCCTGAAGTTCACCCTGCCTGACGGAGAGAAGAAAATCATACATAAGGACATTCCTGAACATACCGTTGGCGTAGAGCTGATTCTGCAGACACTGGTTGACCCTACCTACGGAGCCATCAAGAGCTATGACGAGATTAACGCTGTGGGACACCGCATGGTGCATGGCGGTGAGCGTTTCACGAAGTCGGTGCTGCTTACGCCAGAGGTGCTGAAGGAGTTTGAGGCTTGTAATGACCTGGCACCGCTGCATAACCCTGCCAACCTGAAGGGTGTGAACGCTGTGAAGGCTATCCTGCCGAACGTGCCTCAGGTCGGCGTGTTCGACACCGCTTTCCATCAGACGATGCCTGACTACGCTTATATGTACGCTCTGCCATACGAATTTTATGAGAAGTATAAGATTCGCCGTTACGGCTTCCACGGAACCTCTCACCGCTTCATCACCCAGTATGTATGCGACTACCTGGGTGTCAAGAAGGAAGGACTGAAGCTCATCACCTGCCACATCGGCAACGGTGCCTCCATAGCCGCTATCAAAGACGGCAAGGTGCTGGATACCTCTATGGGTCTCACCCCTCTGGAAGGTCTGATTATGGGAACCCGAAGCGGTGACGTTGACGGTGGTGTAATCACATTCCTGGAGAATAAGCTGGGCATGGACGGGAGTCAGATGAGCGACCTGCTGAACAAAAAGAGCGGTATGCTCGGCATCACAGGCGTTTCAAGCGACATGCGCGAGTTAGAGGTGGCACAGAAGGAGGGCAACCCACGCGCTATCCTGGCTGACAAGATGTATAACTACCGCATCAAGAAATACATCGGCGCCTATGCCGCTGTATTGAACGGCGTTGACGTGATTGTCTTCACTGGAGGTGTGGGCGAGAACCAGGCAAGTATGCGTGCCAACACGCTGGAAGGCATGGAATACCTGGGCGTAAAGATTGACCCAGAACTCAATGCTGCTACCGTTAGGGGTAAGGAAGGCATTATCTCTACGGCAGACTCTAAGGTGAAGGTGGTTATCCTGGCTACCGATGAGGAGCTGATGATTGCTCAAGACACCATGAACATCGTGAATGCCTGAAAAAGGAAAGGAAATGATATGCTGCGCGAGAAAAATGCAACTTCTCGCGCAGTATTCGTTTCTTTTGGTCATTATCCTATAAAAGAAGTACCATTTAAAGTAAAGAAAGGGCATGGATATGAAGAAGGTTTTATTTGCAATGGCTTTGGGTTTCACTCTCGCAGGATGCGTGAGCACCTATGATACCTATGACGGATATGGGTATAACGACTATGCCTATGGTTATGGTCAGGAGTATATCATCTACAACAACGGATACAGCTATGGCTATAACGCTGGTGTGATTGACGCCATTACCAACCGTATGGTACTGGAGATGGCTCTCGACCGTGCACGTGCGGCTCGTCTGCTGGAACTGAACAGGAGGTATTTCTATATCTTCCACAGCATGCCGAACTACAGCTTCGGATACTATACCTTCACTCCGGGTCCTCCTCCACGTGGCCCTTATGGTCCGGGTTACTACGGTGGTGCTAACCGTCCTCCTTACGGCGGGGGATATGGCGACCGTGGCGGCTACTACGGACGTGGACAGGGTGGTTACCGTTCAGACTATAGCGTAAACATGACTGACCGTGAACTGGAAGCTGCGGCTAAGGAATATACCCGTAGTGTGAAGTCAATCGTGGGAAGCCAGAACTACAGCAAGTTTGAGACCAGGGTTCGCTCTGACGCTAAGACCGCTAACCGGAAGGTGAACGCAGTAAGGGTGAATCCCGACTTGAATGCCGTGAGGAGCAATGCCTCGAATGGCACTGCTACCAATAGTGGAACAGCAACCCGCACCCGTACGGGTACTAATGTACGCACGGACAACAGCGGTACTGCAGTTCGCAGCAATAGTAACGCCTCGGGTACCGGCAGCGGCGCCGGCACTCAGACCAACAGGACTCGTGTACGCAGTAATTCCAACTCTACCGGAACTACTCCGACGACTACGAACACCAACGCTACCCGTTCTCGTGTTCGCAGCAGCTCAAGCAGCTCTGGCAGCGCGACTACTCCGACGCAGACCAACACAACCCGTTCTCGTGTTCGCAGCAGTTCGAGCAGCTCCGGCAGCACGACTACTCCGACGACTACGAATACCAACACTACCCGTAGCCGTACGCGCACAAGATAACGGCGGTTCAAAGTTAAAGAGAGAAGATAAAGGGGGTGTCCAGACGGGCACCCCTTCTTTATGCTTATTTGCTCTGCTTAAAACGGCAATCAGCTTTCCGACGTAAGCAGCCTTTCCAATTCCTCTGCGTTGAGACGCAGGTGGAACTCACCCTTATAGGCTACGGAGATGCCCCCCGTCTCCTCACTCACGATGATGGCCAAAGCGTCAGTCCCCTGCGAGATACCCATACCGGCCCTATGGCGCAAGCCCAGTTCCTTAGGAATATCTAAGTCGTGTGATACGGGCAAGATACATCCGGCAGCCTTGATACGCTTGTGGCTGATTACCATCGCGCCATCATGCAGCGGACTGTTCTTGAAGAATATGTTCTCAATCAGCCGTTGGTTGATGCTGGCGTCAATCACATCGCCCGTCCGCACGATGCTGTCTAACGGCACATTCCGTTCCACCACAATCAAGGCTCCCACCTTTCCTTTCGCCATGCTCAGGCAAGCCATCACGATGGGCAGCACGTCTTCATGGGTGGTCTGCTTGCCTTTTCCTCCGGTGAGCAGCTTCATCAGGGCGCTGGCGTTATGGTGTGAGCCTAAGGAAAAGAGGAAATGGCGTATCTCTTCCTGGAACAGCACGATAATGGCCAGCACGCCCACACTCATCAGCTTGTCGAAGATAGAGCCAAGCAGTCTCATTTCCAGCACTTGTGTGACCACAAGCCAAGCCATCACGAATATCATCAGGCCTGTGAACACCTTCATGGAGCCTGTTGACTTCATCAGTTTATACAGGTAGTAGAGTAACACCGCTACCAGCAGGATATCGATAAAATCCTTTATGCCAAATTGAAAAAACACGGTCTTATAGCTTATTAATAGTCCTTAAATTCATATTCCTTCACAGCTTGCCAGAGCTTGACAGCCTCAACGGCTTGCTTCACGTCGTGTACCCTGAGGATATTGGCACCCTTGCTCAGGGCAATGGTATTCAATGCCGTAGTGCCATTCAAGGCATCCTCTGGAGTGATATCCAGCTTCTTGTATATCATCGACTTTCTGGACATACCCACAAGCAGGGGCAATCCAAAGACATCAAACTCATCCAGATGGGCGAGCAGCTCATAGTTGTGCTCCACCGACTTGCCGAAGCCGAAGCCAGGGTCGAGTATCACGTCGTTCACCTTCAGCTCATGCAGGCGCTTTACCTTGGCTGCCAGACTGAGCATCACCTCACGCAAGACGTTTTCATATTGCGGGTTCTGCTGCATAGTCTGCGGATTGCCCTGCATGTGCGTTATAATATAAGGTATGCGCGCACGGGAGATGGTCTCGAACATCCTTTCATCCAGATCGCCTCCGGATATGTCATTGATCATCGAGACACCGAATTCACTGATGCACATCTGTGCCACGTCTGCCCTGAAAGTATCTACAGACACGATGGCGTCAGGAACTTCCCTGCGGAGAATATGCAACCCCTTGCGAAGCCTCTCCATCTCCTCCGCCACAGGTACGCCGGCTGCGCCGGGACGGGATGAATAAGCCCCAATGTCAATCATGTCACCTCCCTCTTCCACAATCTGCCTCACCCTTGCCGCTATCTCCTCTTCAGTCTGCCTACGGCTTTCCTGCAGGAAAGAATCCGGCGTGATGTTCAGTATCCCCATCACCCTTGGCACGGAGAGGTCGAGCAGCTGGCCGTTGACATTTATTGTTCCTGTAAACATAACTTTCTGTTAATTTGATTACAAATGTAAGAAAAAAAGCCTACTTTTGTACTAATAAAACTCAGAAAATATGATAGAAAGGTTGTATGACATATTCCAGCAATGCAGTTGTGTGACTACTGATAGCCGCAACTGTCCGCAAGATTCGCTATTCATCGCCCTGAAAGGCGCTAATTTCAACGGCAATGCCTTCGCGTCAAAAGCGTTGGAGGCAGGCAGCAGGTATGTGGTCATTGATGAAGAGGAATATCTGCCGGCAGGAGATGAACGGTACTTTCTGGTGGACGATTGCCTCCAGGCTCTGCAGCAGCTCGCCAACTATCACCGCAGGCAGCTGGGAGCACCCGTGCCTTCTGTTCCTGATGCGCATAGAGGCATTCCTGTAATCGGCATAACAGGCACAAACGGAAAGACCACCACCAAGGAGCTGACAGCTGCCGTGCTCTCGAAGAAATACAGGGTGCTTTATACCGAGGGCAACCTCAATAACAGCATTGGCGTGCCTATGACCGTCTTGCGTCTGAAGCCTGAGCATCAGATAGCCATCATTGAGATGGGAGCCAGCCATCCTGGCGATATACAGGAACTGGTGAATGTCTCGGAGCCTAACGTGGGACTTATCACCAATGTGGGCAGGGCTCACCTGCAAGGCTTCGGCTCGTTTGAAGGAGTGAAGCGCACCAAAGGTGAGCTGTATGATTTCCTCAGGCAGACAAACGGAGAGGTGATTGTCAACGCTGACAGCACGGACCTCATGCAGATGGTTAGAGAGAGAGGGCTGGAGAGAGTGACCTGCTATGGCGTGCAGGCTGAAGGCGTAGCCGTCAGGGGCAGAATCGCTGAGCATAGTGCCTTACTCCATTTCCAATGGAAAGCGGAGGAAGGAGAGTGGCACGACGTGCAGACACATCTGATAGGCGACTACAACCTGAGCAATATGCTGGCCGCCATCAGCTTGGGGTTGAAATACCATGTGCCCGAAGACCTTGTTTGCGAGGCATTGCAAGAATATGAGCCACACAATAACCGTTCGCAGCTTACAAAGACTGAACGCAATGTCCTGATTGTGGATGCTTACAACGCCAATCCTACCAGTATGAAGGCAGCCATCGACAATTTCCATCTGCTGGATGCTGACAACAAGATGCTTATATTGGGAGAAATGCGTGAGTTGGGAGCTGACAGTGCCCAGGAGCACAGGCAGGTCATACGGCTGATTCAGGAGTATGGGTTCAAGGATGTTATATTGGTAGGTCAGGAGTTTATGTATGAAGGAAATCCGTTCCGTTGTTTCGCCGATGTGGAAGCCCTCAAGGAAACCCTCAAGGAACAGCAGCCCCAGGGCAAGTGCATCTTGATCAAGGGCTCGAACGGCACCAGACTATTTACCCTGCCCGAACTTCTTTAACTGGCTTGGAAACAGATATCTGGCGGCAATGGCTGCCAGGATCACGCCTGATGAATTGGCTGCGAAGTCCAGCCATTCGCCACCGCGATGGTCCGTGCAGTACTCCTGTGCCAGTTCCACGATGCCTCCGTAAAGCAAAGGACAGAGGAAGGCGCCTATCCAGGCGTGCCACATGGGAGCCTGCGTCTTGACTCTGCCACGCAGGAATTCCCACCAGAGCAGACCGGCCATCAAGAAATACATAGCCGTGTGCACCAGCTTGTCAATACCGATGACACTATCCATCTGCGTATGTGGAGGTTTGAAAAAAGACAGATAAGTGACCAGCAGAATGATGGCGAGAGAGCATGGATAACGACTGATAAACGATTTCATTGCCAATTTATTTTAAAAACTGTCGCAAAAGTACGAATAATTATGTAATTTTGCATCCAAATTTTAAGAAAACGGCATAGATTGACATAAAATTATAGATTCATGAGTGTGGAGAGCAGAGCAAACTTTGGCAGTAAGATAGGTGCGATACTGGCGGCGGCAGGGTCGGCGGTAGGCTTGGGCAACATCTGGCGTTTCCCTTATCAGACAGGGAATGACGGAGGTGCGGCCTTTATCCTGGTATATATTGTCTGCATCCTGTTCTTCGGCATTCCTGTCATGATAGCCGAGTTCACCATCGGCAGGCACTCACGTTCCAATACGGCGAGGGCCTATCAGGTACTTGCCCCCGGCACCCAGTGGAAATGGGTAGGCAGGTGGGGCGTGCTCACAGGTTTCCTCATCCTGGGTTACTACGCTGTGGTGGCTGGCTGGACACTGGAGTATTTCCTACAGGCGGCGGGCAACACCTTCATAGGCAAGACGCCTGAACAGTTTGCAGAGTCATTTGACACCTTCACGGCCAGCCCGTGGCGGCCAGCCTTTTGGCTCGCCGTCTTCATGGTAGCTACCCATTACATCATCGTAAAAGGTGTGCAGCAAGGCATCGAGCGTTCTGCCAAGATTCTGATGCCCATCTTGTTCATCCTGCTCATCATCATGGCTGTCTGCTCCGTGCTCTTGCCAGGTTCAGGTCCAGGCCTGGAGTTCCTGCTCAAGCCCGACTTCAGCAAGGTCAATTCCGGAGTCTTGCTTTCCGCTATGGGGCAGACCTTCTATTCGCTCAGTCTGGGTATGGGGTGCCTCTGTACTTACGCCTCTTATTTCCAGAGTGACACCAACCTGACGAAGACGGCCCTCAATGTAGCCGGCATTGACAGCCTGGTCGCTATATTGGCAGGTCTGATTATCTTCCCTGCCGCATTCTCGGTAGGCATCCAGCCGGATGCAGGCCCCAGCTTGGTTTTCATCACCTTGCCCAACGTGCTGACACAAGCCTTTGCGGGCTTGCCTTGGCTCACTTATATCCTCAGTACGGCTTTCTACCTGCTGCTGGCTCTTGCGGCATTGACCTCCACCATCTCCATGCATGAGGTGGTTACCGTTTATCTGCATGAGGAATTTAAGATGAGCAGGAGTAAAGCGGCCTTGCTGGTAACCTCCGTATGTGGTCTGATAGGTGTCTTGTGTGCCTTGTCTATGGGTGTCGGCAGGGAATATACCTTCTTCGGCATGACCCTGTTCGACCTGTTTGACTTCGTGACAGCCAAGCTGATGCTGCCTATCGGCGGCTTCTTCATCTCCATTTTTACGGGATGGTATCTCGATAAGAAAATCCTGCGTGAAGAGCTGAACAGCGGCGGTGAGTTGCCTGCGTTCATCTATAAGGCAATCGTGTTCATCCTGCGGGTGGTGGCGCCTATCGGCATAGGTTTCGTCTTTATCAACGAATTAGGCATCCTGTAAGCGCTTTCGCCCCTATGTGGCAATTTATCAAGGATTTCCATAGTTATCGGCCAGATGAGAAAAGAGCCATTGTCTTGTTGCTCAGCCTTATTGTGCTTACCATTGGAGCTACGGTAGTATTTGAACGGATGCGTCATGCCGGTGAGACAGCCGTTGACACTCCCGCCCTGCAGGCTTTCGCAGATTCCATCCGGCGGCAGGACAGCCTGAAGGTGTCTCGCCATTCCCGGCACTATACCCAAGCCCGGCAGGTAGAGAAGGTATTGCGGCCCTTTGACCCCAACACGGCTGATTCCGTCACCTTGAGAAAGCTGGGGCTGCCTTACTGGATGGCTGGCAATGTCTTGAAGTACCGTGCCAGGGGAGGGCGATTCCGTGAGGCGGCTGATTTCCGCAAGATCTACGGCATGAGCGACGAGCTGTTTGAGGAACTGAAGCCTTATATAGAGATTCATCAGCCTGCTGACAGACCATTGGCTGATGAGGCACAACCTGTTAAGCCAGACAGCGTGCATTCCTTATTGCCTGACACATTGCCCCGTCATGAGATCATAGAGAAATATCAGCCAGGCACCCTGGTGGACCTGAACAAGGCTGATACTACCGAATTGAAGAAGATTCCGGGCATAGGCAGCGGCATTGCCCGTATGATTGTGAACTACCGTAATCAGCTGGGAGGCTTTTATCAAGTGGCACAGCTTCGGGAGATTAATCTGGATGCCGCCCGGCTGAACGCCTGGTTCAGCATCGATGAGGCTGATATCCGCAGGATTCCGGTCAACAAGAGCAGCGTTGACAGGTTAAGACGGCATCCGTACATTGATTTTTACCAGGCAAAGGCGATGGTAGAGCATCGCAGAAAGCATGGCGACTTGAAAAGCATGAAACCCCTTGTGCTCTACGAGGAGTTCACGGAGCACGATCTGGAGCGGATAGGGCATTATCTCAGCTTTGAGTAGGAAGGGGGGCTATGCCTGAACGATTCTGCCGTCTTTGAGGTGGATTGTCCTGTCTGTCATCTGGGCAAGGCCTTCGTCATGGGTCACTATCACGAAAGTCTGGCCCAGACGGTTCCTCAAGTCAAAGAAAAGCTGATGCAGTTCCATCTTATTCTGGCTGTCCAGGCTTCCTGAAGGCTCATCGGCAAGCACCACGTCAGGATGATTCACCAAGGCACGGGCAACAGCCACACGCTGTTTCTCACCTCCTGAAAGCTCATTCGGCTTATGGTCAGCCCTGTCTTGCAGTCCCATGAACGAGAGCAGGTCCATGGCTTCCTTCTTAGCCTCCTGCATCCCTTTCCCGGCTATGAAGGCGGGAATCATCACATTCTCAATCGCCGTAAACTCAGGCAGGAGCTGGTGAAACTGAAACACGAAGCCAATGTGCAGGTTCCTGAATGAAGAAAGCTCTTTCTCCTTCATGCGGAGCACATCCTTGCCATGAATCAACACCTCCCCTTTGTCAGGAGCATCGAGTGTCCCCATGATCTGGAGCAAGGTGGTTTTGCCAGCCCCGCTGGGCCCTACGATGCTTACCACCTCTCCTTGAGTGATGTCTAAGCTGATGTCGCGCAGCACTTCTAAGTTGCCGAAACTCTTGGTTATTCCTTCCAGATGAATCATCTCTATTGTCTTTTAAGCCATTTGTAAATTCTCCTGCCAACCTTCTCATACAGCGGCACATCAACACTTCCGATAGGCTTGGAGAAGGTGATGGTTTCCTTTACCGTATCGCCAATCTGGTCTGGGAACACCAGCATCAGACTGTTGTTGTTGAAATAAGTGTTGATCTGGCTTGGCAGATCTTCAAACAGAGGGTCGTATGAGATTGACCCTCTTCGCGCACTGATGATTACCAGCAGATGGTCATAGTTCACATGCCCGGTCAGCAACAGCAGGTCATCCCAGTTCTCCAGGCTGGAGAAGCTGGTCAGCGTCTGCTTGTACTTGCTTTCCAGGAAACTCTGTATATAGCCGGTGGTCTTTTCCGTAGCGAAGAAATGCACCCTGCAGCCCAGAGAGGCTCCCATGCGGCAACAGTTGCGCAGCCATTTCTGGAAACCTGCCTCATACTCGGCTTTCGGGGGTACTGCCACCACAATGCGGCGGATGGTATTGAGCGGCATGAGGAACTTGGCCACAATCACCTCGCGGTGTATGCTTTTCAGCAGGTTCTCCGTCACCTTGCCATAGAACGAGTCCATGATGTTCACCTTCCTGTGGAGGCCCACCACCACGCAGGAAGCATCCTGTTCCTTAGCCGTATGAATGATGCCTGAAGACACGTTCACGTCATACCGGCTCAGCTGTACCAGCTCCACGTTGGCGCCAGCCGTAGCCTTCGCGGCTTTCTCTAAGCAAAGCCTTCCTCTCATTCCCGCCCTCTCAGAGTCAGCCGTGTCGGTCATCACGTGCAGGGCAAGGATATTGTCTTCAAACTTAGCGCTTCTGATCATTAAGGCCAGGTCCATCAGGTAATCCACCGTGTCGAGGTAGGCAAGCGGTATCAGGATCTTTTCCGTAGAGCGTTTCAGATGTTCATCTGGCTGCGTCTCATCCATCGCTATCCGCCTGGCGGCCTTATCCGTTACAAAAGAGCTTACGGTGCAGGTCACCAGGATGAGCAGGATGGTTCCGTTCAGCACATCCTCGTTCAGCAGCCTGCTCCCGTCGGGCAGGATGATGTTGTAACCCACCATCACGGCGGCCAGCGTAGCGGCAGCCTGGGCCGTACTCAGTCCGTATATCAGCCTACGCTCTATGCCTTTCATTCTGAAAATCTTCTGCACCAGGAAGGAAGCAAGCCACTTGCCTGTCAGGGCCACCGCAATCATCACTCCCGCCACCTCAATGGCATTGAAGCTCCCGAACAGCACTCTCACGTTGATGAGCATGCCCACGCCAATCAGGAAATAGGGGATGAACAAGGCGTTGCCCACAAACTCCAGGTGCCCCATCAGGGGAGACACATGCGGAATCATCCTGTTCAGGACCAAGCCTGTCAGGAAGGCTCCTAAGATGCCCTCCATGCCGGCAAACTCCATCATCGCTGCGGCTAAGAACACCATGGCTAATACAAAGATGTACTGAGTCACCACCTCGTCGTATCTGCGGAAAAACCAGCGGGCAATGCGAGGGAACAGGATGATGATGATGGCGCCGATGAGGATGACCTTGCCCAACAGCAAAAGCCAGAAGGCTCCGTCTGTATCACCTTTGAACATGCCGGCTACCACAGCCAGTACCAGCAGGGTCAGTGTGTCAGTCACTGCTGTCCCACCCACAGCGATGCTCACGCTTCGTTGATTGGACACGCCATATCTGATGACGATGGGGTAGGAGACCTGGGTGTTGGAGGCATACATACTGGCCAGCAGCACTGAGGTCGCCACTCCGTAGTGCAGGAGGCTCAGGTTGGTGAAGAAACCGATGAGAATGGGTATGGCAAAGCAAAGCAAGCCCAAGGTCAGTGCCTTGTATTTGTTTTCCTTAAAGTCGTTCATGTTCATTTCCAGACCGGCCAGGAACATGATGTAGTAGAGACCCACCTTGCCAAACAGCTCGAAACTGCTGTCGCGGGCCAGGATATTGAAGCCATGCTCGCCTACAAGCAGGCCGGCTATGATCATGCCGATGATATGGGGAATACGCAGCTTGTCGAGTACGATAGGGGCGAACAGAATCATGACCAGCACAAGGAGGAATATCCATGTGGGGTCAGTAATCGGGAAGGTTATGTATTGGTAAATCCAGTCCATCTGCCTGCATATTCGCTTATCAGCATACAAAATAACGAAAAAGTTTCCAACTATACGAATTTTTCTTATAAATTTGATACCGTGACTTGTCGGCCTGTCTCTGATGTAATGCATTGCAATTAATGGTTAATTGATAATGAATAATGGATAATCGTCTCAGGTTGAGAATATTTGACGGTATTCCTCGGCATCGAAGCAGGGGCAGTCTTTGAGGGGATTGAACTCATGGTGCCCCATAATCACCGCCCGGGGATATCGCTGGTGCAATTGGATGAGGAGGTCGAAGAGCGAGTCTTTCTGAGCCTGGGTACGGGTGTCGGCTGGCCGGCCGTTCTCGTCTAAGCCCCCTTCATAGCATACGCCGATGGAATGCTTGTTGCGCTCCTTGCAGTGGGCTCCGGCCTGTTCTTCAGGCCGTCCCTTGCAGATGGTGCCATCCCGTTCGATGTACCAGTGGTAGCCGATGTCTTTGAACTTTCGGTTCTTGACATGGTCTCGCTTGCAGTCATTGAAGCTGTAACGCCGGTCACAGCGAGTGGCTGAACAGTGCAATATGATGAAAGCGATGCTCCGCATTTTGTAAATGATAAAAGGCATTATTCACTGGAGCACGCATGAGCTCAGGGTTATGGCACTGATCACCGTGGTGGCGAATGTTAATAAGGCATTGACTATAACGCCCCAGTTTACTTTGATTTTCTTCATCATTTTGTTTTGTTTTTGTGGAGACGGGAACATATCCCGCCTCCTGGTTAATAAAGATAGTTCAATTTTCGCAAGCTAATATTGACGGCCTGAAAGGCCAGTAAGCTCCCAGCCCAGGGCAACGCCCTGGGTTAATGTGGTGTGCATCCTGCGCCCTGTAAGGGCAAAAGCATGAAAGACAA